>JBGOUV010000040.1:0-26617 GCA_041477815.1 Terriglobia bacterium | reverse complement strand
GGAAGGAAAACTGGGTGTATTGCGCCGCCATAATTCCAGCCGAAAACGCGGCCAGCGGCGCAATCAGCGGATACTTCATCCGGATTGCAGTTCTATTATGCTCTCAATATGGAAGGTTTGGGGGAATAAATCGACTATTTTCACGGACCGGAGGGCGAAGCCGGCGGCGGTGAGGGCGCGGAGGTCGCGGGCCAGGGTGGAGGGGTCGCAGGAGACGATGGTGAGAGCGCGCGGGCGTATACGAATGAGGGAGTCGGTGACGGCGAGACCGAGGCCGGTGCGCGGGGGATCGGCGAGGACGAAGTCGGCGGCGCCTTCGTAAGCGGCGAGGAAACGGTCGGCGGAGCCGTGGTGGGCCTCTATGGGGAGGCCGGCGCGCTGGGCGTTGAAGGTAAGGTCGGCGATGGCGCTGCGGCCGGCGTCGAGAGCGACCACGCGCTCGAAGCGGCGGGCCAGCGGCAGAGTGAACAGGCCGACGCCGGCGTAAAGATCGAGAGCCACGGCGCCGGTGCTATCGCCCAGCGCGGCCTCGGGGAGACGAGAGACCAGATGGCGGTTGATCTGGAAGAACGACCGGCTGCTGACCCGAAAGACGTCGGGTCCGGCGGAGTATTCGAGGAAGGGAGCGGTGGAGAGGCCCTCTATCTCGGCGGCGCACCACTCGAAGAAGCGGCGGCTGATGGGGCGGTCGCTTTCGAGTACGGTCAGGAGAAGATCGTGTTCATTGGTAAAGAGTTCGACGGAGTGGAGGAAGTCGGGGAACCGCCGGTCGGGGCCGAGGCGGGCCAGGGCCGTGATGGCCCGGTTGAGAGGCGGGGAACTGACCGGGCAGGACTCGATGGGACAGAGGCGGTGGGAGCCGTGCTCAAAATAGCCGATGTCAAACCGGGGGCCACGCTTGGCGAGGTGGAGCTGGGTGCGATTGCGGTAGGCCCAGGGGTCGGCGGAGAAGAGGTCGACGGGGCCGGTCCACTCGAGGCGTCCCAGGCGGGCCAGAGTTTCGAGCAGAATGTCGCGCTTGGCCGCGAGCTGTCTTTCGTAGGGCAGGTGCTGGTAATGACAGCCGCCGCAGCGCTGGAAATACGGGCAGGGGGCGGGGAGGCGGGCGGGATCCGGGGTTTCTAGTTGGAGGAGGCGGGCGGAGATCAGGCCGGGTGACTCGCGCTCGGGCTCGGCCAGGACCCGCTCGCCGGGTATGACGAAGGGGGTCAGGACGACGCGTCCGTTCCAGCGGGCCAGGCCGCGACCGCCGTAGACCAGCTTCTCGATCTGGACCTCGAAGCCCACGTCCCATGCTAACAGGTGCGCCGAACCGCGACCGTGAGGGAGTGCCCCAGGGGCCTGCGGCCCACCAAAGGTGATGAAGACGCGGCCGGTACGGCCGGGCAGTTTCGCCGGTTCTTCGCCGCGTCTTCAACGGGGCGGAGGGTTCGGCAAATCTCGGCAAATCGGGGATCCGCTCCCTGACGGTCGCGGTTCGGTATACTGGAAGCACCTGCCATGCCGACGCTGGCTGAGATCCTGGCGGAGAATACCCGGGTCGGCGATCTGTGGGAACCGATCGAGCGCCACCGCCTCCGCTGCTACGCCTGCGGGCACCGGTGTCCCATCGCCGAGGGACAGGCGGGAGTGTGCAAGGTGCGGTTCAATCGCGGCGGTCGGCTGCACGTGCCGTGGGGCTATGTAGCCGGCGTCCAATGCGATCCCATCGAGAAGAAGCCGTTCTTCCATGTCCGTCCGGGGGCGCTGGCGTTCAGCTTCGGTATGCTGGGCTGCGACCTGCACTGCGCCTACTGCCAGAACTGGGTGACCAGCCAGGCTATTCGAGATCCCCAGGCCGTGTCCCGGCCCCGGCCGGTCACCCCGGAGCAGATGGCCGCCCGGGCGGTGGAGATGGGCGGCGAGGTGGTGGTCTCCACTTACAACGAGCCCCTCATCACCGCCGAGTGGGCCGTGGCCGTCTTCCGGGAAGCGCGCGACCGGGGCCTGCTGACCGGTTTCGTCTCCAACGGCAATGCCACGCCCCAGGTGCTCGAATACATCCGGCCGTGGACCGATCTCTACAAAGTCGACCTGAAGAGCTTCGATGACCGCCACTACCGGGACCTGGGAGGCCGGATCGAGCCCATCCTGGACAGTATCCGCCGCATCCACCAGATGGGCTTCTGGCTGGAGATCGTGACTCTCGTCGTCCCCGGCTTCAACGACTCGGACGAGGAACTGCGCCGCTTGGCCGAGTTCCTGGCCGGCATCTCGCCCGATATTCCCTGGCACGTCACCGCCTTCCACCAGGACTACAAGATGACCGAGCCGGACGATACGCCGACCGAGACGCTGCTGCGGGCGGCGGAGATCGGGCGGAGCGTGGGATTGCGCTACGTGTATGCGGGCAACCTCCCCGGCGAGGTCGGCGACCTGGAGAACACCCGTTGCCCCTCCTGCCGGAAGGTGGTGGTAGGACGCTGGGGCTACCGGATCCGCGAGTACCGGCTCACCGGGGAGGGCCGGTGTCCCCACTGCCGGACCGCGATCCCCGGCCGCTGGGCCGAGAGCTACCGCGGCCAGGTTGCCGACCGGCCCTTTCTGGTCTCGCTCCGCCCTACTTAGCCTGCATCGTCTCGATGAACTTCACCAGGTTGGCGACGCGCAACTCACCGACTCTCTGATCGGCGCTCATCTGGCGGAACACGGGACCCCAGATGGGCATGTCGGTGGCGCCGTGGGCCGCGACGGTCTGCTCCCCCTTAATGGTTACGCCGACGGCGAAGGTGGGGAATTTGCCCCCATTGCCGGCGGCCAGAGTGGTGAGATTGGCAGGCGGCATTTTGAGAGCCTCGGCCGCCGGACCGTCTCCCTTGCCGGTACGGCCGTGGCAAACGGCGCAGTATTCGCGATACAACTGCTGCCCGTTCACCATATGGTCCGCCCGCGGCTCGATCGGGACAATCTTGATCTGCTTGGTCGGATCTTCCGCAAAGGCCCATGAGGTGAACAGAACGAAAGCGAGAATGACGCGCATAGCTGGTCCTCCGGCAACAGACCAGCACGTAGCGTGCCGTTACCTTCCCCTCTAATTCACCTTTCCCAGGTAACGATCCAGCCAGTCGAGGATCTCCCGGACTTCGTCGTGGGACACGAATGGCGTGCTGTGACCCCGGTCGTAGAGGACCTGGCGCTTGTCGCGCTCGGGGGTTCCGAGCAGGCGAAACAGGGCGCGCTGGGATTCGTCCACGGAGAACAAGAAATCGTACCGGCCGTTGATCATCAGCACGGGGATCTTGACGCGGGAGACGTACTGGAACTCGTCCGCTTCGACGGCACGGAAGCGCTTCGGCAGCAGATGCAGGCCTCCGTTGAGGAATACCGCCGTCCGGAAGCGAGGATCTACCGTCAGGAACATCGAGCCGACGCGAGCACCCATACTATTCCCGAAGTAGGCGAGGCGGTCTCTTTGCACATCGGCGCGGGTTTCCAGATAATCGATCGCGCGGAAAAGGTCCTTGCCCATCATCACCGCCTTGTCCCGGTAGGCGCCGGGCCCGGCCAATACGGGGGCGTCCAGGCTCAAGTAAACCGGTGCTCTGGCGCCTTCGCGGACCAGGCGCTCGTAGGTGCCCTGATAGATCGGATAGAGGACCGCGCGCCCGCTCCGGACCAGTGGTTCTATGTCACCCAGGCCGCTCAGGTTGGCGCTGGAGGGGATGTTCTCGACCCCCGCTCCGGGGAAGTAGACGAGCGTCTGGTAGGGTGGAGTCCCCGATTTCGGCCGAAACAAATAAGCAGGGACGCGTTCTTTCCCGTAAGCGGCGTCGAAGGTGATCTTCTCCCGGATCCAGTGTTCCGCGCTCTCGTCCACGGATTCGACTTTGGCGTTCAACGGCGTGCGATCGTAGGAGAACAGGCCCTTGTAGGCCTCCAGCACCTGGCCGGACACGGGCTGCTCCCGGCTATAGTCCCGCCTTTCCCGCCGCAGGGGCCCGGTGAGCTCCGCCGGAATGGCCCGGGGATCGTCGTAGCGGGCGCAGCGAAATCCGTTGGCGGGGGAGCGGTCGGCGGGCGAGCGGGCGTCCGGATCGCCGAACATGTAGCCGGCCTCGTTCCAGGCGCCGCCGAGAATGAACCGCTGGCTCCCGGCGGCATTCCAGCACCACTCCTTGACGTTTCCGGCCATGTCGTAGGCGCCGTACGGGCTGAGGCCCTGATGGGCTCCGACCTTGGCGAGACTCTTGGTTCCGATATTACTAAGAGGGATGAGGTAATCCAGCGCCTGGACGCCGGCGGCCTGGGCCCAGTGAAACAGCGTCGGAAGCGTCTTGCCGGCGGACTCGCAGTAGGCCGCAGCCTCGTACCAGCTCACGCCGCCGACCGGGTAATCGTCCTGTCCGTCGGGGTAGGTTCCCAGGGCCCAGGTCGAAGGTCCGGGCCTTCCGGTGGCGTCGACAAAGTCGCGCAGCTTGCCGTATCCACCGCCGTCGACGAACTGTTTGTACTGCTTGTTGGTGACCTCGAACTTGTCGAGCAGAAAGCCCGCCAGATGCGGTTCTCCCGGGAGGCCGAACGAGCCCAGCGGATGCCGGAACTGGCGCGCGGGCACCCGGACCATACCGGCCGGTAGCGAGCCTGTGGCGGCCAGCGGGAACTCCAGCGGCTGGGCCGCCGCCGCGCCGAAGGGCGGAAAGGGGTCGGCGGCCTCGATGGTCTCAAACCCCTCTTTGGCGATGCGCCAGCGGCAATATTGGAGCGCTATCCTGGCGCGCTCGATCGGGGAGGGGCCGAGCAAGCGCCATTCCCCGCTCGGGTTGGTGTAGTCCTTGACGTAGACCTGCGCGCCCGGCGGCGTCGTCCGGAGGGTGACGGTGCGGGACATCCGGGGCCACAGCGCCGCCAGGGCCTGGTTCTGCGGCGCATAGCGCTCGACTTCCTCGGCCACTCGAAACGCCTCGACATATTTCTGATCGTCCACCAGTCGCCGGATTTCCGTAATACCCTCGCTGTTGGCCCAGCGCGCCCGCGCAGAGCGCTGGTACCAGCGCCCGGCGGCAACGACTATAGCAAGGAGCAATAGGCAGGCCGGAACCAGGCGCCGCGGCCGCCACAACGCCGACCGCCGGCGATGGACTGCCAGTCGCGCCTGGCAGGAAACCAGTTGCTGGTGCAGCTCGCCGGCGGCGGCGTAGCGGGCGCCGGGGTCCTTTTCGAGGCAGCGCCGCAGGAGGCGCTCCAGTTCCGGAGGCAGATGTTGGAGTGGCGCGGGGGCCTGGTGGACGATGGCCAGGAGGGTGGCCATCTGGGAGTCGCCCTGGAAGGGCCGGCGGCCGGCCACCATTTCGTAGAGCACCGCGCCCAGGGAGAAAACGTCGGAGCGGGCGTCTACGGACTTGCCCACGGCTTGCTCGGGTGACATGTAGGAGACCGTGCCCAGGATGACGCCCGGCTCGGTGGCCGGGTCACTCGTGGCGGTGAGCGCCTCTTCGCTGGCGGGGTGATGCTCGGTTAGCTTGGCCAGGCCGAAGTCGAGAACTTTCACCCGCCCCGCAACCGGCGCCGCGGTCACCATGACGTTAGCGGGCTTGATGTCGCGGTGGACGATGCCGGCGGCATGCGCGGCCGCCAGGGCGTCCGAGATCTGCGCCGCGTAGTCGAGGGCCTCGTCGATCGGGAGTCCCTGGCCGCCAATGCGCCGGCTCAAGGACTGTCCCTCGACGTACTCCATGGCGATGAAGGAGACGCCTCGGGCCGTATCGATATCGTGTATAACCACGATGTTGGGGTGATTGAGGGCGGAGGCGGCCCGGGCTTCCAGCACAAAGCGGCGCTTGCGCTCGGGATCGGACATCTTCTCCGGCGGCAGGACCTTCAGGGCGACAAAGCGGTCCAGGTGCGTGTCCAGGGCCTTGTACACCACGCCCATGCCGCCCTCGCCGAGCTTTTCCAGGATTCGATAATGGGCCAGCGTCTCGCCTACCATGGTCACATCACCGGGCCGATTCTCCAGGGGACGAACTCGCGGTGGCCGAGCTGCTCGGCGAAGGTGCGGCGGCCGCTGGCCACCTCGATCAGGAAGCGGTACATGCGCTCGCCTACCTGGCGGATGTCTTCCTCGCCGTCGGCGATGGTGCCGGCGTTGAGGTCCATGTTGCCGCGCATGTTGTTATAGGTCTTGGAATTGGTGGCGACTTTAATGACCGGGATGGTGGGAAAACCGATGGCCGAGCCGCGGCCGGTGGTGAAGATCATGATGTTGGACCCGCCGGCGGCGAGGCCGGTCAGCGAGTGGGGGTCGTGGCCGGGGGTATTCATGAACAGGAAGCCGGAGGTGGCGATGCGCTCGGCGTAGTCGAGGACGCCGTCGAGAGGCGCGGTGCCGCCCTTGATGGCCGCGCCCAGCGATTTCTCGGCGATGTTGGTGAGGCCGCCGGCCTTGTTGCCGGGCGAGGGGTTGTCGTCGAAGCTGCCGCCGAAGCGGGCTACGTATTCTTTGTACCAGGCGATCTTCTGGAGGAGCTTTTCGCCGATCTCGCGGGTGCGGGCGCGGCGGGTGAGCAGGTGCTCGGCGCCGTAGATCTCGGGGGTCTCGGCCAGGACGCTGGCGCCGCCCAGCTTCACCAGCAGATCGGAGCAGTAGCCCAGGGCCGGATTGGCAGTGATGCCGGAGAAGCCGTCCGAGCCGCCGCAGTTGGTGCCCAGGATGATCTTTGACACCGGGACGGAGACGCGCTCGAGTTTTCCGATCTGGTCCAGCATCTCGCGGATGGCCTTGGCGCCGTCCTGGACGACGTTCTGCGTGCCGCCGGATTCCTGCAGGGTGAAGCCGCGGCGGAAGCCGCTGCCGTTGCTCCCTTCCGGCAGGTAATAGCTGATCTGGTTGACCTCGCAGCCCAGACCGACGATGATGGCGGCGGCCACGTTGGGGTGGTTCATGACGCCGTCGATGGTGCGGCGGAGCTGCTCGGTGTCGGGACCCTCGCTGTGACCGCAGCCGTCGCCGTGGGGGAAGCACATGACGCCGTCGATGTTGGTCCCGGAGAAATCTTCGTTACGGAAGAAGGCCTCGATCTCGCTGACGGCGTGGGCGGCGCAGTTGGAGGCGCCGGCTACGGCGATGTAGTTACGGGTGCCCACGCGGCCGTCGGCGCGCGGGTAGCCGAGGAACGTCCGCGGCTCGGCGAACGGGATGTCGCTCAGGTCGCTCACGTTGGTCGAGAAGGCCCAGTCGCGATCTTTGACGTCGAACCGGACGTTGTGAGTATGGACCCACTCGCCGCGGGGGATGAAGCGGCGGGCGGTGCCGATGTCTTCTCCATACTTATAGACGTTGGCGCCCTCGGGGATTTCCTGCACGGCGACCTTGTGACCCATGGACACGTTGTTGAGCAGGGGCAGAGCGGCGCCCTCGAAGGTGAGGTTGTCGCCGGCGTTGAGGTTGGCGCGGGCCACGGCGACGTTGTCGCGGGAGGAGAGCCGCAGCAGCGGGTTGTCGGTGGTGACGCGGCCTTGCAGGGTTACGAGTTCCATAGAGTTTGTCCGATCGTGCGGGCGGCCTCCAGCAGCAGGCTGACTTCAGCCGCGGTAAAGTCGCGTTCCCGGGCAGTACCGATGCCCAGAGCGCCGACGGGCTGTTCGCCGACCATAAGCGGGACGCAGAGGGAGGACTGTACCCCGGTCTGCCGGGCGCCGGGGCGAGCGACGCCGCTGGTGTCGGTTTGGATATTGCAGATGCTGACCGGACGGG
Organism: Terriglobia bacterium; assembly: GCA_041477815.1. Classification (GTDB taxonomy): domain Bacteria; phylum Acidobacteriota; class Terriglobia; order Bryobacterales; family JACQDG01; genus JBGOUV01. Next base: position 18,885 of record JBGOUV010000040.1, on the reverse strand, counting down.
CGAGGGCGACGGCTTGGCCGGCGATGCCTTTGCCGACGGGGATCGTGCGGATCGCCTCCATCACCGGCGGCGGGAGCGAGCCGGCAGACGCGCGCAGATGAAGAAGGCCGTCGGGGCCTAGCAAGTGGAGAGTACCGGTCTCGACTTGGAAGTGTTGGATGGTCGCTTGCAGCAACTGGTCCGGATCGGTGATCCCGGCCAGATTCTCGGGGAAATCCACAGCTCTGATTTTCGCACGGAACCGCGACCTCAAGGGAGCGGATGGTGTGGTTAGCCGAACCCTCCGCTCGCTTACGGTCGCGGCTCGGCGCCGGCCGGCTAGCGGCGCAGGTCGGCGGTCCAGTTCAGCACCAGGGTTAAGGGGTTGGAGTCCTGCTCCAGGCTATTGACCAGGAAGCGCTTGCCGTCGGGGGAGACGTCATAGGGAAACGGCACGCGGGCGGCGCGGGTGGGGAACAAGACGCGTGGGGTCCCGATGTTGTCTCCGATCTCGACGGCCATGATCTGGTTATCGAGCGACAGGTAGAACAACTCGCGGCTGTCGGCGCGCCAGCGAGCGTAGGAGCCGCCCGCGGTCGAGACCCGCCGCTTGGCCCCGGCCGGACCGGGAAAGGCGGAAAGGTATACCTCGTACCGGCCCGATTCGTTGGAGTCATAGGCGATCCAGCGTCCGGAAGGAGAAATCTGGGCGTAGCGTTCCTCCGAGTCCGTTTCCGAGACGGCAAACGGCTTGGCGTCGCCGGTGAGCGGTTGCGCCCAGAGATCCCATCGCGTTTGGGGATTCAAGACCTCGTAGACGAGCCAGCGGCCGTCGGGCGACCAGCTATCCGGGTACTTTTGCCAGGGTGATTGGATCAGGGGTCCTTCGTCGCCGCCGGATAGAGACTTGCGATACACGTCGAATTGGCCTTTGCGAGTGGAGGCAAAGGCGACCTGGGAGGCGTCGGGGGACCAGGAGGGGCGCGCATGGACGAAGTTGGCGGTGAAGCGGGTACGCACGTCGCGAGAGGACTCGGACAGCCAGATTTGGTTGCCGCCCTGCTGGTCCAATACTTCAACGGCGAGGTGGAGGCCGTCGCGGGAGAGGGAGAGACTGCCAAAATTGGCCGGTTCTCCCAAGGCGCTGCTCTGCCGGCCGTCGCGGTCGAACCACAGCAGGCGCGAGGCCGTGGGGGACCCACCCATGTAGGCCAGGACGCCGTTGTCGGAGACTGCGAAGGTGGCGCGAACGCCGGAGGCCCAGAGCTGCAACTGCTCGGCGATGGGGAAAGGGTCGCCGGTGAAGCGGCGGCGGTCGGGGTCGAAGGGATGAGCGAGCAGATTGCCCTGGCGGGCGTACAGCAGGTACCCGGAGGCGTAGACGGCGTTGGAGAGGGCGCGCGTGAGCAGGACGGGCTGCGGGGAATCCAGGGAAGCGACGTAGATGCCGAAGCTTTCGCTCTCGAGGTTGACACCGGGTTGCATCGCCGTGAACACGAAGTGGCGGCCGTCGGGCAGGAACTGAGGCCAGCGGTGGTTGGATTCCTGGCGGCTGGTATCGAGGCGGGTCACCGCGGCAGGCGGCCCGCCGTGGGCAGTCACGCGGTAGAGCGGGTTGGTGAAGTAGGGGCTGAAGACGATGACATCCTCGCGGTTCCAGGTCCCGCCCCGGCCTTCCTCAGCGTCGCAGATGACTTGGGTAGGGCCTCCGGTAGCTTCCATGCGACGGAGTTTGCCGCCGGCGAAGAAGGCGATCCAGCGGCTGTCGGGGGACCAGAAAGGATAGTGGGCGCCTTCGGTTCCGGAGAGGGGCTGCGGGACGACCGCGTCCAGAGCGCGCACCCACAGCAGGCGCTTGCCATCGGCGGCGTTGGCGGCGAAGACCAGGCGGCGGCCATCGGGCGAAAGGGCGACCGGGGCGGCCAGCGGACCCATCGCGTCGAAGGAGGCCTTGGAGGGGGGCGGCACAAAGGACCGGACAGCGCGCAGTTCGGCAGCCGGGCGGCGGAGGAGGATCACGGCGAGAACCACTGCGGCCAACGTGGCGACGGCGGCCAAGAGCCACGGGGTGGGTGATGGGTGATGGATGATGGGTGTTGGGGGGACGGAGGCGGCGGTGGTTAGCCAGGTGAGTTGCGTTCGGAGGTCGGCGGCGCTTTGCCAGCGTTGATCGGGGTCCCGGGCCAGGCAGGTTTGGACCAGGTGGTCTAGGGCGGGAGGGGAAAGCGGGTCCAGATCGGACGCTAGCGGCGGGTGGAAGGCCCGCTTTCCGGTGACCATTTCATAGAGCACAGCGCCGAAGGAGAAGAGGTCGCTGCGGGCATCGGCTTCCTGGCCTGCGAACTGCTCCGGAGACATGTACGCAACCGTACCTAGCACCGCGCCCTGGTTGGTGAGCGAGGCCGCGGTGAGGGTATCGATGACTGGCCCGAACTTGGCGAGCCCGAAGTCGAGCAGCTTGGCCCCGGACTTGGTCAGCATGATGTTGCCGGGCTTGAGATCGCGGTGGGTGACGCCCTGGCGGTGAGCCTTGTCGAGAGCGTCAGCAATCTGGATGGCGAAGCGGAGAGCTTCCGGGAGCGGCAGCGGTCCGGCTTGCAGGCGCACGGCCAGGGTCTGGCCTTCCAGATATTCGAGGACCAGGAAGTCGATGCCGTTGTCGCAGCCGATGTCGTGCAGGACGCAGATGTGGGGGTGGTTGAGCTGCGAGATGGCGCGGGCTTCGCGCTCGAAACGCTGGCGGGACTCGGGCTGAGCAGCCAGATGAGCGGGCAGGATCTTGACGGCCACGATGCGGTCGAGGCGGGTGTCCTTCGCCTTGTAGACCTCGCCCATGCCGCCGGCGCCGAGCGGGGCCAGGATCTCATACGGGCCAAGACGGGTTCCGATAGACAGGGCCATTGAGCTTGGCTGTAATTATACCGGAGGGGTGCTAACTAATCGCCCACTTGGAGCGTCATTATCTATGTGAAACGAGTTCGGTACATCACCATTACGGCGTTGCTGGTGGGGGCCCTGTGGATGGGGCTGCCCCGGAGCTTGTACTCGGTGTACCGCGGCTACAAAGAAGGCCGCGCCTCGGGGGCGTTGGTGTTCTCCATCGTTCAGGCGGTCGGAGAGCAGACCACCCGAGGGTTCCCTACCAATAACTGATTGACATCAGACTGAGACCATTTCAGACGCGGGAGGAACTCGCGGAAGAGATACGTGTAGCCGCGGTAGTTGCCGCCTTGGGGCTCACCGACGTGGTACCAGCCGGCGTCGTGGGAGATGAGGGTGCGGTGGAGCAGGCCGGCCCCTTTCATGGTGCGGACACAGTCGATGTGCCAGTCCAGGGTGGTGTCGCGGAGGCCGTCGAACTCCACCCAGGCACCGGCGCGGGCGACCTTTAGATGGAGGTCGTGATCCTTCTCGTTGTGGGCGTGAACCCATATAAAGGATGACGCGGGAACGCCGGCGGCGGCGAAGATCTCGAGTTGTTCCAGGGCGGCGGGGCCGGGGCCGGTGTGGGAGGCGACCGGGAGTCCGGTGGCCTTGCTGGCCAGGGCGGCGGCGCGGACCAGCTTGCGCTCGATCTCGGGGAGGGGGGCGCGGTTGACGCCGGTCTTGATGAGTCCGGGACGGATGCCGGTTGTGCCAATACCATTGCGGAACTCGGCCTCGTAGCGGAGGGCGAGCTGCTCGGCGGTTTCGCGGTGGGCGAAGTCGGGGATGTATTTCTGGCTGGCCGCGCCGTAGATGCCGGTGGCGCAGAGGATGTTCAGCCGGGAGGCTTGGGAGAGGCGGCGAAGGATGGCGGCGTCGCGGCCGATGTGCTCGGGGGTGGGCTCGACGAGGGTGCGGCAGCCGGCGGCGCGGAGGTCGCGCAGGTGGGGGAGGGCGGTCTGGAAAACCTCCTCCGGGTTGTATTGGCGCGTGCCGCCGAAGTCGACGATGAGGTGCTCATGCATGAGGGTGACGCCCAGGCGGCTGGGAGAAATGGGCCCCGTGACCGTCGAGACCGGACGGCGAGCCAGGGCGGCGAGGAAGGCGCGGCGGGTTACAATGGGGCGGATCGGCATGACCCAGTTTAGCCTCAACTTCCTGCCCGAGCGGAAGACCTGGACGGTGAGCGAGATCAACGCCGCCATCCGCGAGTACCTGGAGCAGGAGTTCCTCGACGTCTGGGTGGACGGCGAAATCTCCAACCTCCGCCTGGCTCCCAGTGGTCATTACTACTTCACGTTGAAGGACGCGGCGGCGCAGTTGAAGTGCGTGCTGTTCAAGATGAGCGCGCGCTACCTGAAGTTCCGGCCGGACGACGGGCTGGCGGTGCTGGCGCGGGGGAAAATCACGGTTTACGAGGTGCGGGGCGAGTATCAGATGGTGGTGGAGCACCTGGAGGCGAGGGGGGCGGGCGCCTTGCAGGTCGCGTTCGAACAGTTGAAGAAGAAGCTGGCGGCGGAGGGGTTGTTCGACGCGGCGCGGAAGCGTCCGCTGCCGCTGCTGCCGCGGCGGATCGGAATGGTGACGTCGCCGCGCGGGGCGGTGATCGCGGACATGGTGCGCATCCTGACGAGGCGGTTTCCGGGATTGCACCTGCGCCTCTATCCGGTGCGGGTGCAGGGAGAGGAGGCGGCGGGGGATATCTGTGAGGCCATCGAGTACTTCAGCCGGAGCGGTTGGGCGCAACTGGTGATCGTGGGGCGCGGGGGAGGGTCGCTGGAAGACCTATGGCCGTTCAACGATGAGAAGGTCGCGCGGGCGATCGCGGGATGCGCGATGCCGGTGATCTCGGCGGTGGGGCACGAGACGGACTTCACCATCGCGGACTTCGTGTCCGACCTGCGGGCGCCGACGCCGTCGGCGGCGGCCGAGCTGGCGGTGCGGCCGCGGGCGCAGTTCGTCGAGCAGGTGGAGGGGCTGGAGGAGAGGCTGGGTAGGGCGTTGCAGTATCGGGTGATGCTGGCGGCGCAGAGGATCGACGACGTGGAGGTCCGGCTGCGGGAGCGGATGCGGCGGCGGCTGCTGGGGTGGGAGCGGCGGCTGGCGTTGGTGGCGGCACGGGTGCGGGGGCAGGATCCGCGGGTACGGCTGGCGGCGCAGCGCGAGCGGTGGATGCGGCTGGCCGGGGCACTGGAGCCGGGCATGCAAAGGCGGCTGCAAAGGCTAGCGGGGCGCGTGGAGGGGTTGGCGGGGCGGCTGGAGGCAGCGACCCCGCGGCGTTTGGAGCGGCTGCGGGGGCGGGTCGAGTCGCTGGCGGCGCAGCTTGGGCAGCTTAGTCCGCTGGGGGTGCTGGAGCGGGGGTACGCCATCGTCCAGGATGAGCGCGGAGGACTGGTGCGGCGGTCGAAGCAAACGCGGCCGGGCCAGCGGCTGCGGGTGCGGCTGGCCGCCGGGCGACTGGGCGTCGACGTGCGCGAAGTGGAATGAGAGAGGAACGCCTGCGGTTCTGGCTGGCGCTGGTCGCCCTGGTGCTGTTCGGTCGTATGTTTCAGACCGAGGTGCGGTGGGCGGAGGAGGGGCTGCCGCTGGCGGTGGCGCAGCAGATGCTGGGGGGCGGGTCGCTGTACCGGGACATCTGGTTCGACAAGCCGCCGCTGCTGGCCTGGTTCTATGTAGGAGTCCTGAAGCTGGCGGGCTATAGCGGGTATGGGCTGCGGCTGATCGGTGTCCTCTACATATTGGCAGTGGTGGTGACCGGATACTCACTGGTCCGGCGTCTGGACGTGGAGCCGGCGGCGCGGTGGACAGCGTTCTTTCTGGCGTTCTTCACGTGCTTCTACGTGCCGTCGGCGACGGTGCCGCTGGCGGCGGATCTGCTGCTGGTGCTGCCGCATCTGGCGACGTTCTGGCTGCTGGCGTCGGGGCGTCCGCTGTGGGCGGGGGTGGTGGCGGGCTTGGCGTTTCATCTGAATACCAAGGCCGTGCTGGTGGCGGTGGCGGGGGCGCTGGCCCTGGGACAGGTTCGGATGCTGTTGGCCGGGTTCTGGCTGGGGGGGCTGGCGGGCCTGGTGGCGTGCGGGTCGCTCGATGGATACTGGGAGCAGGTATGGCGCTGGGGGGCGGCGTACGCCGGGGCGGCGTTCAGCGAGCATCCCTGGAGGCTGGGGGTGGAGCGGACGCTGGCCTGGATGGGATTTCACGGGGCGCTGGTGGTGGGGATGGCGGCGAAGCGGGAGCGGCGGACGGTGGTGTGGGTCGCGGTGAGCTTGGTGGCGGTGGTGCTGGGGGCGCGGTTCTTTCCCAGGTATTACTTCCAGGTGTTGCCGGGGCTGGCCGTGGCCGCCGGCATCGGTTGGGCGGAGCTGGTGGAGAAGCGGAGAGCGTGGATAGCGGCGTTAGTGGTGCTGCTGGCCATACCGGCGATCCGGTTCGGACGGACGCGGCCGCGCGATACGGCGATGGACGCGGACAGCCGGCGGGCGGCGGCGGTGGTGGCGCGGCTGGCGGCACCGGAGGAGCGGATCTTCGTGTGGGGGTTCCGGCCCGAGATCTACTACTATGCGCGGCGGCTGGGGGCGTCGCGGTATCTGGAGTCGCAGCCGCTGACGGGGGTGCTGGCGGACCGGCACCTGGAGCGGTCGGAGGCGTTTCGTCCGGACTGGGTGGCGGGGCACCGGTGGCTGTTGTCGAGAGAGCTCGGGGCGCGGAAGCCGGCGGTGGTGGTGGATGGACTGGGTCCGTACAACGGGCGGCTGGAGATTCCGCCATCGCTGCTGGTGGGGTACCGCTTGGCGGCGTGGACGGAGGGGACCAAGATTTACAGGCGGGAGGGGTTCTAGAGGTAGTCGACTCGTCGAAGCATTTGGTGCAATGTTACAATATTCTGAGCATGACCCTGAAGCCCCCCTTCGACCGCATCACCATCGAGCCCGGCAAGATGGGGGGGCAGCCGTGTGTCCGCGGCCTCCGCCTGACCGTCCGTCGCGTATTGCATCTCGTCGCTACCTACCCCGACCGCGCCGAGTTGTTCCTCGATTATCCCGATCTGGAGGAAGAGGACCTGAAGCAGGCCCTCGCTTTCGCCGCTGCGAGCCTGGACGACCACATCGAGATCCTCGACCTCGTTTCCTGATCAATCGAGGTTTGAAAGGATCTATTATGGTGGAGAGCGAGCCCTCGGATGAAATGTCCTCTCTGCGACCTAGAGAATCCGCCAACCGCGCTCTGGTGCGACTGCGGCTACAACTTTGCGCCGAAGCAAGTTCAAGTGTTCTGTACCACGTGCGGGCGCGTCCTAAACGATTGGGATTTCTATTGTGGTCGGTGTGGTGCGCAGCAGTCAGGGCACGCCCATAAGGGCGTCGCCGAAGGCAGGCGGGGAGGGCACGGGTCGGTAGAATGTCCCCAATGCGGCCTAGAGAATTTCCCGACCGCGACACGCTGCGAGTGTGGTCATAGTCTTACTAGGGCGGAGAGCCAAGCATTCGCGCTGCATTGCACCAAATGCGGGGCACAGAACGATCCGAGCTTCAAGTTCTGCCACCAGTGTGCAACGAGCTTAGCGCCCAGCACACCTGAGGGCCTGTCACGAACTAGCACTGTCAAGGACAGCACGGGTGGGGCGGCTCCCCATCGCAGCCGGACTCGAACGCCGCTATCCCAAGAAATGAAGGTTGGCCTTACCGTCTTCGGCCTCTGTGCTCTCCTCGTGCTTTCCGGCCTGCTGCTAGGCCCGGGGCAGACAGAGCGTTGGCTGGGACCTATCGTGGTGGTGGGTTTCGGCGGGATGCTGGCTCTCGGTATACTGGCAAGCCTGTTCAGTTCAGACTTCTGGAGCGATCTACGAAGCATCTTTCGAGGCATTCTGGACCCAAAGAACCCGCTGCTCGTCACGTTATTGTTGATAGCTGGCTTGGTGATACTACCACTGGGTATAGCAGTTTTCTTCCTCGTAGCGTTTGCGAAGTGGGCACTGTCAGTCATCGGCAGCTAGGCATTGCTAACTGCTATTGACATCGCCGCTTAATGCGGTATGCTAAGAAAGGATCGACGTTGGTTGTCGTGGAACCGAGGTCCCCGCAGCCCGGCCCAATCGTGGCGTCACGGCCCGTTGCCCTGTTGCTGAATTGTATAGCTTTGGTGCGTCGTAGCGAAGTAAGTGTTTGTTCTATCCTAGTAGCTAGAGTACAGGGTTCTATAGATAGTATAGAAGGAGAATCCCTTGGGTAGAATAGACGATCCCTATCACCATCCGTAGCTTTCCTTCCCAATCTTGTGTTTCCCTTTCCGGCAGAAGTTGGTTGGTCGAAGTGTGCTTCTTGCTTGGCGGAAGAGTTTTTGGAGCAGTCAATTCCGGGCGACACCTAGTCGCGTTAGAGAATCTGCTCGGAAACGGAACACAGACGATGGACATTCAATCTCTACTCAACGAAAGGCAGGCAGGTCAGTTTGAACTGCTCCGTGGCCGCGATGCGGCGCTGGCGACTGTTGGGCCAAGGCCCAGCGTATTGCCTTCTGGGGCGACTGGTGCGGTACCACCAATTGGACCTGGTGGCGTTTCTGGGCGCTCAGCGGGTCGCAGGGGGTGCGCGATGAGCAGGTTCGCGGCATTCAGCGTACGAGAACTTCTTGACAGGCAATTACCGCAGGGCAATTTTCTGCTCGGCGGCGGCTTGTTGGACAAGGGGGGCGCGATGCTTATCAGTGGCCCTCAGAAGATCGGCAAGTCACTCTTGGCGAGCCAACTTGTTCTACTCGACGAGAGTCTGCCCTTGCGCGCCGCCAGTATTCTCCGATCCAACGGGGTTGACGCCATTCACGCCAAAGAAGCTGGCCTACAAGCGGCCGAGGATCGTGCCGTTCTGGACAGGGCACAAGCCGACGGCCGCGCCTGCATCACACTCGACCTGGACTTTCACCAGTTGCTTGCGGAGACAGGCTCCAGCGGGCCATCTGTCGTCTTGCTGCGGTTCCAGTCCCTCCACGCCGAAGAAACCGCTCGTCTCGTGCTCGGCGCTCTGGATCAGGTCGGTCCCGACCTTGCAAGTGGCATTGCCGTGACCGTCACGGTCCGCGGCCTCCGCTGGCGCAGGCTTCCTCTCAAGGTCCTAGCGTAACCAATTCTGGATGACGCGGATCTCGGTGGGTGCGGGGCCTTCCTGGATCAGGTAGAAGCGGTCGCCGGCGGGGCTGATGTCGTAGTCGTGGCCGGCGGACCAGTAGCGGCCCTGGAACAACGCGCGGGGGCTGCCGGCTTTTAAGGAGGGCTTCCTCTCGATCGGGACCGCCATCATCTTGTCGCCACTGCGATAGAACAACTCGCGCCCGTTCGCGGCCCACACGGGACGCGCGCCGCCCTCGGTGGATACTTGCACCCTCCCGCCCGGACCGGGGTAAGGCTGGACGTACACTTCCGGACGGCCCGATTCGGTGGATTCATAGGCCAGCCAGTTGCCGTCCGGCGAAAAGGTGGACATGCTGTCACTGAATTTGGTGGCGACCAGGGGCCGGGGCTTGCCCGGAGCGCCTTCGGGGCGCGGCAGCAGCCAGATGTCCTCCTGGGTCTCAGGACTCCATTGACTAAACGCCAGAACGCGGCCGTCCGGAGACCAGGACGCGGGAAACTGCGCGTATTCGCTGCTAATGAGTTGCTCCTCGGGGCCGCTGCCGTCGGCCGGCTTCCAGTAGAGGCCGTAGCGGCCGTTCCGGAAGGAGGCGTAGACCACCCGCTTGCTGTCGGGGGTCCACTGGGGGTCGCGGTTGTCGTGCTCCAGGGTGAGGCGGGTGAGGGTACTGCGCGCCAGTTCCAGGACCCAGATGTTCCAGGAGGGGCCCTCGATCGTGAGAGCCAGGCGGCGTCCATCGGGGGACAGGGCCATGTCCTCGTAAGGGTGCCGGGCGTCGGTGAGCGGGCGGGCCACGCCGGTGCGGTCCACGGCGAGCAAGGAACGCTCATCGTGGAGGGAGGTGGCGGGCACGTAGACCATGGCGCCGTCGCCGCCGACGGCGAAGTGGGCCGCTCCGCCGTCGGAGCTGAGGACGCGCTCCAGGACCGGGAGAGCGGGGCCGGTGACGGCCAGCTTGGCGCGGTCGAAAGGAGCGGCCAGCAGGGCGCCGCCGCGGGCGTACACCAGACGTCCCGGCGGCAGATATCGACCCTGAGTGGCGCCCTGGACCAGAACGCGACGCTGGCCGGTCCGGAGGGTAAGCGCCTCCAGGGCCGCGTTGTCCGGGCTCGGGCCTTTGAAAGAAGCAAACAGGATTACGTCACCGCCGGGGAGATGGTGGGGCAGGGCGTGCCTGCTCTCCCCCGCTTTCGGATCGGGTTTGGTGAGGACCTCGGCCTTGCCCCCGCCGGCGGGCACGCGCCACAGGCCCAGTCCCCAGCCGTCCGGGCAAAAAACGATGGTGTCATCGGGGCCCCAGCTCGCCCCAAAACCGTTGGGAGCCTCGGCCAGAGTCGTCACCGGGCCTCCGGCAACCGCGACCTTCTTGAGCTTGCCGGCGGCGAAGAACGCTACCCATTGGCCATCGGGGGAGAAGACGGGGCCGTAGGCGTCCTCGGCGCCGGCGATGGGTTGGGACTCGAACCGATCCAGGGGACGCAGGAAGAGCTGCGAGGTAGCTCCCGAGCGGCCCACGTAGACTAGGCTGGCGCCGTCGGGTGAAAGGGCCAGCACAGAGCTCGCATTGGCGGTTTCCAGCGGCTGCGACGGCGGGAGGGGGATGGCCAGGTGGGCGCGGCTGTGCGCGAGCGGAGCTGGTTTCAGATTCCACACGGCGAGGCCGGCGACCAGGGCGCCCGCCACCAGGCCCGCGGCGGCCCACGTCCAGCGAGGGCGGGTCCGCGGGGGACGACTGGGAGCAGCGGCCTCCACGGCCGGAGCGCCGCGCATCGCTTCCTCGATCTCGAGGCGCGCGTCGGCGGCGTCGCGGAGACGCTGCTGCACATCTTTCTGGAGACACCGCCGCAGCAGGGTCCGGATATTGGCGGGTGTGGCGGGGGGCAGGGCTTGCCAGTCGGGCTCGCGGCTGACGATGGCGGCCAGGACGTCGGTCAGGGTATCGGCGTAGAGGGGCGAACGCCCGGCCAGCATCTCGTAGAGCACGCAGCCGAACGACCAGATGTCGGTGCGGCGGTCGAGGGGTCTGCCGCGCGCCTGCTCCGGCGACATATACGCGGCAGTACCCAGAATGACGCCGTCGCGGGTGCCGGCGGTGAGGGTGGGCGAGCGGGCCGGATCGCCGCCGGCGGTCTCGTCCGAGAGCGCCTTGGCCAGCCCGAAGTCCAGGACCTTTACCTTGCCCTCGGCGCTGATCTTGATGTTGGCGGGCTTCAGGTCGCGGTGGACGATTCCCTTCTCGTGGGCCGCTTCGAGGGCTTCGGCAATCTGGCGCGCGATGGCGAGGGCCTCGGCGAGGGGGAGCGGGCAGCGGAGGTTTTCGCCGGGCGCCAGTTCCAGCACCAGGACCGGAAGGCCGTCCACCTGCTCGAATCCGTAGATGGCGGCGATGTTGGGATGGTTCAGCGAGGCGAGCACGCGGGCCTCGCGCTCGAAGCGGGCCAGCCGCTCGGGGTCCCGGGCGAAGGCGGGCGGCAGGACTTTGAGGGCCACGTCGCGGTCGAGCTTGCTGTCGCGGGCGCGGTACACTTCCCCCATGCCGCCGGCGCCCAGCGGCTGCACGATTTCGTAAGGCCCTACGCGGGTTCCGGGAGTCAGACCCATGGGATTTATGCTCGCACCGTATCGCCGCGGCGAAGCAGGCCGCCACGCTCGACGACTGCGTAGACGCCCACGCTGGGCAGGTTCTGCACGCGGTTATGCTGGGCCGCCGTACGCAGGATGCCGGAGTCGGCGGGTAGATCGCCCTGGGCCAGGGTGGTCATGACACATCGCGCACAGGCGCCGATCACGCGCAGTTGGACTTCCTCGCCGAGGGTCAGGGTGCGCCCCAACCAATCATTCTCCACGAAACCCTTCTCCGAGGCCGGCCGAATCACGATGTTGGGCCGGAACCGGGGGACTTCAAAGCGTCCCGGCGGGTACAACTCGGCGAACCGTTCCAGAGTGGCGGTGGTCAGCAGGTGGGTGGTGGCGCAGTCGAAGAAGGTGCCCGGCGGTGCGGACCCGGCGATGGCCTCATCGGTCACGGTCTGCCGATGGGACAGGCCCTCTATATCCGGCCAGTACTCTTCGAGCACGGGGTCCTGGGGAGCGGTGGCCAGAAACTTCACCTCGCGACCGAGCGCCTCGGACAGAAGCGGTTCGAGGTCCTCCTGGCCGCTGGTGACGACGGCGCCGCCGGGCAGAGTGATCCTCGCCACTGTTCCGTCCAGCGTCGCGCGGCACTCGAACAGTTTCGCCCACTTCACCGGATTCTTGGGGCTGGCGATCTTACCAGTGGACGGATCCAGCAGCGCGTAACCGCGATCTCCAGCCAGGCCGCGGGCAGTGACCTCGACGGCGCTCTGTTCCTCTCCGAGCATACCCTTCACGGGATAGCGCCACAGGGAAACCACGGATCCGACTTCTTTCATGATTTCACAAAGCTAACATACTCGGACCATCGGGACCGGCTTTGGTGTCCTTCGCGAACCTCCCGCAGCACCCGCCCGATACGCGATAATGGACTCCGGGAGGATCTCGCGATGAAGACACGCCGCCAGTTTGTACAGGGTGCTTCCGCCACCGCCGGCTGGATGATCGTCAACCCGCAGTCCGTGCGCGGCTCACAGGCGAATTCCGCCGTCACCTTCGGCCTGGTGGGCGCCGGCGGGCGCGGCACCTATGACGCCGGTATCGTGGTGCAGGATCCGCGCGCCCGTATGGTCGCGCTCTCGGATCTGTTCGACGACCGCATCGACGCCGCCGCCAGCCGCCTGAAACTCGTAAAGCCCGCTATCTACAAGGACTACCACAAGCTGCTCGCCTCCGATCTCGACGCCGTCATCATCGCTACCCCGCCGTTTCTCCACCCCGAGATGTTCGAGGCCGCCGTGGACGCCCGCAAGCACCTCTACTGCGAGAAACCCATGGGCGTGGACGCCGCCGGATGCCGCCGCGTGATGGCCGCCGCCCGCCGCGCCGACCCTAAGAAGAACATTTCGGTCGGCTTCCAGCAGCGCTACGGTCCCGTTTACCTCGAAGCCTACAAGCGCCTCCAGGAAGGCCAGATCGGCGAGCTCGCCGCGGCGCGCGGCTGGTGGATCGGGGCCGACCCCTTCACCCGCCGTCCCTACGACGATCCCAAAATCGAGAGGCTCCGCAACTGGTTCTGCTACCGCGATTACTCGGGCGACTTCATCGTCGAGCAGGACTGCCATAACTTCGACGTGCTGCACTGGTTCCTCGGCGGCCTGCCCATCCGGGCCGTGGGCTGGGGCGGCCGCAAGGTGCGGACCTCCATGGAGATCCTCGACCACCTTTCTCTCACCTTCGAGTTTCCCAACGGCGTCTATGTCAACTACGAGGCCAACCAGCTTACCCCGCGGGGTTACGCCCGGGTGGGGGAGGAGTTTACCGGGACCAAGGGCACCCTGGCCACCTCGCGCGCCCAGATGACGCACCACAAGGGTCCCACGCCCAAGGAGTCGGAGACCATCCAGTCTCCTCGGGATATTACTATGGATGCCCTCGAGAACTTTATCACCCGCGTGGTGACCGGGAACGTGGAGAACGTGGGGGTGCGGTCGGCGGAAAGCACTCTGATCGCTATTTTGGGACGTACTGCGATCTATACGGGACGGGAGGCGCTCTGGAAAGACGTCGCCAACTCCTGAGGGGTCCTTCGCTTGCCTCGACCATTCGCTCCGTTTCGGTCGCGGTTCGTTGCTTCTTCGCGGTAACGCTGCTGTGCAGCGGCCAGGAGAAACAGGTTCCCGAGCAGCCTGTGGCGCCCGCCGAGGAGACCACCTTGGAAAGCGCCAAGCCTCTGTCCGACGCCGCCGAAGAGATTGACTCCGGGGCCTCGCGGCGCAACGAGAACGTGGCCATTACCCGCATCGATACCGGCGCGCTCAAAGAGCTGATGGTCCGCCTGGGGAACTCCGTCACTATCGTCGAGCCCGCCCTGGATCGCCGCAATTACGCTACCGAGCACGGGCAGCCGCCCTCCGAGTCGCTGTACCACCGGCCCAGCGCCCTTACCCGCTGGCACGGGGCGGTTTTTGAAGCGCACCAGAACAGCGTCTTCAACGCCCGCACGTTTTTCCAGGTGGGACCTGTCCAGCCCTCCCATCAGAACTCCTACGGCATCTCCGGCGGCGGTCCTCTTGGTGACCGTACCTCGCTGAGCCTGGACTTCTCCCAGCGCAAGATCCGGGGCATGGTCAATGGCAATGTACTGGTCCCGCTGCCCTCGGAGCGGACCCCGCTGGCCACCGATCCCCGCCTGCGCGCCCTGGTCGAGGGTTACCTGGCGGCCTATCCCTCGATGCTGCCCAACCGCCTCGATTTCGATCCCCGCGCCCTGAACACCAACTCCCCGCAGCACATCGACGAGACCCGCGGCGCCGCTTCTCTCGACCGCCGCCTCAACGACCGCTACCGTCTTGCTTTCCAATACTCCGCGAACCACCAGTTCGTCGACGCCTTCCAGCTTGTCGCCGGCCAGAACCCCGACTCCGACGTGGGCAACCAGACGGCCCGGCTCTCGCTGCTCCGCGAGACCCCCGGCGGCGCCTGGGACACCGGCTTCGCCTTCCAGCGCGCGCGCTCCCAGCTGGTCCCCGAGCCCCACGCCGTGGGCGCCTACGTGCGCTTCGGCTTCGCCATCGAGGAGCTCGGTCCCTCCTTCGAGTTCCCCATCGACCGCGCCCAGAACACCTTTCGGGCCGGGTCCCAGTACGCCCGCCTGCAAGGACGCCACCGCTTCCTGTTCGGCGCCGAGGTCTACCGCTTCCAGCTCAACGGCATCGAAACCCGCAACCAGCGGCCCACCCTCCAGTTCGGCAACAACTTCGGCCGCTCCGCGATCGACAACCTGCGCATGGGCACTCCCAACCTGTACGAAACCTCGATCGGAGAGCTCAGCCGCGGCTTCCGCAACTCGACGTGGCAGTTCTTCGCCGGCGACGCCTTTCGCCTCACGCCGCGCCTGGAGGTCAAGCTCGGCCTCCGCTGGGGCCTGGAAACCGCGCCCCACGAGGTTCTCCACCGCGTCCCCCTCGCCTACTCCTGCGACTGTAATAACCTGAGTCCTACGGCGGCCCTGGCTTATTCCTTGCCCGGCGAGTCCGTGATCCGGGCCAGCTACACCATCTCCTACGGCCCCATCTACCCGGTCACCTGGCAGCAGGCGCGGTTCAATCCGCCCGATGTGATCAACTATGCCATCGCCAACCCCGACCTGCTGCGTCCCCTGGCCGGCGCTACGCCGGGGCGCAGCTCCCTGCTGCTGCTCGATCCGGGCCTGGTTTCGCCCTACTCCAATCAGTACAACTTCTCCTGGGAGCGCCCCTTGTTCGGTAAGAGCCACCTGCGGCTCGGCTACGTCGGCAGCCGTACGGTGAAGATCCCGTTCTCGTTCGCCACCAACCGTGCCCGGCCGGTCGCCGGCATCGCGCTCACCACCGCCACCGTCAACGAGCGCCGCCCCGATCCCAACCACTACGAGATCGTCCACATCTTCAACAACGGCCTCGCCTACCTGGACGCCGCCCAGGCCGTCTACGAGCTGCCCCGGCTGCGCGGCCTGCTGCTGCGCGCCTCCTACACGTTTTCCAAGGCTATCGACACCGGCGCCGACTACGCCAACACCGCCGCCAACCGCGACTCCACCCGCGGCCGTCCCCAGTCCGACGACGAGATCTGGGGCGACAAGAAGGGCCTCAGCGACTTCGACGGCACCCATTACCTATTGCTGCAATACAGTTACCAGCTTCCCAGCGTCCTGCGGGGCTGGGAAGTCTCCGGGGCCACCATGGCCAAGACCGGCACTCCCTCCACGCTCTACATCGGCAGCGACGCCCCGGGATTCGGTAACGTCGACGGCAGCCCCTCTGAACGCCCCAACATCATCGACCCCTCCATCCTCGGCCGCACCGTCGGTGATCCCGACCAGGCCACCCAGATCCTGCGCCGCGACCGTTTCGCCTTCCTCGCCCCCGGCGAGCGTCGCGGCAGCATCGGCCGCGGCACTTTCCGCCGGCAGGCCCTCCTGAACACCAACCTCGCCGTGCAGCGGACCTTCCGGCTTCCCGGCAACCACGAGCGCACCCTGGCCTTCCGGGCGGAGGCTTACAACACCCTTAACCACGCCCAGTTCGACGAGCCCCAGCGCAATCTCGGCTCCCCCGCTTTCGGTAAGATTACCAATACCTTGAACGACGGCCGTATCTTCCAGCTTGGTCTCAGGCTGGGGTGGTGAGTCCAACCCACAATTCACCACCAAGACACCAAGAAAAACCAGTTAGAATTACTCGGCATTCGACTCGGAAGTAACTCGGAAGTTCAACGCTTCCGAGTAGCCGGTGGCATAATCGCGTCATGCTCCTTCCCACCACCGTCGTCGGCTCTCACGCCTGGCCCGGCTGGTATAGCCAGGCGCAGGAGGCTATCGCCCAGGGTCTTTATGGTCCTCGGGATCTGGACGAGCTTCGCCGAGACGCTGTCACCGTCGCCGTCGAGGATCAGCAGCGCGCCGGCATCGACCTCCTCACCGACGGCGAGATGGGTCGCCTCGATTTCAACCTGGGTTTCTACAATGCTTTCACCGGGCTGCGCGCGTTGCCGGTGGAGCGCCGCCTCGGCGTCCCCGCCCATGATCAGCGGCCGAGGTACGAAATCATTGGCCCGCTGGCCGCCCCCCACGGCCTGGGAGTGGTGGAGGAATACCTATATTTGAAGTCTATCGCCCGGGGACGCTGCAAGGCTACCGTACCCGGGCCGTTCACGCTTGCCGGACGCCTGGTGGGCGAGGATCGCCTGGCCGTCGCCGAACAACTGGTCCCCATCGTGCGCCGCGAATTGGAGCGGCTGGTCGAAGCCGGCTGCGATTACATCCAGCTCGATGAGCCTTCCATCGCCTGCTACCCGGACGGCGTCGGGCACTACGTACGCCTGTTCAATGCTACCGTCGAGGGTATTGCAGCTGCCATTTCGACCCATTTGTGCTTCGGCAATTACAAGGCTCGCGCCGTGGCCGACCGCCGCTACCGGCCGTTGTTCCCCCAGATCCTCGACCTCGCCGCCGGCGAGCTGATCCTGGAATTCGCCTCGCGCGAGATGGCCGAGGCCGATCTGTGGAAGGAGTTCGCGGTGACCAAGCGCCTAGCCGCGGGCGTGGTCGACGTGAAGAACAGCTACGTGGAGCCGCCCGAGCTGATCGCCAGCCGCGCCCGCCTGCTGCTCCAGTACGTCCCCGCCGAAAGCCTCTCGCTTTGCCCGGACTGCGGGTTCAGCCAGACCGCCCGGCACATCGCCGTCGCCAAGCTCCACAACCTGGTCGCCGGCGCCCGCATCGTCCGCCTGGAGCTCGGTCACAACGAGGCTTTGTAAGCCTCCCACTGCTGTTTCAGCCGGGCGAGCAGTTCCTGAAATTGAGGATCTTTGCGGACCGGGTCCAGGCTGCGGTCGCGCTCGAACAGGGGATAGCAGGGGAAGCCTTCGGCGGCGGCTTGAGCCAGCCACTCGACGGCTTGCTTCGGCCGGTTCATCTCGCCGTAGGCGCAGGCGATCGTATAGGCGGTGTGATGAAAATGGCCGAGGCCCTTCTGTTTTGCGGCCGCTTGGATGGCCAGTTCAGCCTGACGGGTCTGGCCGGCGGCGGCAGCCAGTAATGCTTTCATGCCGGTGACGAATCCGCCATCGTCGGCGGGGTGGGTCTTCAGGGTCTCTTCCACGAGCGCTACAGCCTCCTGCCGGCGGCCCAGCTCGAATAAGGCCCAGGCCATCTGGCCACCCCAGAGCAACGGGTGGAAGTCGCGGGGAACGGCGTCGAACGCCGTGACGGCCTGGTCGAACTTGCCCTGGTAGGCATAGGCGGCCCCGAACCGGAACCGCGCCAGCGTGTTCGACGGGTTCAGAGCTACGGCCTTCCTCAGTTCCTCGAGGCCCAGGTCGAGGAGCCCGATATGCAGGGCGATCAGTCCGATCTGGTGGTGGGCGTCGTCGAGGGCCGGGTTGAGAGCCAGGGCGCGGCGGTACTCCTGGATCGCCTCGCGATGTGGAAACCGGTTGGACGGCCGCCAGAGCAGGCTGCCCCGAACATAGTGGGCCTCTCCGGAATCCTGTCCCAGGGTAGTGGCCTTCTCCATCGCCACGTAGGCCTTCTCTTCCCACTCCTTGTCCTTGGAGAAATAGAACGCCTTGATCCCGTACGCCCGGCCCAGCTCCAGGAAGGCCGCGGCAAACGTGGGATCCAGTTGCACGGCCTTCTCCAGCAGCGTGATGGCGGTCTGGTTGTGCTCGGCGGCGCCTTCGCGGTTGGAGTGGAACCGGGCCCGCAGATATAAGTCATAGGCTTCGGGCTGGACGGCCTTCGCCGCGGCCGGCTGCACCTGAACCTTCGCCCGAACCTCGCCGGCGATAGCGCGCGCCAGCTCCGCCTGCAAGGACAGGATGTCCCGCAGGTCCCGCTCGTACTTCTCCGACCACAGGCGCCGGTCGGTGCGGGCTTCGATCAACTGCGCGGTAATCCGTACCCGCTCTCCCGCGCGCGCCACGCTGCCTTCCACCACGGTGTCCACGCCCAATTCTCGGGCGATCTGGTTGGCCGGCCGGCGGACCCCCTTATACTTCATCACTGCCGAGCGCGACAGGACGCGCAAGTCGGCGAGTTTGGCCAGGTCGGCGATGAGGGATTCGGTGATGCCGTCGGCGAAGTAGTCCTGCGCGGCGTCGCCGGAGAGATTCTCCAGGGGCAGCACGGCCAGCGATTCGATGCGCGCCGAACCAGCGCCCACAATCCGCCAGGCCTCCACCGCCACCGCCAGCAGCACCAGAGCCAACGCTGCAACGAGCCATCGCCGGCGGGAGGTCG
>JBGOUV010000122.1:0-16361 GCA_041477815.1 Terriglobia bacterium | reverse complement strand
TGCAGAGCGTGCAGGGGATGGGGGTGCGGCCGGCCAGGTAGTCGTCGACAAACGGCGCGACCACCTCCCGCTCGAAACGCTCCTCGAAGTTGACCACGTAGTAGGGGACGCCCAGGTGCTCGGCGACGAGGCGCGCGTCGTAGACGTCGTCGAGCGAGCAGCAGCGGCCGCTGGTGGCGCCCTCGGGGACCAGCTCCGGCAGACGGCGCTGGTTCCAGAGCTGCATGGTCAGGCCGACGATGGGCTGACCCTCGCGCTGGAGCAGACCGGCGACGGCGGAGCTGTCCACGCCGCCGCTCATGGCTACGGCTATGACCGGGGCAGGCATGGCGATAACTCGCGCAGGCGGGCGACGACCTCCTCCACCGCCCCCAGCAGGGCGTCGATGTGCTCGGAGGTGGTCTGGCGGCCGAGCGAAAAACGCAGGCTGGCCTTGGCGCGCTCCGGACGCAGGCCCATGGCCGTCAGGACGTGCGACGGCTCGATAGCGCCGCTCGAGCAGGCGGCTCCGGTCGACACCGCCATGCCCTTCAAGTCGAGCGCGATCACCAGCGACTCGCCCTCCAGGTAGTCGAAGTAGACATTGGTAGTATTGGGAACTCGGGGCGCCCGGCCGCCGTTGACTCCGGAGGCTTCGAGGCGCTCCAGCAGGGTCCGCTCCAGTTGGTCCCGCAGCCCGGCCAGGCGCTCCGTCTCCGTGGCCAGGGTCCGGCGGGCCAGCTCGGCGGCAGCGCCCAGGCCGACGATGCCGGGAACGTTCTCGGTGCCGCCCCGGCGGTCGCGCTCGTGGTGGCCGCCGAATAATACCGGCCCGATCCGCGTCCCGCGCCGCACGAACAGCGCGCCAGCGCCCTTCGGCCCGTAGATCTTGTGGGCGCTCAGGCCAAACAAGTCGACGCCCAGCTCCCGGACGCTTGTTCCGATCTTCCCGGCCGACTGCACCCCGTCGGCGTGCAGCGCGATACCCGCCTCACACGCGATGGCGGCGATCTCCCGCAGCGGCTGGGTGACGCCGGTCTCATTATTGGCGTGCATGACGCTGATCAGGACGGTCTCGGGTCGGAGGGCGGCGCGGACATCGTCCGGCGAAACCACGCCATCGGAACCCACTCGCAGAAACGTGACCTCTACCCCCTCGCGCTGGAGCTGCCGGCAGGCGTCCAGGACGCTGGGGTGCTCGATGGCGGTGGTGATGACGTGGCGGCGCTCCCGGTCCGCGTTTCGCGCCGTTCCCAGCACGGCCAGGTTGTTGGCCTCGGTCCCGCCACTGGTAAAGACAATCTCCTGGGGCCGGCAGCCCAGCAGGCCGGACACCTGGCGCCGCGCCTGCTCCACCAGCATCTTGGCCTGCTGGCCGAAGGAGTGGATGCTGGAAGCGTTGCCGTACACCTCGGCGAAGCAGGGCTCCATCGCCCGCAACACCTCCGGGGCCACGGGGGTCGTGGCGTTATGATCGAAGTAATAGCGCTGCATGGGCCCGCTCTTAGACGTTATTATAGCAACATGGCGAGCGGCGTCGTCACTTTGACCACCGACTTCGGTCTGTCGGATCACTATGTAGGGGTGGTCAAGGGGGTCATCCTGGGCGGGAATCCCCAAGCGCGCATCGTCGACCTGTGCCACCAGATCGAGCCTTACGACCTGGCCGGCGCGGCCCTGACGCTGGCGGCGTCCTATCCCTACTTCCCCACCGGCACGGTGCACGTGGTGGTGGTGGACCCCGGTGTCGGCAGCGCCCGCCGGGCGATTCTGGCCGAGGCCGCCGGCGATTTTTTCCTGGCCCCGGACAACGGCGTCCTGGAGCTGGTCTACCAGCGCCACCAGCACGTGGTGCGCTCCTTATGGATCGAGAAGGTCGCGCTGGAACCGATCAGTAATACATTTCATGGCCGCGACGTGTTCGCCCCCGCCGCCGCGGCGCTCTCCAAGGGCACCAAGCCGGACTGGCTGGGGGAGCCCGTCGAGGACTATGTCCGGCTCGACCTGCCGCGTCCCCGGCGGCTCGACTCCGGGGACCTGGAAGCGCGCGTCCTGAAGGCCGACCGCTTCGGCAACCTGATCACCAACCTGGAGCCCTCCGACCTGCCCCCGGCGTTTCAGCTCGCCATCGGGGGCACGCGCATCGAGGCCCTGCTCGACAGTTACGCGTCGGCCCGGGAAGGCGAGATCTTCGCCATCGAGGGCAGCACCGGATACATCGAAATCTCTATGAAGCAGGCGTCGGCTGCGGCGGCATTAGGAGCCGGTCCGGGGACGCCGCTGGAAGTGAGGACTTAAAGATGGAAGAACGCGATTTTTTTACCGAATCCGAGACCACCACCGCCCACACCCTGAACTGCCCAATGTGCAAGCAGCAGGGCGAGTACAAGCTGCGCTGGGTGGTGCGCAAGAAGCGCGAACGGCTGGCCGGCCGCGCCGACGAGCGCGACCGCGCCCGCTTCGCCAAGGCGCAGTCCTATATGGTCCTGATCGATGACAAAGTGGCTTGCGTGAACCTGCGCTGCCGCAAGCGGTTTGACGTCTCGGGCATTAAGACGATGGCGTTCCTGTAGCCCGGCCTGCCGAATTCCAGTAGATGCACGAAGCCAGCCAGGGGGCCGCCCCACAATTACATATGGCCCTGCAAGGACCATGGGGAGCTTCCTCAAGGTCGCGGTTCGGTGCTCAAGAAGCGCCAGAGCTCGGCGCGGTACCGCCACACGAACCTCCAGAAATCCTGCGCGGTAATCTGGTCCGCCTTCCAGCCGCAGTACGTTTCGATACGCCAGCGCAGGTAGGGGCTGCGCCAGGGGCGCAGGCGGTGGCCACGGGTGGCCGTCCACAGAAACCGGATCACGCTTCTACAATCTCAGAATCCGTAGCCCGGCGTACCAAAAACCATAGAAACGGTCGCACAACATTAGTGAAAGTTATGTTTTATCAATGGCTTACGAAGTGGTCCCCGGCGTGCTGTTAAGTGGGTTGGAATATGTAACGGTCGAAAAGCTTTGGTGGTTTGCCTCCTCTAGCGCCTCCGCGCTCAAGAACGAAACGCCCTGCTCCGGTACGCCGGAGCAGGGCGTTTCTGTTCTAAGATCAATGCAGCTATGATCCTCTACCGCCGGGCGATTCACCGGTTGGAGCAGCGCTTGGCCGCCCGCGACCGCAGCCGGGTGGTGCGACCGTTCGAGTGGGGGCTGGAGTGGCTGGGCGGAGAGCCCCTCGATCGTCACGTGAAAACGGCGCTGGCCGACAGTGATAGATATTTCTCATACGATAAGCCCGCGGACTACAAGCTGGAGGGCGAGATGCTCTCGTTCACCAGCCCGCTCGAGACGCCGTATCCGGAAAACAACACGGTGTGGGCGCGTTACCTGCCCGTGCCGGGGTCGCGGCGGGCGGTGGTGCTGCTGCCGCAGTGGAACGCCGACGCCGAGGGACACCTGGGGCTGGCGCGCCTGCTGAACCGGTTGGGGATAACGGCGCTGCGGATGAGCCTGCCCTACCACGACCGGCGCATGCCGGCCGGCCTGGAGCGGGCCGAGTACAACGTCTCGAGCAACGTCGGCCGCACCATCCATGCCTGCCGCCAGGCGGTGGTCGACGCGCGGGCCTGTCTGGATTGGCTCGAGGACCAGGGATACGAAACCCTGGGGATGCTGGGCTCGAGCCTGGGCTCGTGCATCTCGTTGCTGCTGGCGGCGCACGATCGGCGTATCCGGGCGGCGGTGTTCAATCACATTTCGATGCGCTTTGCCGACGTGGTGTGGACCGGCCTCTCGACCCAGCATGTGCGCGCCGGCCTGGAAAGCAATTTGACGCTGCGGGAACTGCGCCGCTGCTGGAGCGTCATCAGCCCGGCCACCTACCTCGATCGCCTGGAAGGGAGAGACCTGCGGTCGCTGCTGGTATGGGCCACGCACGATCTGTCCTTCCTGCCCAAGTATTCGCGGCGCGTGCTGGCCCACTACCGGCGCCGGCAATTGCCGCATCGGACGCTCTCGATTCCCTGCGGGCACTACACGCTGGCACGGGCGCCGTTCAAGTACATCGATGGGGTGAGCATAGCGTGGTTCCTGCACCGGAACCTCCGTCCATGACCACGGCGGAAGAGCTGCAGGCGCAGATCCGGGAGTTCCTGGCGAAGTGCCGGGAGCCGGCCCTGCTGGAGTCGGGGGAGAAGATCATTCCGCTCGAGCCGGAGCGATTTGCCGTGGAGATCCACGGCGGCCGGGTGGTGCTGCACGCCTGGAGCGAGGAGGCGAGCCTGGTGCGGCGGGTCAACGGCGTCATCCGGGCCGAGCCGGCGCGTTTGGAGCTGGCCATCCGCAGGCTGGGCCACGGGGACACGTCGCTGGCGCTGCTCGACTTGGCCCGGGCCGGGGCGCACCTCGAGAAGCAGGCTACCCGGCTGGAGTTTCGCGAAAGGTTTCGGCGTTTAATCGGGCGCGAGTTCGGCGGCTGGGAAATCCGGCAGATCAGCGCCTCCGCCGATCTGGAGCACTCGCTCTCCCCGGCCTACGCTCGGGCTTTACTCACACACGGCCAGACGGCCTGGGCCGCCATTGCGGCCGATCCGACGGCCGACTGCGACCAGGTCCTTTCCTTCGGGCTCATTTGGCTCGACTACCTGCGGCAGCGGGAAGCCAAGCGCGTCGTGCAGGGGCTGAAGATCTTCCTGCCGCAGAAACGGTCGTCCACCACCGCCCACCGTCTGGCCTTTCTCGACGGGTTCCAGGCTGCCTATGAGCTGTATGAATACGGTCCGGACAACTCGACCGCGCGGATCGACGAGAGCAACTACGGGAACCTGGCCACGACGCTGGAGCCGGCCCTGCCGATGTCGGAGCCGCAACCGCCGGTGTCGGAGTGGGTGGAGCGCCTGGTGGAGCGGTGCGGGGCGGAGCGGGTGGGGAGAGGCGATGGGTTGGTATCGCTGCGGGTACGAGGCCTCGAGTTCGCGCGCGCCTCGGCCCACGTCATGACCTACGGGTTCGAGGACGAGCGGCCGGTGACGGAGGCAAACTTCACGTTGGTGGAAGCGCTGGCCTCGCAGCTTGCCGCCACTCGCCAGGCCGGCGCCGAGGACCGCCAGGACCCGCTCTACCGGGCGGCGCCCGAGCGGTGGCTGGAGTCCCTGGCCCGCCACGACATAGCTACCCTGGATGGGGCGCTGCGTCCGGAGCCGCTCTATTGCCAGGTGCCGGCAGTGGCCGGGTCCGACCGGGGTATCATCGATCTGCTGGGCGTCGATCACGCCGGCCGGCTGGCCATCCTGGAGTTGAAGGCCTCTCAGGACCTCCATCTGCCGCTACAGGGGCTGGATTACTGGATGCGGGTGAAGTGGCACCTGGACCGCGGCGAGTTCCGCACGCGCGGCTATTTTCGCGGGATCGAGCTGCGGGCGGACGCGCCCCGGCTGGTGCTGGTCTCGCCCGTGTTCGACTTCCACCCCACGACGGAAACGATTCTGCGATACTTTTCTTCTTCGGTGGAAGTGGAGCGAGTCGGGCTGGGCAGCGACTGGCGCCGGCGGCTTCAAGTGGTGTTCCGCGCCCGCGGGGCGGAGCGACCCTGATAATGGGGGAGCGACCCGGTTACTGAAATGTCGGATTCGATACTGAAACAGATCCACGGCGCCATCGGCAACCTGGACCCCAGCGAGGTTCGGCGCCAGGCGGAGAAGCCGTTTCGCGTGGGGCTATTGGCCGGCGACGAAAGGGGGTATCTGCGCCTGGCGCGATTCCTGCTGCCGGACGGCCTCTCGGATCGGAAGGCCGAGCAGGCCGCCGGCCGCCTCCTGCGGGTGGAACAGGCCGCCGACTTCGAGCGTTGCGATTTCGGGCTGGTGGCCGACTACGGCCCCGCGCCCGCCAACTTCTACCGCCTGGACCAGGCCGTGGCGCGGTTCGTCGATGGTCACGAAGAGCTCTGGATCGCGGTGGCGCGGTTCTTCCCGGCGTTTCGCAACGCGGTGGTGGACAAGCTGGTGGCGAAGATAGCCGGGGAGAATGCCATATTCTCCATCGCCACGGCGCTGCCCAACGTGGCGCCATTCCTGGGATTGCCCTGGGCGGCCGGAGAGTTCGCCTCGGACACGGCATTCCTGACCCTCAACCAGATTCGATTGGCGTTCCTGATTGCGGCGGCCAGCGATTCGCCGGTGGGGTATGGAGAGCAGAAGGGCCAGATCGCGTCCCTCATCACGTCCGCGTTCGGCTGGCGGGCGGTGGCGCGGGAATTAGTGGGGAAGATCCCCTTAGGGGGCGGGATAGTTCCCAAAGCGGCGGTAGCCTTCGCCGGAACCTACGTGGTAGGAATGGGGCTGGATCGATACCAACGCGTAGGCAAAGGACTGACCGCCCAGGAGAAGCGCGAGCTATATTCCCAAGCCCTGGAGCGCGGCCGCCAACTCGTCCATGAGATCCTCCACCGCCGGGGGTAACCAGCAATGTGGGGCGGCCCCCCTGGGCCGCAGCCGGCCCCCAGGCCGGCTTTCCCTGTTTGGTGCGGCAGAGCCGGGCCAGGGGGTCCGGCGCGGGCCAGGGGGCCCGCGGGGCTTGGCTTGCCTGTTCGCCGTGAGCGCCCTCCTGGCCGCAGAATCGCTGGGCACCATCTCCGGCGTAGTCCTGAACGCCGTCTCCGGCGCGCCCCTGGCCTCCTCCACCGTCACACTGACCCAGGCCGACGGAGCCCCGCTCCGCTCCTTCACTACCGACCGCCGGGGCCGCTATGTCTTCGCCGGAGTACCGCAGGGCTTATATGCAGTAAGGGCCTCCCGGCCGGGGTTCGCCGCCGGCCGCTACGGCCAGAAAGCGTGGAATCACACCGGACGCGTGATCGAGCTCGGAGCGGGCGCCGGATTCACGGCCGAGGTCCGGCTGCACCGCCTCGGCGTCATCACCGGATCGGTGGTCGACGAGAACGGCGAGGGCCTCGCCGGACTCACCGTGAATGCCGTCACCGCAAATCTCCAGGGACTGACCGGCCGCGTCTCCTCGGCCGGGATTACCGACGACCGCGGCGTTTACCGGATCGCCGGATTGAAGCCGGGCCCCTATTACGTCTCCAGCGCGGCCCGACAACTGGAAGATGGAACCGGACTGCTGCCGACCTATGCTCCTGGAGTGCTGGAGCGGCGGGAGGCCCGGGTGGCCGTGGCCGAGGTGGACCAGGAGACCGCCGGCGTCCACATCCGCCCGGTGGCCGGAAAGCTGTTGCGACTCTCGGGGTTCGTGCCGCCGCGGGCGACGGTCACGCTATTCCGGGAGGAGGATAGTCGCCAGGCCACCGCGGATGCCGGCGGACAGTTCGGGTTTGCCGAGGTCGTACCCGGCCGCTATACCCTGGTGGTGTCGGACGGAACGAAAGCGGCCTATCAGCCCTTGCAACTCGCCGACGACATCGAGGGCATGTCGGTCAACCTGGCGCCGGCCCCGGAGGCGCGAATCAAGCTGGTGGACGAGGAGGGCGCGCCGGTCATCGATCCGCAGTTTGTGTTGTTTGTCGGCCGCATCGAGAACGGCGCCCGCACCCAGCCCCGCAAGGTGGAGTCGCTGGTGCTGACCGGGCTCCTGCCGGGCCGCTGGCGTCTCTTCGTCATCGCGCCGGAGACGCATTTTATCGATGCCATTACAGCCGGGGATCAGAACGCGCTGGACGGTTTCGATCTGCTCCCCGGACGCAAGGTGGCGGTCACGGTCCGGGTAGCCCGGCGCGCCGGGCGGATCATCGGGCGGGCGAGGGAGAACGATGCGCCGGCCCGCGGCGTCCTGGTGATCTGCTATCCTCTGGCTCCGGAGAACCGGGCGCGGCTGGGCGGATTTCGCTCCACCCGCTCCAGCCTGACCGGCGAGTACCGCTTTGGCGGCCTGCCTCCGGGAGAGTATCTGGTCTTTGCGACGGCCGTGGAGGATTTCAACCCGGAGGAACGGTGGGAGACGCTGCGATCCCGGGTGTCGCCGGTGACCGTGCGGGCGTCCGGCGAAGTGGTACGGGAGGTCAAGGTGGGAGACGAGGAGGCGCCATGAAACTGCGGGTCCTGGGGATCGTGCTGGCAGGGGGGAAGGGCTCGCGGCTGTATCCGCTGACCAAGGAGCGCGCCAAGCCGGCGGTGCCGTTCGGCGGGAAGTACCGGATCATCGATTTCGTCCTCAGCAACCTGATCAATTCGGGCGTTTACTCCATCTATGTACTGACCCAGTTCAAGAGCCAGTCGCTTCTGCAGCACCTGAGCGACGGCTGGCAGTTCGCCAACCTGCTGAAGAACCAGTTCATCATTCCCGTGCCCGCCCAGATGCGGAAGGGCGAGACCTGGTACGAGGGGACCAGCGACGCCATCTTCCAGAACATCAACCTGATCGAACAGTCGGACCCGCACCTGGTGGCGGTGTTCGGGGCGGACCACGTCTACCGCATGGATATCAGCCAGATGGTCGAGTTCCACGAGGAGAAGCGGGCGGCGGGGACGGTGGCGGCGCTACCGGTTCCCAAGGAGGAAGCGCGCCAATTCGGCACCATGGAAATCGCTCCGGACTGGAAGATCGTGAGCTTTCACGAGAAGATCCCCGAGCCGCCCGAGATCCCCGGACGGCCCGGCTGGTGCCTGGCCTCCATGGGCAACTACGTCTTCGACGCGCGGGTGCTCACGCGGGAGCTCTACGACGACGCCGCCCGCCCGGACAGCCAGCACGATTTCGGGCGCAACATCCTGCCCGACATGATCCACCGCTACCCGGTCTACGCCTACAACTTCGAGCTGAACGAGATTCCCGGCGAGCCGCCGCAGACCCGCGGATACTGGCGTGATGTGGGGACTATCGAGTCCTACTACGAGACGAACATGGACCTGCGGGCGGTGTCGCCGGCGCTGAACCTGTTCAACCGGCAATGGCCGCTGCGGACGGCGAATTATCCCGAGCCTCCCGCCAAATTCACCTTCGACGAAGACGGCCGCCGGGGCCAGGCCGTGGACTCCATCGTCTGCGAGGGCTGCATCGTCTCGGGCGGCACGGTGCGCAACTCGGTGCTGGGACGGCGCGTGTTCGTGCACTCCTTCAGCCTGGTGGAGGATTCCATCATCCTGGACAACTGCGAGATCGGCCGAAACGCCCGGATCCGCCGGGCCATATTGGATAAGAACGTCAAGGTGCTGCCGGGCGCCGAGATCGGCTACGACCCGGAGCACGACCGGCGCCACTATCACGTGACCGAGAGCGGGATCGTGGTGGTGAGCGGCGGGCGGACCCCGGTGGAGATCGCGTCGGTGGCGGTATGAAGTCATGAAGCACCCAGAGATGCAAAGGGTCACCGTGATTTTGCCCGAGAATTGCTTGCGCGGGCAACCGCTGCGACCGGTCAGGGCCTGACTGCCACCATCCGCCAGGGACTGGAGTCCGTAGCTGCTGCGGCAGCCTACGAGAGACTTCGACTGCTACGGGGCAAGGTCAAGTTCTCCATCAACGCGGATGAACTGAGAGAAGACTGATCCGATCTGCGCCGGCACGAACTTGCCTACCGGTCGGGTCTGACCGGCAATCGGGGTCATGGCTCCGGTGGTCCTCGCCAAGCTGCGGTCAGCGGAGAGACACCTGGGGCCGTCAAGCGCAGGCTTGATATTCGTTTTTTATTCGCCTATAATCGATATATTCTATCCGAGCGTCTTACAAGCGAAGCGCTACCGGAGACGAAGCATGAGCGACCAGAACTTCTTTGAGGAGAGCCGGGACCAGTCAATCGTGAAAGCCACGATTGTCTCCAAGTACTTCTGGGCCTGGGCCAAGGTGATCATCCCGACCGCTAAGGCACACGGAGGCAATATCGCCTACCTGGATCTATTTGCCGGTCCCGGCCGCTATCAGGATGGAACGAAATCGACGCCGCTCCTGATCCTCCAGCAGGCCATTGCTGACCCCGACATGATCGCCCAGTCCTGCCTGGACCACGAGGTTGGCCTCCTGCCCGGGGACCGGGAGTTTGGCCTCTCGCTTGGTGGGCCGGATTGAAGGTGCTTTGAGGCGCTACCGGCCAGCCAGGGCCTTTCCCAGAAGGTCCTCCACCTTCAAGTGCAGGGCCCAGTGGCGGAGGTAGGTAAGGTCGAGCGCCTCCCCTTGCACTCGAACCATGTCCAAAACGTCGCTCCACTGCCGTTCTAGCACTTGGTTGCTTGCGCGATACCATAACAGCTTGGACAGGATGGCGTCCTCTGGCGAGGAAACATAGAAGCTCACCGAATCGCCAGGTTGCGGAGTGAACTGTTCCATGCGACGGCGGGCAAAGGCGGCCTGGTGGTACGGTTCGGTTGAGAGCGGATAGATGTCGAACTTGTAGGTTGTGGCCAAGTGAATAAAGTTAAACATCCGGCCCCTCTGAATGGCCTCGGCGATGGCCTCGGGTGGGTCGGTATAGAACTCCGGGCGGAGCGTGGCGACGAGGGGATCAATCCGGCGGGTGGTAATGTGAGCCACCAGATCCACGTCGTTGGTCGAGCGGGGGATGCCGTGAACCGATGAGGCCAGCGAACCTCCGACCATATACGGGACTTCGAGCGCTTGGAAGACTTGCAGAAGACGCCGGAAGGCGGGGCCCAGGTCAGTCATGGGGTCGGTGGAGGGCCCAGATCCGGGTGCCACCCGTAGGCCCGAATCATCAGGTTGCGAGGCAGGTGTAGCGCCGCTGTTCGGAGGAAGACCTCTCTCTCTCCGGCCTGGGGATAGCGCCGCCGTACTCCCGTCTCGGCCAGGGCCAGCACCATTCTGCTCAATTCCAAGACCCTGGCCGCCTTATGCGCCGGAGACATCTGCCGATGCAACTCGATGAAGACTTTCATCGCCTCCGGGCTGGTGTCGGACCACCGCGTGGAGACTGGCATTGGAAGTCCCATCGTCCCTAGGTCCTAACACTTCACGGTTCCCGCCGGCTGGGCCGCGTATCGGGCTTCCACGTAGCTGTTGAGCAACCCGATGAACTCGGGCACGATGCTGTTGCCGCGCAGGGTCACCGAGAGTTTGCCGTCCACGTAGACCGGGGCTACCGGCTCCTCGAAGGTGCCCGGAAGCGAGATGCCGATGTCGGCGTGCTTGCTCTCGCCGGGACCGTTGACTACGCAGCCCATCACCGCTACCTTCAACTCCTCGATGCCGGGGTAGTTTTCACGCCACACCGGCATCTGCTCGCGCAGATAGGTCTGGATCTGGTCGGCCATCTCCTGGAAGAAGGTACTGGTGGTGCGTCCGCAGCCGGGGCAGGCGGTGACCTGGGGGGTGAAGCTGCGGATCTCGAGCGATTGCAGGATCTGCTGGCAGATGCGGACTTCTTCGGTCCGGTCGCCGTGGGGCAGCGGCGTCAGGGAAACCCGGATGGTATCTCCGATGCCTTCCTGAAGGAGCACGGCCAGGGCGGCGGTGGAGGCCACGATGCCCTTGGCTCCCATACCCGCTTCGGTGAGGCCGAGGTGCAGCGGGTAGTCGCAGCGCGCGGCCATGTCGCGGTAAATGCGAACCAGGTCGGGGACGCGGGAGACCTTGGCGCTAAGAAGGATGCGGTCGTGGGGCAGGCCGTACTGCTCGGCGGCCCGGGCGGAATCGACGGCGCTTCGGACGATCGCTTCGGCGGTCACCTCGGAGGCTTCGCGCGGCTCCGGGAGACGGGAGTTTTCGTCCATCAGGCGGGTCAGCAAGGCCTGGTCGAGCGAGCCCCAGTTGACGCCGATCCGGACCGGCTTGCCATGCTCGATCGCCGCCTCGATCATGGTCCGGAAGTTGTCGTCGTGCTTCTTGCCGATGTTGACGTTGCCGGGATTGATGCGGTACTTGGCCAGGCGCCGGGCGCACTCCGGGTACTTCTTGAGCAGCAGATGCCCGTTATAGTGGAAGTCGCCGATGATAGGCACCCGGACGCCGAACTGCTCCAAGGTGTCGCAAATCCGGGGGACGGCGGCCGCCGCCGCGTCGTGGTTCACCGTGACCCGCACCAGCTCCGAGCCGGCGGTAGCCAGGGCCATGACCTGGTTGACGGTCCCGGCCACGTCGGCGGTGTCGGTGTTGGTCATGGACTGCACCACCACCGGATGGCTGCCGCCGACCTGGACGCCGCCGATGCCGGCGACTACGCTCGTTCTCCTGGTCACGATCCCACTATCTTAGCGCACCGGACCCGCTGGGGTAGAATAGGCCGACATGACCGGCGCTGCCACGCGGTTCCGCTGGGTGATCCTCAGCCTGCTGTTCTTCGCTACCACCGTCAACTACCTGGACCGCATCGTCTTTTCGGTGCTGATTCCCACCATCCGCCAGGATCTGCATCTCAACGATATCGACTATGGAAACATCAACGGAGCCTTCCAACTCGCCTACACGCTGGGGTTCCTGTTCATGGGGAAATTCATCGACTGGGCGGGGACCAAGGTGGGGTACCTGGTAGCTATCGTGTGGTGGTCCATCGCCGCGGCCCTGCACGCGCTGGCCGGGACCGGCGTGGCGTTGGGAGGCTGGCGGTTCCTGTTGGGGCTGGGCGAGAGCGGCAATTTCCCTTCGGCGATCAAGTCGGTGGCCGAGTGGTTCCCCAAGAAGGACCGGGCCTTCGCCACCGGGATCTTCAATGCCGGCACCAACGTGGCGGCCACCGTCGGTCCGCCGATCATCATTGCCATGGCGGCGGCCTACGGGTGGCGGGCGGCGTTCCTGATCACGTCGGGGCTGGGCGCGCTGTGGGTCCCGCTGTGGTGGCTGCTCTACGACCGTCCGGAGCGGCACCGCGCGGTCAACCCCGAGGAGCTCGCCTACATCCGGTCCGACCCGGGCGGCGAGCGGGCGGGAGCGGTCGGCTGGCTGCAGGCCATGCGCTACAAGGAGACCTGGGGATTCGCCGCCGGGAAATTCCTCACCGATCCGGTGTGGTGGTTCTACCTGATCTGGCTGCCGCCGTACCTCTACGACGTCCGGAAGTTCAACCTGAAAGAGATCGGCTGGGCTCTGCCGGTCATCTACCTGGCCGCCGATGTGGGGAGCGTTGGAGGCGGATGGATCTCCGGATACCTGATCCGGCGCGGCTGGGCCGGCGGGAAAGCCCGTAAGACGGCCATGGCCCTGGCGGCGTTCTGTATGCCGGTGGCGGTCATGGCGGTGTTCGTACGGAGTCCACTGATCGCCATCGCGTTGGTGAGTCTGGCCACGTCGGCGCACCAGGGCTGGTCGGCCAACCTGTTTACCACCACGTCGGACGTGTTCCCGTCGAACGCCGTGGCCTCGGTGGTGGGGATCGGTGGTTGCGCCGGAGGGGTCGGCGGCTTCCTGTTCTCCGCCATCATCCCCGGATACGTGATAACCTATTGGGGTTACGTTCCGGTCTTCATACTGATGGGCATCCTCCACCCGCTGGCTCTCCTCCTCGTGCACGTCCTGATGGGCCGGATCGAACGGTTAGATGAAAGGACTCTGCCAGGAACCTGAAACCTTGCAGCCGGGCGCGGCCAAGTGTGTCGCTTGCGGTTTTGCCTGACCGCCAAGACGGGAACCTCGAGAAACAAAACACCTATGCGCATTAGAATATTCTTCTTATTGATGGGAGGGCTCGCGGCGATGGTTCCGGCTGTGGCACAGCCGGTGATTGGCGCCTCGAACGGGGTGCTGAACGCGAGTTCGTATCTGCCGGATATCGCCCGGGGCTCCTGGTTTGTGATTTTCGGGAGCAGTTTAGGGCCGCCGGCCCTTACCTCGGCCTCCGGCTCGCCGTTCCCGACGGAACTGGCGGGAACGAGAGTAACCTTCACTCCCGCCGCCGGAGGGGCGGCCATCGACGCGCGCCTTTGGTACACCAGCGCGGGACAGTTGGCCGGCCTGTTGCCCTCCAGCGCGGCGGCCGGCGATTACGATGTCCGCGTGGTGTTTAACAGCCAAACCAGCGCGGCACGGCGAGTGAAAGTGGTGGAACGGAACTTCGGCTTCGCCACGGTGGCCCAGAACGGAGCGGGGCCGGCGCAGGCCACCAATGCGAGTTTGAATAACGGCGTAAGCCTCGTCCGCTTCACTACCGGGTCCCTCAGCTTCAATGGCCTCACGTGGCAGTATCGGCCGGCGTATCGCGGCGAGACGCTGATCCTATGGGGCACGGGGGTGGGGGCCGACGCGCAGTCCGACGTCAACGGAGGGACCTCCGGCGATCAGACCGCCGCCGGGAGTATCCGCGTGATTGTGGGCGGCGTTGAGATCACCCCGGCTTACGCGGGTCGTTCGAGCGGCTCGCCGGGACTCGATCAGATCAACTTCGTCCTGCCCGCGGAAGCCGCGTTCGGCTGTACAACGAGCCTGCAAGTGCGCGCGGGCGGCCGCTTGAGCAACCTCGGCTCGCTGGTGATCGCAAATTCCGGGCAGGCCCAGTGCACGCACCCGACGCTGACAGAATCGCAGTTGAGAAGGTTGGATCAGGGCGGCACGCTCACGAGCGGCAGCCTGACGCTGGCAAAGACCAGTTCCAAGGTGACGGTGCCAGGCGTCGGTACCATCGATTCGGCGAATGAGTCGGCCAGCGGCTACTTCAGCCGCTACGGGGTTTCGCAGATCGCGGATGCGAACTTTTCGCTGACCCAGGTCGGAGCCTGCTCCGTGTTCCACCGTACCGGAGACATAACCGCGATCTTGACAGGCACACCTCCGCAAGCCCTGGATGCCGGGAATCAGCTCACGCTGAACGGGCCGAACGCTTCCAACAAGGCGATCCCCAATCAGACCGACCCCGCGACCGGCCGAAGGCTCAACAGTTACTCCGCCACCCTCTACGCGAGCGGATTCATGGGTTTCGGCGGGTCCGGCAGCCCCACCTTGACGCAGGGCACGTACACGATTGCCGGCAGCGGAGGACCGGATGTCGGCGCTTTCACGGCCAACATCAACTTCCCCGGCACATTTACGTGGACGAATCAGGATAGCGTTCCTGCCGTCGTCCCCCGGAGCCAGAATCTGCCGATCACGTGGACAGGTGGAGGCGACGGATTGGTGACGATTAGTGGATTCGCGGGCTCACAGACGGGCGGAACCCCGACGAATCCAATCTACGACGTCGCCGGCTTCACCTGCATCGCACAGGCGTCAGCGGGCAACTTCAGCGTTCCCTCGGCAGTGTTGCAGCAACTCCCGCAGACTTCCGGCGACGTGACCAGCGGCTCCATTGGAAATCTCTCGGTTTTCGCGATCCCGGACGCCAGCAAAGGGCAGGGAGTCTTCTCGGCCCCGCTGACCGCCGGAGGCAATGTCGACTTCGCCTACTTCTCGTACGCGGTGGGCTCGTCGAAGACCGTGGGGTTCAACTGAGAATTAACACTGACTAGCGTGACCGGGTCCGGCGGGTATACCCGCCGGCCTCACTTGATATCCGGATCACTGACCGACGCCGGCTGGTTGCCGGTGTGCTCGCGGATCACCCCGGACTGGCCGGCAATCGAAAAGAACAAGAGTCAGTAGAGCGAGACAGCAAAGCCACGGAATCAGACTACTTGATTTCCGGATCGTTGACCGACGCCGGCTCATTGCCAATGTGCTCGCGGATCACCGTGGACTGGTCGGTGAAAAAGGATCGCTTGCCCGTGGTATTGAAGACCTGGGGCTCGGCATTGACCCCATAGCCCTGCGGCGAGCCGACCATGGTGAACTTGTAGCCGGATTTCAGTCCCAGGGCGAGGTCGGTAGTAATCAGGTCGGCGGCGGAGGCCGTCGCCGTGGCCCCGCCCGGGGGTGGCCCCATCTCGGCCAGCGAGGTGGCATAGCGTCCATAGGTCGAGAAGTACTGGGTCTGCGCCGTGTTGAGCGTCACCAGCGTCCGGATGGCCGCCATTTCGTAGGCAAACATGCGGGCGGAGGTCAGCTTCGGCATCGCGATGGCCGCGATGATCAGGATGATGGCGATCACGATCAGCAGCTCGATCAGCGAAAACCCTCGACGGAAACGCCGGCGGTCAAGCATAGGACTCCTCTCGCAGGACATTATACCTGTATGACGGGGCGCGCCGCCAAAGCGTGCAACTTCTCCGAGTGTGGGGTGTCAGGTGTTGGGTGTTGGTCAACCCAAGACCCAACACCCGCAGTTTCCCGGCGTCACCGTCGCGCGGGGAGCTTGGGCGTAGACAGATACCCGGTGAGCTGGTCTTTCTGGATGCGGTTGACCACCAGCTCGTAGGGGGTTCGAAGCTGACCGACGTAGAACTGAATCGGCTCGTTTAGCGTTTTGTCCTTCTTCTCGATCTTCTTGTCGTCGGCCCATACTTCGATGGTGAAGCGGTCGCGTTTGACGTCCGTCTTTTTGAGCCTGATGCGAACGTCGCCGACCTGCTGCGGCTGGGCCGCTTTGGTCAGCGTAAAATCGTAATAGCTGCGCTGGCCCAGTTCCCGGAG
>JBGOUV010000353.1:0-7446 GCA_041477815.1 Terriglobia bacterium | reverse complement strand
GTGGAGCTACGAGACCGTGGAGTCGGTGGTCGGGACACTCCAGCATCATCTCTGTCCGCTGGTGATCGACCGCTCGCCGTTCGAAGTCAACACCATCAAGAAGCTGATGGACCAGAACATCACCAACGCCGTCTCGAACGGAGCGCCGTTCGCCAAGAGCGCCGTCGAGATCGCCCTGCTGGACCTGGCCGGACAGGTATCGGGACTGCCGGTGCACCGGCTGATCGGCGGCCGGCTGCACGACACCGTGGAGCTGTGCTACGCCGTCAGCGTCGACACCCCGGAGGCCATGGCCGCCGAGGTGAAGCGCTGGCCGGCCTGCCGGTGCTTCAAGGTGAAGGTGGCGGGCGACGCCGACCTGGACCTGAAGCGCATGCGCGCCGTCGCCGACGCCCGGCCCGACGCCCAGCTCTGGCTCGACGCCAACCAGAGCTACATGCCCATCGCCCTGGAGCGCTTTCTGGCCTCGCTCCGGGAGTTCAAGATGGTGCGGTGCATGGAGCAGCCCGTCCGCAGTGAGGACTGGTTCGGCCTGAAACGGGCCCGCGAAAAGAGCCCCTACCCGATCGCCATCGACGAAGGGGCCTTCTCGTCGTTCGACGTGGCGCGGGCTACCCGGCTGGAAGCCTGCGACCTGGTGGTGCTCAAGGTGCCCAAGAGCGCCGGGATCACCAACTGCCTCAAGAGCGCCATCGTGGCCGAAGCCAACGGTCTGGGGTTGCTGGGCTCCGGCCTGACCGACGCCGGCATCAGCTTCATGGCAGCCATCCACCTCTACTCCACCCTCGACCTGCTCCTGCCCGCCGAGCTGAACGGCCCGCAGTTCCTGGCCGACATGATGGTCGACGGCATCGAGATGGACGGCGTCAAGGTGAAGGTGCCGGACACGCCGGGGTTGGGAATCCGGGTTCCCGAGGACAAGATCCGGGCGGCCCGGCTGGTATTATAGAGGTGCCTGGGCACGTAGCTCAGATGGATAGAGCAGCCGCCTCCTAAGCGGCAGGTCAGCGGTTCGAATCCGCTCGTGCCTACCACCAATTTCTTGCTACAATCTCCACCATGACCAAAAACCTTGCTGTGTTCTGCCTGCTCGCGGTCGCCTGCGGCGCTGCGTTCTGGCTCGGGAGGACAACATCCGTGGAAGCGAAATCGAATCGCGTGTTCGAGATCCGGACCTACACCGCCCTCGAAGGCAGACTCGACGCCCTGCATGCCCGGTTCAAGAACCACACCCTCAAGATATTCGAGAGGCACGGCATGACTAATATCGGCTACTGGCAGCCCGCCGATGAGCCGCTCTCGAAAGACACCCTCATATACATACTGGCGCATCCTAGTAGCGAGGCGGCCAAGAAGAACTGGGACGGCTTCCGCAACGACCCCGAGTGGAAGAAAGTCCAGGCGGAGTCCGAGGCCAGCGGGAAGATCGTGAAGAAGGTGGAGTCGGTGTTCCTGGACGCCACCGACTACTCGCCGCTGCAGTGAAATGGCGCGGGAACCGTACCTCGGCCCGTTGAGCGACGAGCAGTTGGCGTCGCTCGGGTCCATGGAGGGCTGGAGCGAGCCGGTGGTGGAGGCGGCCGGACGGACGGACGAGAAGCCGCGGCCGTCTCCCTGGCCGGGCTACCTGCTGGCCTTGGCGGTGGCGGTGGTGGCCTTCGCGCTGCACAGCCTGCCGTTCGGCCTGCTGCGGATGACCGGCGGGGCCATCCTGGCGATCCTCCTGGGGCTGGCGGTGCGCAACCTGTTCCCGGTCCCGCCGGCCATGGTCGACGCCGCCAAGACGATGGTCAAGCGGCTGATCCCGATTACCATCGTGCTGACCGGGGCCGGGTTGAACCTCGGCGCGCTCGTGAAGGTCGGTCTGCCGGCGATCGGGGTTACGGTATTGTCGATGGGCGTGGCCATGGGCGTGGCCTACTTTGCCGGGCGGGCCCTGGGGTTGTGGCGGCGCACGTCCGTTCTTATCGGCGCCGGAACCGCTATTTGCGGCAACAGCGCCATTGTGGCCGTGGCCCCGCTCATCGAGGCCGAGGATGACGACGTCGTGCTGTCCATGGCCACCATCAACCTGCTGGGGCTGGTGCTGATGTTCGCCTCGCCCCTGGCCGGGCGGCTGCTGGGACTCTCCGACCAGGCCTTCGGGGTGTGGGCCGGCTCGACGATTCACGCCGTCCCGCAGGTGGTGGCGGCGGGGTTTACCTATAGCGAGAAGGCGGGAGCGCTGGCGACGCTGGTGAAGCTGCTGCGGGTGGCCCTGCTGGCGCCGCTGGTGTTCGTGCTGGCGGCGGTTTACGCCCGGCATCACACCACCCGAATGCGGGTCCACTATACCCGGCTGATACCGCCGTTCATCTGGGGTTTCATCGCCATAGCGCTCCTGAACACGGCGGGGCTGCTGCCGGTGCTGGAATTCAGGCAGGCGGAGCCGCTGCGGGTGCCTCTATCGCAGGCCTTGGCCCAGGCCGGAAACTGGGTCCTCACCCTGGCCATGGCGGCCATGGGGCTGGAGGTCGACCTGCGGTTCCTGTCACAAGTAGGACGAACCGCCCTGATTGTGGGGATACTGGCCAGCGGGGCGATGATGACGGCGAGCCTGCTGTTGATCCGCGTGATGCTGTGAGGCGGCCCGACTTCGTCGCGTTGCTCGTTGCGGCGGCAGTCCGCGGTCGCTGGCGCGATCGTTGAGGGTGGCAATACACGCGGGAAGGATAGTGAGGGTGCATCAGCCCGCTCCTCGCGCGGTATCCAGCGGGAACGGCGGCGCTTCATTTGACTGCCAGCTCTCAGGATCCGCCTTCGAGTTCGTTTAACCGGCGTTCGTGGGACTCGGCGATGAGGGCCAGAAACCGGATGTTCTCCCCGTCCTTCTCCGCGGCCGTGATGAGCATTTCAATTCGTTTTCCCTGGGCTTCCTGCTCGTGGCTGAGGAGTTCCAGGTTCATGGTTAGTGCTTGAATGCGTTCGTCGATGGTCATACGCTCTTTTCAGGTTATCACGGTCTGTGAGTCAAGGCGTGCCTCAGACTCGTGTCTCAGACTCGTCGTCGGCGGCTTGGGGGTTAGCGCGGACTAACGCTGCATCAATCCGGGTCTCTGAGACGCCGAGAGCGGCTGCGGATCGACCGTCACGGTGAGAGCCATGGCGGCCCAGGCGGTGGCGGCGGCGGAGGTCCACTGGTCGGGGCCGTGGGGGAAACCGCTCTCGAAGTAAGGCTGGAAGCCCATGGCCCGGGTGCCGACGTGCCAGGAGCCGTCTTCGAGCTGGGTGCGGAGAAGGTGCGCAACGCCGCGCTGGTAGACCGGATCGGAGGGAGACAGGCCGCCGGCCTGGTAGAGGGCGGTGAGGACTTGGCCGGTGGCGTAGGCGTCGCTGGAGAGGGTGGGGAGTTGGGACCAGCCGCCGTCGGACCGTTGTGCGGCGGCGAGGGCGCGGGCGAGGGCGGCGCGGTCACCGCCTCCGGACCAGCCCAGGCCGAGTAGTTGGAATACCCTATCATGAGTGGCGTAGGGCCGGACCGCAAGCAGCCAGCGGCGGGCGCGGGCGATGCGGTCCTCGAATTCGCGGCGGCGGCCGGGGGGGCCGTAGAGTTGGAGCGAGCGCAGGGAGAGCGCCGTAGCGTCGACGTCGCTGTAGCCGAGCGGGGGGCGGCGGTCGCCGTCGCGCCAGCTTCCGTCGGCTCGTTGCTGGCGGGCGATATCGTGGACCAGGGCCTCGGTGGTGGCGTTGGCAGGATAGCCCTCGGCGGCCATACCGACCAGCGCGTAAGTCGCTACCACCGGAACCACGGGTACCGTCTCAATGGCCTGGAGCAAGTTGTTACGGTGGGGGGCGAAGACTCCGGCGGTGAACAGGAGCTGGTCGCGGGCGGCGGACTCGTTTACGCGCAGGCCGTGCCGGCGGGCCAGCGAAACGGCCATCGCGGGGAGGGACTGGTGGTGGCAGGAAATGCAAGCGGACTTCCTGGTGAACTGCATCCCGCTGCTCTGCAGCAAGGCCAGGCTCTTCTCGACCGCGAGGCGCGCATTCGGCACGGACACCGGGAGCAGCTTCGCGATGGGGGTGTCACCTTTCTTGCGGGCCCAGTCTGCGGCGGTGAGGCCGTCCTGGCCCTTGACGCGGAGGTCGGCGCCTTTGTCGAGCAGGAGACGGACGACCTCGGGATGAAGGCGCTCGGCGGCGGCGGCCAGGATCAGGGGCGTGCGGCCTTCCCCGTCCTGGCCGTTCACTTCGGCGCCGTGATCCAGCAGGAGGCGCACGAGCTCGGGGTTGCCCTTGTC
The DNA here is from genome assembly GCA_041477815.1 of Terriglobia bacterium. Classification (GTDB taxonomy): domain Bacteria; phylum Acidobacteriota; class Terriglobia; order Bryobacterales; family JACQDG01; genus JBGOUV01. Next base: position 3,166 of record JBGOUV010000353.1, on the reverse strand, counting down.
CGCGGCCAGGTGCAGGGCGCTGTAGTTGCCCGGGCTTTTCACCCGGGCGTCGGCGCCGTGGGCCAGAAGCAACTTGGCAACGGCCAGGTTATTGTTGGCAGCGGCCAGGAGGAGAGGGGTGGGGCCGGCTTCGCGCCGGTTCGCCCTGGGGAACGATAGCGACGCGGCGCCGAACAGGATCCGGCCATACTCGGAGCCCGCCCGGGCGTTCACGTCGCCGCCCCGATCGAGGAGCAACTGGAGCGACGCCGCGTCTCCACTTTCGGCGGCCAGCAGCAGGGCCGTCGCGCCGGTGGCATCCTCTGCTTTGGGATCGGCGCCGCGATCCAGGAGGAACTTGACTACGGCGGAGTTGCCGTCCTGGGCGGCGGCGAGCATCAAGGGGGTGCGTCCGGCTTGGGAGCGGGCGTTCACCTCGGCGCCCTGGGCCACCAGGAGGCGCACCTTCTCGAGATCGCCGGCGGCCAGCAGGAGCGGGGTGAGGCCGGCGTCGTTGGGGCTGTTAGGATTGGCCCCCTTCTGGAGCAGCCGGCGAACTTCGGCCACCGTCCCCGATAGCGCCGCCGACAGCAACGGCTCTGCGGCCCACACCTGGCTCGCCAGCAGCAACGCGAGAAGGCCGCGAAGCCACATACCTAACTCGGGAACCTATAGAGCGCTTGCTGGATCGAGACGCCGCGCACTTCGATCCGCTTCAGGTCGGTGGTGCCGACGCCGTGGGCCTCGGCCAGCTTGAGGGTGTTGTCGCACTCCTGGAAGGGAGCCGTGCCGCGATCGGTGCGGGGGTCGTAACCCATGATGGCGGTGGCGACGGCGTCGGTGGTGACCGGGTTGGTCCCGGCGATCAGGACGCCGGGGCTGACCGGACGCACCCCGCGGATCCAAGGACCTTCGCCGGCGGCGAGGGTCTCGATGCCGTCGATGAGGGCCAGGTCGATGGGGCGCGCGGCGGCGAGGTCGGCGACGATGCGGGGGACGCGGTAGCCGGCGTCGTGGCTGAAGCCGGGCCGGAGCTCGCCCGGGGCGCTCTTGGCCGGCTGGCGCTTGCCGGCGTGCAGCACCACCCCGCGGCCCTTGGTCGGGTTCTCGTTGGGCTCCTGCTCGCCGGCGTCGTCGCCATAGATGGAGGCGGGGGTGATGCCGAAGCTGTTCTTCAGCGACAGGGTGACACCGCAGGTGGCGTGGTTCTTCAGCTTGGCGATGGTCATGAAGACGTCGGTGTCTTCATAGGAGTGATTCAGGTCGTAGGCCGGGAACATGTGGCCGCCGGTGGGGACCTTCAGCCGCGAGTACCGCTTACCAAGACCCAAGGCATTGGTGTTCTCGAACTCGACCCTGGAGGACGCGCTCTGCAGGCGGCGGACGCGCCAGCCGGAATCGAGCAGGTACTCTTGGAGCGGTCCGCCGGTGGCCCAGCAGCTTTCCACCAGGCGGATGCGGCGGGCGCCGGCGCGGTCAAGCAGTGTCAGGAACGCCTCGACCATCGCGGGGTGCGTGTAGTGGGTGAGGCCCAGGGCCATGCCCTGCACCTTCAGGGCGGGGCTGCCGGTGAGGTTCAGCTTGATGGTGACCGTCTTGTTCTTCACCAGGCGGTCGAGGCCCCCGATCTGATCCATGAGAGTGGAGAGGGTTGTGACCATCTCCTGGTCGTAGGTGCGGCAGCGGGCGACGGCGACGGGCGCAGTGGGGGCTTCCTTGGCTGGGGCGACGGCGGCGGCTCCCAGCAGGGCGAGGACTTCGCGGCGGGTCAGGGTCGGCATAGTCATATTGTCACTCCACTATTTTCACTCCACGACGATCGTGGCGCAAACGGGTACCTTGTCGATGTCCACGGCGGTGGCCTTCTCCATCTCGTAGGTTTCCAGGTCCTGGGGGGCGCCTTCCGGGGTCAGCAGGCGGGCGCGGCGGAAGGTGAAAGGAAACCGGACCGTGACATTTTCGACCGGGTAGTTGGTGTAGTTGACCAAGTGCAGGATGACACGCTGGCCGTCCTCGCTGGTCAGGGTGCGGGAGAGCATTCCGGCGGCGTGGTAGGGCTTGGCTCCCAGGCTCTGGTGCCAGATGATCTGGTTGATGTCGCGCCACAGGACCTCGATTTCCTTCAGCTCCTGCTCCTCGATGGTGATCTCGTCCTCGCGGAGGGCGGGCATCTTTACCTCCGGTGGCGAGGTGAGCAGCAGGCCGCCGGAGTTGGTGAATTGGGTCACCACGTCCTTTTGGGCGGCGCTGAGCAGCGGGGCTTCCAGATTCAGGAGCACGCGGGAACCGCGCACCATGTCCTCGCTCAGGCGCCGGCGCGGGACCACCCGCACCGGCGTGTGCTTGACGGCGATCATGTCCAGCAGGCCGCCGGAGACCAGGGCGCCGCTGTCGGCGTCCTGGATGACGGTCATGCCGCGATGGGCGGTGAGAGCGCGCCACTCCTTATGCTCCTCGAAATAGCGCAGGTGGGCGGCGATGCGCTTCCAGCCGGCCAGGGCGGCGGCGTCGCGCGCGAGGAGGCGGCGGCTGAAGTCGGGGTCCAGACTGAGGACCCAGCGGGCGCCGAGGACACCGGCGTCGCAGATGGCCTGAAGGTAGTTTTCCACCTGGAGGACCTGGTCGGGGGGCGGGGCGTTGGCGATCCAGACCGGGGCGTCGGTCCAGGCGCGGGCGAATAGCAGGAAACCCGTGTTGGTGTTGACCCAGGGAGTGCCCGTGGGACCGGCTTTGGCGGCGCCGTTGGGGGCGATGGGGATGCCCGGCCAGACGCTCTGGTAGGTGGCCAGAACCGGTGTGGAGGCGGTGGACCGCAGGGATCGGCGGGGCGGCATCTCGATGACCGGGGCCTTGGACCCGGACAGGCTGTCCCGCAGAACGCGGACGGCGGCCTCGTCGAAGTCGCCTTGGAGGACTACGCCGGTAAGCTGGCTCTCGAGTGCCTGGCGGGCGGCGGCCAGGGTATCGCCGCCAGGCCGCAGGACCACCAAGGTGGCGATCCCGCGTTTGGCGGCCGCCTCGGCCAGAGCGGCGGTGGCCTGGTCTGGCTCCAGGAGCAGGCAGTTGATAGGGGTATCGGCCAGCAGTTCGAGGCTCTGGGGGTCGGCCGAGGGCCAGCGGGCTGGTACCCAATCGGCGATGGCTGCGGAGGTTGCGACGACGGCGGCCAGGAGGAAGATCACAGTAG
>JBGOUV010000332.1:0-7822 GCA_041477815.1 Terriglobia bacterium | reverse complement strand
GGACCAGGACTGGCACGAGCCGAACGGCCGCGGCAACGACTGGGATTTTCCGGTCGCACGCCGGCCCCAGGTCTACCTCGAGAACAAGGTCCTGCCCCAGGTCAAAGAACTCCTGACCGGCTACGGCAAGCTCAGCCTGATCTGGTTCGACACGCCGGGATTGCTTTCCGAGCAGCAGGTTACCGAACTCCGGCAGACCGTCAAGACGCTGCAGCCATCGTGTCTGCTGAACAGCCGCATCGGACACAACCAGGGCGACTACCTGCAAACCGGGGACAACGCCATTCCGATGCAGGTGTATGCCCGGCAAAAGTGGGAAGTCCCGGCCACGCTCAACGATACGTGGGGCTATAAGGAGAACGACCGGAATTGGAAGGATCCCGGCGACCTCATCGCGAAATTGGCGGACATCGTCTCCAAGGGAGGTAATTACCTGCTGAACGTGGGCCCCACCGCCGAAGGGGTGATTCCAGAAGCCAGCCAGCGGATTCTGCGCGCGATGGGAGCCTGGCTGGCGGCGAACGGCGAAGCCATTTATGGCGCGGCGGCGAGTCCCTTCTGGTTCCCCGACATCACCTGGCGCTGCACCGTGAAGCCCGGCAGGGTGTACCTGCATATTATCAATTGGCCCGGCCGGAAGTTCCGCTTCGAGGGTCTCGAGAGCGAGGTGAAGCGGGCCTATTTCCTGGCCAATCGCCAGGAGGTTCCCTTCCAGCGCCGCGGCGTGGCGCTGGAATTCACCCTGCCCGAGCAGCCCGTCGATCCCCACGATACGGTGCTCGTGCTGGAGATTGCGGAGGAGAAGCCGCGCGTGGCCGCGGGCCACGCCCGCGACAAGCCGCCCGACCGCGTGGAGCTCTATGCCTGGACCGCCCGCCTCCGGGGCGAAGAGCTGCGCTACGATCGGAAGACCGCCACCGCCAGCAATTTTCGGCAGGCCCGTACGTTTCAGAACGAGCTGTGGTGGTATCCCTACGGAACCGTGCAGGGAGAGTTCGACGTCGCAGTCACCTATGCCTGCGACAATGGCATCGCGGGCAGCGCGTTTCGAGTGGGCGTCCACAAAGGAAATCAGGATCCCGACCAGGTTCTGCGGGGGCGTGTGGAGGGAACCGGCGGGAAGCTGGTGACCAGGAACGTGCCGGGGACGCTGCGGATCGGGCCGGAGGACCAGCACCTCAGTTTCGGCCTGCCCGACGACGACAAGTCGGCCGGCGTGCGCGTTCAGAAAATAGCTCTCCAGTTACGCGGCGGCCGCAGCGGGGGAGCGCGATGAGAACGGGGAGGGCGGCGTGCGGTTGGGTGTGTCTTCTGTCCCCGCATCGGCGCGGCGAAGACGCCGTGCGGCCGGGATGCCTTGTGGTGGACCGCCGACGTTGATCTGTTTGGGATTCGAACGGGGAATAGCAGGGGATGACAACCGGAATGCGTCCGTGCAGGTGGCGTAGCGGGCGGCCGGCAGGGACCTTCCTCGGCCGCGATGACCGCTACCGGGTGCTGAGTTGGGCCAACCCCGGCATCACTTGGCCCCACCTCTGCGCGACGCGGTACGGGAGAACGCCGAGCGCGTGGCGGGCGGAGAACGGGTCTCGGGGGCACGTCCGCGGGCCTTGCGACGGGGCGTTCGGGACGTAACGGTGGCAGGCCAGCCGGCCACGAGACGCACCTCACTGCACCCAAGTCCGCCCCGCGGGCGGCAGCCTCGCCAGATCCGCCAGCGCCCTCTGCTTCTCCCCCTCCGCGGCTTGCGAGGACCCCAGAATCTCCTCATAACACGCCCGCGCCCCCGCCGGATCGTCCAGCCGCGCGCAACAGTCGGCCAGCCACAGCAACATGGTGCGCCGGAACTCGTCGTCCGCCGGATGTTGTTCCAGGATTCGGCGGTACGCCTTCGTCGCCGTGCGAAAATCCCCCGCCTGGTAGAATTGCTGCGCCTCCGCGTAGAGCGCTCCGCGCTGCGCCTCCATCTGCTCTTCCTCGGAGGCCTCCGGCGACGCCAGCACCTCGGCAAAGCACTCCCGGGCCTGTTCGCAGGCGCCCACTTCCACGCGGCACCGGCCGAGCCAGATCAGTCCATACCGGCGCCACCCCACGTCCTCCGGCAGCAACGCCAGCGCCCGCTCGAACTGCTCGGCCGCCTCCGCGAAATTTCCCTCGTCGTAGCACAGCTCCCCCAGGCTGACCCACAACTCCGCAGTGCGGCCCTGGTCCTCATAGGCCGCCGCCCCCACCGCCCGTTCCAGCGCCACCCGGGCCTCCCGCCATCGTCCCGCGGCGCGGTAGAGCTGCCCTTGCTCGTGGTAGAGGGTGGCCGCTGCATACTTGCACAGATCCAGGCGAAATAGCGCCTCGGTCAGCGTCCGGTCGGCCTCGTCGGGCCGCCCCGCCATCCGGTACGCCCGCACCATCGTCCCGGCGAAAGCGGCCCGCGCCCCCTCGTCCCGCTCGACTGCTACATAGCGCTGCCCCCAGGTGAGGGCCGGCTCGGGCTCCTCGAGAAGCAGGTACATCTCGGCGCCCATGCCGTACACTTCGGGGTTCACCGCCTGCTCCGCCGCGCGCTCCAGATCGGCCAGCGCTTGCCGCGCCCGGGCCATGGCCGCCGGCCCGTTGCGGAACGCCACCGACAGCGCCGCCACTCCCTGGCTGATACCCCGCAGGGCCCAAACTTCCGGCGTCTCCCCGGCGTTCGCCAGCAGGGACACCGCCTCCTGCGCCATCCCCAGGGCCCGCTCCGAGCCCCCGTAAACCCGCTCCAGCAGCCGGCTCAGCAGCGCCAGCACCCGTCCCCGGTCCCGCTTCGCCAGCGGCAATCCCAGCGTCTGCTCGTAGAGTCGGACCGCCGCGTCGAACCGCCGTTCCTCACACAACACCTTCGCCTGCCTGCAGAACTCCCCTACCTCCTGCGAACCCGGCGCCATGCTCCTATCCGGCCAGCGCCAGAAAGTTCTTGAGAATCGTTTTCCCGGCCCCGGTCAAGACCGACTCCGGATGAAACTGCACCCCTTCCACCAGGCGCTGCTTGTGCCGTAATCCCATAATCAGCCCGTCCGGCGTGGTCGCCGAGATCTCCAGTTCCTTGGGGAGCGTACCACGCTCCACAATCAAGGAATGATACCGCGTCGCCGTGAAATCCTGGGGCACCTCCGCGAAAATCGTCTTCCCGTCGTGGTGGATGTTGCTGGTCTTGCCGTGCATCAAATAGGGCGCCCGAATTACCCGCCCTCCAAACGCCTCCCCGATCGACTGCAGCCCCAGACACACCCCCAGGATCGGAATCTTCCCGGCCAGCCGCCGGATGAGCGGCACCGAGATCCCCGCCTCCCGCGGCGTGCACGGCCCCGGCGAGATCACGATCCCCGCCGGACGCATCGCCTCCACCTCGCCTACCGTAACCGCATCGTTGCGCCGCACCTCCAGCTCCGCGCCCAGCTCTCCCAGGTGCTGCACCAGGTTATAGGTGAAGGAGTCATAATTATCAATGACCAGTATCATCACATCTCCTCGGAACCGGTGGCCAGCTCCACGGCCCGCAGCAGGGCCCCGGCCTTGCTCATGGTCTCCTCCCACTCCCGCTCGGGCACGGAATCGGCCACGATCCCCGCCCCCACCTGGATATGGGCCTCCCGCCCCCGCACGGTCATCGTGCGGATGGCGATGCAGGAGTTCAAATTTCCCGAGAAATCCAGATACATCACGCTGCCGCCGTAGACGCCCCGGCCCGCGGGCTCCAGCTCGGCGATAATCTCCATGGCCCGCACCTTGGGCGCCCCCGACAGCGTTCCCGCGGGAAAACACGCCCGCAGCGCGTCAAACTCGTCGCAGCCCGCCCGCAGGCGGCCCATAATTACCGATACAATATGGATCACGTGCGAGTACCGCTCCAGGATCATGAGATCCTTCACCCGCACCGACCCGTACTCGCACACGCGTCCCAGGTCGTTGCGGCCCAGGTCCACCAGCATGATGTGCTCGGCGCGCTCCTTCTCGTCGGCCAGCAGCTCCTCGCCGATGCGCCGGTCTTCCTCCTCCGTAGCGCCCCGATGCCGCGTTCCCGCAATCGGCCGGTATTCCGCCTGCCGCCCGTCGATCTTCACCAGCATCTCCGGCGAGCTGCCCAGCACCACGTCCCGGTCCAGCTGCAGATAGAACAGGTACGGCGACGGATTGACCGTCCGCAACTGCCGGTACACCTCGAACGGCTCTACCTCCAGCTTCAGGTCCAGCCGCTGCGACAGCACTACCTGAAAGATATCTCCTGCCAGGATGTACTCCTGGGCCTTCTTCACCGCCCGGCAGAACTTCTCTTTCCCGGTGTTCGACCGCGGCGCGATCGCCGCCCGGCGCGCCGTCCGGGTCTTTCTACGAGGCAGTCCCCGGGCCAAGCGCTTCTCGATCGCCTGGATCTCCCGCACCGCCTGCTGGTAGCCCTTTTCCAGCTTGCCCGGCCACTGGTCGCACCGCACGTTGGCGATGATCCAGATCTGGTGCTTCACGTGATCGAACGCCAGCAGCGTCGAGAAAAACAGAAACACGGCGTCCGGCATCTTCAGATCGTCTGTGGCGAACTCGGGCACCCGGGGCTCGATCTGTCGCACCAGGTCATAGCCCAGGTATCCCACCGCCCCGGTACTGAGCGGGGGGAGTCCCTGCCGCCCTGCCGGCCGAAACCCGCGCGCCAATTCCCGCAGCACGTCCACCACCATCCCCCGGCGCCGCGAAGTCTTCCCGTCGCGGACCACCTCCACCCGCTCCCCCTGCGCCCGCACGATCAAGAACGGGTCCGCCCCCAGGTAGGTGTACCGCCCCAGCCGCTCGCCCCCCTCCACGCTTTCCAACAGAAACGAGTAAGGCCTCCCCTGGGCGACCTTGAGGTACGCCGACACGGGCGTCTCCAAATCCGCCATGACGGTCTTATAGACCGGCACAATATTTCCCAACTCCGCATCGGCTAAGAACGTCTTCAGATCAGGCAGCATTATCTCTCCGCGGCTCCGCGCAGCCCTAGCGCTTCTCTAGCCGCCGTTTCCATCGCCATCCGTGGCGCCTCCTGGGCCGTCCAGATCTCAAACTGTGCCGCCGCCTGCTCCAGAAACATCTCCAGTCCCGAAATCACCTTCTTCCGGGCGGCCCGAGCCTGCTTGAGGAGCAGCGTCTCCAGCGGGTTGTACACCATGTCCAAGACTACTTCGGCGGGAATCTCCTCCGGAAAGAACGACTCCCCCATCTTCGGACGCATACCTACCGGCGTGGCATGCACCAGCGCGTCGAAATGCTGGCCGCCCAGTTTCTCGCGCTCCACCACCGTCGCCCCGCAGATCCGCGCCAGCGCCCGCACCCGGTCCGGACTTCTCCCCGTCAAAAACACCTTGGCGCCTTTGTCCGCCAGGGCGAACGCCGCCCCCCTCGCCCCGCCTCCGTTGCCTATCACCAGGATCTTCGCGCCCTTGAGTTTGAGACGCTTCTCCAGCGGCGCCGTCACCCCGATCCCGTCGGTATTAGCGCCCCGCAGTTTCCCATGACGCCGGTACACTGTGTTGACCGCACCAATCCGCCGCGCCGCCGGGTCCACGCTATCGAGGTACCGCAGCACCCTCTGTTTGTGGGGAATCGTCACGCTGAATCCCGCCACCGGCAGCGCCGCCGCCACCCGGAAGAAGTCTCCCAAGTGCCGTTCCTCCACCTGAAACGGCACATAGACCGCATTCACGCGCCGCGCCTGAAACGCCCGATTGTGAACCGCCGGCGAGATCGAATGCCCTACCGGATTGGCGATCACTCCGTACACCGCCGTCTCCGCGGTATGGCGATCGGAGCGGTACTGCCGCCGGAGCAACCGGCTCGACACCTGACCCGGCGCGGTCCCCGCCGCCGACAAGGGGGCCGCGTACGTGAACGGCGCGTGCCGTCCGAGCGACAGCACCCGGCTGGGCACACCCATCTCCCCCATAGCCAGTACTACCATCGGCCGCGCGCCGGAATTGCGGGCTATCTCCAGCACCTGCACGTTATCCATCGGTTTGGTAGCAGTGGTGACCAATTTGTAGACATCCGCCGGCGTCTTCTCCAGCTTCCGCACAATCGGCCGCAACGCCGGCGTCCCTTGAAAGTTGTGGTACGACACAATCACCTTGGCCCGCCCGCCGAACGCCCGCAACCTTTCCGTGGCCGCCTCGGCCGTCTCCACCTCCACGTCCACCGCCTGCGCGCCGGCCTCCACTGCCGCCTCCAGCACCTTGAACTGTTCGTCGATGCTTCCCCGGAACTGCCCCCCGTTCTGCTTCCGCCGGCACGTCGCCAGCACGTACGTGTCCGGATACTTCTGCTTCAGCCGCCGGATAATCCCCACCCCCGTGGCCGGCTCGTCCTGCATGTCGAGGCGGATCTCCAGGAACTCTTCGCCGTCCTCACACGACTGCCGCGCCAGCTTTTCCAGCTTGTCGCTCTCCGCGCAGCCCAAGGCCACGCAGATCCGGGGGAACTCGTTTCGATACGCCATGTACGGGGTTGACGCTAGGATAACACACGACCCCTACACCGCAAGCACTACCTTCCCGAACTGCTCCTTGTTCTCCAGCCGCCGGTGCGCCTCCCGGATCTCGGCCAGTGGATAACTCTTATCAATGACCGGACGCAGCTTCCCCCGAAACACGAACCCCAACACCTCGTGCAGCTCCCCCATCGTCCCCATGAAGGACCCCAACAAGGAGAGCTGCTTCGCAAACAGGAACCGCAGATCCAACCCCGCCTGCGGACCGGTCGTCGCGCCGCAAGTGACCAGTCTCCCGTGGTGCGCCAGCGAGGCGACCGCCTGCTCCCACGTGGCCTGCCCCACGTGCTCGAACACCACGTCCACGCCGCGCTTCCCCGTCAGCTTCTTTACCTCGTCCGCGATCTTCTGCCGGTAGTGGTCGATCACGTCGTCCGCTCCCAACTCCCGCGCCCGGGCCAGCTTCGCTTCGCCGCCGGCCGTGGCGATCACCCGGCACCCCAGCATCTTGGCAATCTGAATGGCCGCGCTCCCCACACCGCTGGCCGCCGCCAGCACCAGCACTTCTTCCCCGGGCCGGATCTTCGCCCGTGTCATCAGCATGTGCCAGGCGGTCAGAAACACCAGCGGCACGGCCGCAGCTTCCTCGAAGCCCAGGTCCTCCGGAATCGGAATCCCATACACCTCCGGCACGGCTACATATTCCGCATTCCCTCCGTCATTCCAATAGCCCCGCACCGTGTAGTTCCGGCAAAAGTTGTCCAGCCCCGCCAAGCACATCGCGCACTGCCGGCAGCTCGCGCTCGGCGCCAGCAGCACCCGCTGCCCCACCTGCAGCCGCGCACACCCCTCTCCCAGCGCCGCCACCTCCCCCGCCACTTCGCTCCCCAAAATGTGCGGCAACGGAATCTTCTGCCCCGGAATCCCCGCTCGAATGAACAAATCCAGGTGGTTCAGCGCGCCAGCCCGCACCCGGACCAACACCTCGTGCGCCCCCGGCTGCGGCTCGGGAACGTCTTCGTAGCGGAGTACTTCCGGACCACCGTGCTCATGGATGCGAACGGCCTTCATGAACCGTATTATAATGGCAGTCACATGGATGTCTTCGAAGAACTCGTGCGCCTGCGCCGCCAGGGCCAGAAGTCGGCCCTCGCCACTATTGTCGAGGTGCGCGGCTCCATCCCCAGTTTCCAGAGCGCCAAACTCCTGGTCCGCGAGGACGGTTCGCTGGTCGGCACCATCGGCGGCGGCTGCGTGGAAGCCGAGGTGTGGAACGCCGCCCGCGAGGTGATCCAAACCGAAAAGTCCCGCCACCTCAGCTTCAACCTCGGC
>JBGOUV010000450.1:0-5062 GCA_041477815.1 Terriglobia bacterium | reverse complement strand
GTTCGAGCACGCTTTGGGGGACAAAGCGCCGCTGATCACCGTGCTGCCGTTTCCGTTCTTCTGTTTGCTGGGGCGGTCAACCTACGTGATCTACTTGGTAAACAGCGTGGCCTGCGCGGTGCTGGGAGGGGCGCTGTACCGGCTGACTCGGAAGTTCTTTGAGGAGAAGACGGCGCTGCTGGCGGTGTTCTTCGCTTTGACCTCGCCAATGCTGTTGGGGCTGTCGCGGATATTTCTAGTGGAGTACTGGCTGACGGCGCTGACGGTGTGCGCCGTGTGGGCGCTGGCGGAATGGGAAGACACGCGGCGGTGGCGGTGGCTGCCGGCGCTGGGAGCGTTTTGCGGGCTGGGGTTGCTCACGAAGATTACCTTTCCGTTGTTTGCGGGGCCGGTGGTGGCGGTGGTGCTGGCGCGGGCGTACGGGAAAAGGGTGCTGGCACTGCTGGGGGCGGTGACGTTGATCGCGCTCCCGGCGGCGGCGCTGGCCGGACCCTGGTATTGGCACAACTGGGCGCTGGTAACGCAGCGGTCGTTCCAGGAGAGCTACTTTGCGCCTACCCACGACGTGCAGCGGGCGTCGCCGGCGGCCATGGCCATCGACTACCTCTTCATGATGATGAACGACGGGCTAGCGGTGGCCCATCTGGTGGCGGTGTTGGCGGGGCTCGGGATCTGGCTGCTGCGGGGACGGGACAACTTCCTGAAAGGGGCCTGGTGGTACCTCGTGCCGTGGGCCGCGTCGCTGCCGGTGTTTGTGCTCTCGGAGAACCGGGACCTGCGGCTGATCGCGCCGCTGCTGCCGGCAGTGGCGATAGTGGTGGCGGCGTTGTTTGCACGGACGGGGAGATGGATCACGACGGCGGTGGTGGCGGCCGGGTGCGTGGTGGCGCTGGAAGGCTCGTTTGCGGTGCTGCGCGTCCCCACCGTGTGGCTGGGACGGTGGCAGGCGCTGGGTTCGGCCACTTCCTACGCCTTTCCGCCGAACCCCCAGCATTGGCCGCTGGGGGAGGTGATCGAGCGTCTGGCGCACCGGGACCGGTTAGGGCGCGGATCGAAGCTGATCGTGGGAATGGGGGCGGATACCTGGTCGTTCAATAGCAACAACCTGGACCTGGAGGCGGTGCTGTTGAAATATCCGATCGAGTTTCATACTACCGCCTATACTTCAAACCCGGAGCTGGTGCAACAGATCATGAGCCGCACACAGTACTTTCTGTGGAAGGAGGGTGGGACCCAGCAGCCCATGACGCGGTTTGAGGGCGGACCCCTGACGCGCGACTACCTACTGCGGGGGCCGCTGTTCCGGGAGGTGGAGTTCGGGGTGACGACGCCGGACGGCGGCAAGGTGCGGCTGTTCGAGAATGCCGGCGCCGGCGGTGACGCATTCGTCGCGGCGCGCCAGGCGGGGCCGTCGCCGGAGCTGCCGACGGTCGACGTGAACTTCGGAAATCAGTTGCAGGTGAAAGGGCTGCGCTTTACCGAGCAGGACGGCCTGTTCACGCTGGCGTTGCGGTGGCGTTGCTTGAGTCCGGCGGCAGGGCCGTACCGGGTCTTCGCGCACGTGGTGGACCCGGACGGAAAGCTCGTAGGCGCCCTCGACCATGAGATCCTGCGGGGCGCGCCGCGGGTGGACGCCTGGCAGCCCGGCGACGAGGGGTACGAGGCGCGTTACCTGGTGCTGCCGGCGGCTAAGGCGCGGGGAACGGCGCTGCGGTTGGGGCTGTTCCATCCGGAGACCGGACTGCGCGTGCCGGTGTGGGCGTCCACCTTGCCTTTGAAAGATGACTATACCGCCGCGGTGGCGGCGCCCAACCAGGCGCCCGGGACGGAGTATACGTTTCGCATGGAGCCGGCGCCGACGGTCGCGTGCCAGGTGGAGTTTGAGAAGGGGATACGGCTGACCGGGTACTCGCTGCACCGCAGCGGCGGAACGGCGTGGCTGCGGCTGCATTGGCTGGTTCCGCGGGGGGTGCGGTCGCGGCTTTATTTCTTTGGCCATGCGGTGGCGTCGCAGGAGCGGGAGACGCCGATCCTGCTGGGGTTCGACCAGGACCTGGGACTCGACCGGATACCGCGTCCGAGGACCGGTGGACCGCTGGCGCTGGTGCAGGACGTAGTGCGCGATGTTTCCAAACTCGGTCCGGAGGTGAAGTTTCTGCGGGCCGGCGTGTTCGATATGGATAAGCCGCTGGACCGGCTGGCGGTGCGGTCGAGCACCGTGCCGATGAGCCGCGAGCAGAAGGCCATCTTTCTGGCGTATTGATGCCCGCCCTGGTTTCAGTCGTCATCCCGTGCTACAACCCCACGTCGTTTCTCGACGAGACCATCGCCGGCGTCCGGGCCCAGACCTACCGGCAGGTCGAAATAATACTGGTCAACGACGGCAGCGACCGTCCGGAGAGCCAGGACCTGATCCGTCGCGTCGCGCCGGTTCGCCGCTTAGTGGAGCAGCCCAACCTGGGACTGGCCGCGGCGCGTAACACCGGGTTTCGAGAGGCCCAGGGCGAGTACGTGCTCCCGCTCGACGCCGACGACCGGATACTGCCGGAATGCCTGGCCGAGCTGGTGGCGGCGCTCGAGGCGCACCCGGAAGCGGCCTTTGTGTATCCGGACTACCGGGTATTCGGCGACAAAACGTACGTGGAGCGCACGCCGGAGTACAACCTCTACGGCCTGCTGTGGCAGAACTCGCTGATCTACGCGTCCCTGATACGCCGGGCGGACTGGGAGGCGGCCGGCGGCTACGACGAGCGCATGCGCCAGGGGTACGAGGACTGGGAGTTTTGGCTGCGGCTGGGGGAGCGGGGGCGGTACGGGCAGCACGTGGGCAAGGTCCTGTACGAATACCGCAAGCACGGCCGGAGCCTGCTGACGGTGGCGCAAGAACACCACGAGCAGATCGTGGGTCATATCCGGGCCGCGCATCCGGGCCTTTATGGGTGGGAGGGGCAGGTCCGGGTGAAGCGGGAGTGGGCGCCCGCAGTCTGTGTACGGGGGCCGGAGTTGACGACGCCGCAGACGATTGCGGATTGGACCGGAGTGACGACCTCCCGCGCCAAAGCATTTCTGATACCAAGCGAACACCCCGATGCTCACGCCGCGGAATGGTGCGCGCTGGCGGTGTGGGGCGGCAAGGCTCCGCTACGCCTCCCGGACGGTTGTGAGGCGCGGTCGCGCGAGGACCGCCGACCCCCGACTCCCGACCCCCGACCCCCGCGAGTGGCCGGCGGCCGCGCGCGCCGCCACCTGGTCAACGCCGAGCTGGACTGGCGGCATCCGCTGCGATCGACGGCTCGATTGATCCCGCTGCGGGCGAAGGAGCGGGTGAACCAGTGGGCCGGCAGGCCGGTGTTCGATCTGAGCTTCTACCTGCGGTTCCAGCCGCAGTCGGTCCTGACCGGGGAGTCGCTGGTGGAGCCGCTGCGGTACCTGCCCCGGCCGGCGGCTCCGGGGAAGAAGCGCATCGCGCTGGTGACGCCGCATCTGGGACCGGGGGGCGCCGAGAGCGTGCTGCTCGAAGTGGCCGGCGCCATCGAGCGGGAGCGGGCCGAGATATTCCTGATCGCGACACAGTCGCGGGAGGACACTTGGCGCGGCCGGTGGGACCAGGCGGCGGACCACGTGTACGATCTGGCGGCCCTGGTCGAGCCGGAAAGGATCGTACCAGGGCTGTACTCGCTGGCCGCGAACTGGGGATTCGACCTGGTGGTGTTGCAGAACTCGCTGGCAGGGTACAGCGCTATCCCGCACTGGAAGCGGGCGCTGCCGGGGCTGCGGGTGGTCGATTGGATCCACGCCGTGGACGAAGCCTGGGACGTGGTGGGAGCCAGCGCCGCCGTGGCCGCCGGAATTGACCTCCGGGTGGCGATCTCCCAGGCGGGGGCGGACCGCCTGCGGCAGGCGGGAACGCCGGAGGCGAGACTCCGGCTGATCCGAAACGGGATCGACCTGGAACGATACCAGCCGGTGGAGAAGGAATCGAAGACCATTCTTTTCGCGGGGCGACTCGATCCGGTGAAGCGGCCGCTGCTGGTGGCCGACATGGCGGCGCAGTTGACGCGGTTACGGCCGGCGAAGGACTTTCACTTTGTGGTGGTAGGGGACGGGCCGGAGAGAGAAGCCCTCGAACGGCGGATCCGGCGGTTGGGCGTGGAGCCCTTGGTGGAGCTGCGGGGGCAGGTGGAGGACATACCTCGCGTGTTGAGGGATGCGGCGGTGGTGGTGATCCCGTCGCAGGCGGAGGGGATTCCGCTGATAGCGCTGGAAGCCTTCGCCATGGAGCGACCCGTGGTATCGAGCCGGGTGGGGGCGGCGGCGGAGGTGGTCCGGCAGCATACGGGGGTATTGATCGAGACAGGCGGCGACGAAGCGGCGCGGTTTGCCCGGGCCCTCGATGAGCTGCTGGAGGCCCCGGGGCGGCGGCGGGAGATGGGGCGAGCAGGGAGACGGCTGGTGGAGGCGGAGTACACCCGCGAACGAGCGCGGGCGGCGTATCGGAGTCTGCTCCGAGAGGTTGTGGGGTTACGGTAAACTGAACACCCTCGACTCATCGTGGTGGATGACGGCGGCAGGCAGCCGCTGGACGCCGTGAGCCGATGGTAGTGATCGACACGGGCGTCGGGAACGTAGCGCAGGCGGTGGCCCTGGTGGCCCCAGCGGGAGCGCTCACTTGCGCTTCACCGTCTGGGATAACACCGGAGAGGTGCTGCTGTTATGGTTGACGTCGCCGCGAAGACCGCAGTGATGGGATGCGTCCCCACCGCCAGCGACGACGTGCTGAACGCCGCGCTGCCTCCATTAAGAGCGACGGTGGCAAGCACGGTGGATCCATCGCGGAACTGGAGGGAACCCGTGACCCAGCTTACGGGAGCGACCGAAGCGGTGAAGGTCACCTGCTGATTGCGCACCGACGGGTTGGCGCTGGAGACCAGCGACGTGGTGGTCGGCGTCTTGTTTACCGTCTGAACCACAGAGCCCTCGCTGCCCAAATGGCCGAGATCGCCCGCGTAGACGGCTCGGATCGTGTGCGTCCCGGCGTTCAGGGGCGTCGACAGGGTGAGGG
>JBGOUV010000060.1:0-22065 GCA_041477815.1 Terriglobia bacterium | reverse complement strand
CCACCTGGGCCGACGCAGGCGTGACGGTCGATACGCCAAGCGTCTTGAACGCTGAGGCGTAGCCTTCCGAGAGACGTATACTGAATGCCCCCCCCGGGTCGGTGCTGGTAAACGTGCCCCTATCCACGGAGTGTGGGAAGACGCCAGAGCCGTCTCTGTTCCTGCTGATGTTGTTGGCGGTGTCCAAAAACTGGGTTACGCCCTGCAGAGCCACAATAGGCAACGTCACGCTCTCCTGGTCGCTGTGGCCAAGGTATGGCCCGCCGAACCGGGTGATGAGACCCAGTAGCGGGATTCCGATGTTCAGGACGTTGTTAGTGACCGGGATGGGCGTCTGGCTCGATATCGAGATGGAGCTCGTTACCTGAGCCGACGGGAATATTCCCGGAACAGTGGGAATGCCCAATTGGGAGACGTCGCCGCGCATGTTGGTGACACGGAGCACCAGGGTGGCGGGGTTGGGCAACACACCGGGCGCTGGCAATATGACCCCGCTCCACTGCAGCGTGTTCACCGAGGTCAAAGTACCGTACTGCGGCAGTGGGGTGTTCGGGATAGCACTGGGGGTCGAGTTCTTGGTTGGAGTAATCGGTGCAGGGCCAAAGACCTCGTTCACCACCAGGACGGCGTCGGTTATGGAACTGCCCGGGCCGAAGTCCCTGTTGTTGGTCACGTTGACGTTCAACTTAACGGCTACGTTGGCGTTTATGGACGGCGGCAATCCCATCGCCGAGCCTACCAGCGTGCACTGCACGACGATATCGCCTAGCAATTCGGCGATCCCTTCCGCGCGGGACTGGGCTGGTACGGCGAACTCTGTGCACGATAGAGACGCGTTGACGCCAGGGCCGAAGCCCTGGGCATCCAGCATGCCGCTGGCTCCGATCAATGCAGCAAGCAACCACGCCGGTGAGAGATTTTTCATTGCTCGCCTTTACTCACGGTCCCGTTCCTGCTTCTGGGGAGAGTTCCGGTCTTTGAGCACCGGGTCGGTGAGGATCAGGCCGACTGCGGCACCGCCCTTTCTCAAGCAGCACCATACGTTCCGCATGTGCACCTCCCTTCGAAGGCCCCGCAGAGTTACCGCGGAGGCCCCACTGCACCTGCCCCTGGCGAAACAGTGGTCGGCGCGGGAGGCGGACCAGTGGTGTTGCCGGTACCACCACCCGGGCCACCACCGCCTCGGGTCCCTGCGATGGCGCCACCGGCGGCCGCTCCCCCACCGATCAGTAGGATGGCGATCAGCTTGGCCAAGGGAATCCCTGCAACCGCAGCCGCCAAGATGTTGGTTTGGGCGAGCGTGGCCGCGCCCCTCATGCCCTGGTGGGAAGCGTTTACCCGAATGTCGAACTTTCCGGGGACCTTGTTGGCCCGCAACCCGCGAGCGATGGCCTGTCCTCGCTGGTCGGTGAGGCTCGTCGCGGTTGTGGAACCATTCGCGAAGACGCCGCTTGCACCCCTGTCCGGTAAGGCGAACGTCACCACGGCACCGGCGACCGGACGGCTGTTCTCATCCTCCACCTGAACGATCGGCTCTCGGGCGACACGTTGCCCGACCTTATTGATCGCCCCATCGCCATCCAAAATCTGAATGCGCAGCTTGGGTGAAGAATCGACCTGTGCGGCAAGCGCCTGCAACACCAGCAGACTGGAAAGCAGAACGCAGAGCAAACGCAGACCCGCGGACGCACCAGAAACCCTGAGTGATACACATCGCCGAGCGGTCATATCTCGCCCCCGTAGGCCCCGATTATGTCACAGCTGAGTATAGTGTCAAGGGATTTCATCATCATCTTTCCGAATGATTGCAATGTGCAGCTAGGAAGCCTCGACCGTAGGTTCTCTTCAGTGTGATGGCTTTGGTAGTACTAGAACTATGCCAAAATCGGCGGCAACCGCGGGGCCCGGGTGTGGAGGGGACCATTGGCGAGGACGCGGTAAGAAAACTCTACAGCAGACTCAAGATCCGAGCTTCCGGTGGTGAATGGGACCTATTTCGGGAGCAATAGGCCCTGCTTGGACAATGGGCGGGAGTGGCATGACCCAGGTCTCGAACAGGATGAACAGGGGTGAAGCCCAACTGGACCTCCGAAAGCTTCCACCCGGTGGCCTGCTGGAGCGGCCGGACAAACAGGGTCCAGGCGTATTGCAGGTTCGCGATCATGATCATCGCGATCAGCGAGCCGACGAGCTGCACCCAGCGGTTCTTGGTCATGGGGTCCGTACGGTGGCGGCGAGAAGCTTGGTGCAGGCGTAGACCGAACGGGTGTGGGGCATGGGGACGCCGAGACGCTCGCCCAGCTCTACGACGGCGCCGACAATGGCTTCGAGCTCCAGGGGGCGGCCGGCCTCCAGGTCCTGGAGCATGGAGGTTTTGTGCTCGCCGATCTTCTCCGCGCCGGCGATGCGCTGGTCGATGGTGATGGGCATCTCGATACCGAGTCGGGCGGCCACCGCCGCCACCTCGGTCATGATCTGGTGGACCAGGGCGCGCACCTCGGGGTCGCGGACCATGGCGGCCAGGGTAGCACGGGTGAGGGCGCTGAGGGGGTTGAAGGCGACATTGCCCAGGAGCTTGACCCAGATCTCCGTGCGCAGGCGGGCGGTGATGGGAGCGCGGAAACCCGAGGCGAGGAGGGCTTCGGCGATGCGGCGGACGCGGTCGGAGCGGGAGCCGTCCGGCTCGCCGAGCGTAATCCGGTTGCCGTCGATGTGGCGGACGACGCCGGGCTCGATTACCTCGGTCGAGAAATAGACAATCGAGCCGACCACGCGGCGCGGGTCGATGGAGCGGGCGATGACGCCGCCGGGGTCGACGCGTTCCAGCACCAGGTCGTCGAAATACCACCAGGGGAGGCCGTTCTGGGTGCTGACGAAGACTGTCTCGGGACCGGCCAGGGGGGCGAGGCTGGGAGCGAGGGCGGTGAGGCCGTGAGCCTTCACGCTCAGGAAGACCACGTCGGTGGGGCCGAGGGAGGCGAGGTCGGCGGAGATTTGAGGATGCGCCTCGAAGTCCCCCTCGGGGCTTTGCACGCGGACGCCGTGCTCCTGGAGGGCGCGCAGGTGGGGACCACGGGCGAAGAGGGCGACGTCGTATCCGGCGCGGGACAGGCGGGCTCCCAGATAAGCGCCGATGGCGCCGGCGCCGGCGACTACGAACTTCATTTAGCGGCTCCGGCGAGGGTCTTGGCGACGTTGCCGCGCTGGATCTTGCCGGTGGCGGTGCGGGGGATGGTTTCGACGATGTGGACTTTCTTGGGACACTTGAACTCGGCGAGTTTGTCGCGGCAGTAGGCGATGAGATCAGCCGCGGCGGCCGGCTCACGCAGCACCACGGCGGCGTTCACCTCTTCGCCCCAGGTGGGGTGGGGCACCCCGAAGGCTACCGCCTCCGCGACGGCGGGATGAGCCAGGAGCGTTTCGTCGATCTCCCGAGGGGAGATCTTTTCGCCACCCCGGTTGATGAGCTCCTTGATGCGGCCGGTGAGGCGGAGGTAACCCTCGGCGTCGAGGATGCCCTGGTCGCCGGTGCGGAACCAGCCGTTGCTGAAGGAAGTGGCGTTAGCGTCGGGGTTGTTCTCGTAGCCCTGGATGACGTTGGGACCCTGGATGACGACCTCGCCGAGCCCGCCGGCGGGGAGATGCTGGCCCTGGTCGTCCATAATCGAGATGCGGACGCCGGTGCCGCAGCCGACGGTGCCGAACTTGCGGGCGTGGGGCGGCAGGGGGTTGGAGGCCATCTGGTGGGAGGCCTCGGTCATACCGTAGGCTTCGAGCACCGGGGCGCCGATGCGCTCCTCGAGGCGCTCGGCCATTTCGGGAGGCAGCGAGGCGCTGCACGAGCGGATGAACCGAAGCTGCTCGGCCCCGGCGGGACGCTCGGCGCCGAGCCGCGCCAGGATGAGCTGGTGGATGGTGGGGACGGCCGAGTACCAGGTGACGTGGTGATCGCGTACCGTGCGCCAGAACGAGAGCGGGTTGAAGCGCGCCGGAACTACTACCGTCCCGCCCGCCTGGAAGGTGGCCATCAGCGAGGCCATCAGGCCGTGGACGTGGAACAACGGCATCAGGCAGAGGGATACGTCGTCGGGCGAGAGCTGGTAGGTATTGACGATGTTCTGAATGGAGACGGCCAGGTTGAGGTGGGTGAGGGGGACGCGCTTGGGGCGTCCGGTGGAGCCGGAGGTGTGCAGGACCAGGGCGATGCGGTCGGGGGCAGGCGCGAAGTCGCGGCCGGGGCCGGAGGCGTCGAGGCGGGTGATGCCGGCGGCGTCGGTGGAGGCGGTGAGGATGGGGATGCCCTTCTCTTGCGCGGCGCGGCGGGCGTCGCCGGCGCCTTCGGCGGGGGCCACCAGGACGCGGGCGTTGGTGTCGTCCAGGTAGAAGCGAAACTCTTCGTAGCGGTAGGCGGGGTTCAGCGGGGCGGCGGTGCCGGCGAGCGAGGCGGCGAGGAACGAGACAATGGTGGCGGGGCCGTTGGGCAGGGCGAGGGCCACGCGGTCGGCGGGCGACACGCCCGCGGCGGCGAGCGCGGCGGCCACGTCGAACACCTGGGAGCGCAGCGAGTCGTAGGAGATCGCCGCGCCCGATTCGGGTACCACGAGGGCCGTGCGGCCGCCGGGGGCCGCGCGCAGCACGTCCAGCAAGGTAGTCGGGGACATCCCCAAGATGGTAGCATGGAGGCTAGGAGCCAACGGTGAAAGCACTCTTGATAGTGGTGGCGGTCCTGCTGGTGGTGGTGCTGGCGGTGGGGGGCTCGTACGTGGGCCGGCGTAATGAACTGGTGGCCCAACGGGAGGCGATCAAGGGGGCCTGGGCGGAAGTCGACGTCGTATTGCAGCGGCGGGCCGACCTGGTGCCCAACCTGGTGGAGACGGTGAAGGGGTTCGCCACGCAGGAGCGGGCCGTGTTCGACTCCATCGCGCAAGCCCGCGCGGCCATGGCCGGCGCCAAAACGCCGGCCGCCCGCATCGCCGCCAACGACCAGCTCTCGGGCGCCCTGTCGCGCCTGCTGGTGGTGGTGGAGAATTATCCGAACCTGAAGTCCAATGAGAACTTCATGCGGCTGCAGGATGAGCTGGCGGGGACCGAGAACCGCATCGCCCAGGAACGGCGGAAATACAACGAGGTTGTGCAGGGGTACAACACCAATATCCAGTTGTTCCCCAACAACATCGTGGCGGCGATGTCGGGGTTCCAGCGGGAAGAGGCGTATTTCCGGGCGGCGGAGGGGGCGCGGCAAGCGCCGCAGGTCAAGTTCTGAGAGGCGTCTCAGGCGCGGCCTGTTGGGGGCCGTCTGAAGCGGGTCGGGCAGCTCTTTCCGCCAGCCGTTGGAGAAACGGATCCGAGTACCCATGCGAGCGGAGCCAGTGGACCAATTCCTCGTAGCTGAGGTCCCCCATCTCTTCGCTGAGACGCTCCCGAATCTGACGCATTCCCCGCACACAATCGAAGGTTTTGGACCTCAGTTCAGTCATTCCCAAGTACCTCCCAAGGGCTTCGAATCTCCAGAAGGGGGTAGCCCCTCCGGAGGTTGACGGCGTTGTAGGCGTGAATTCGCGTAAGGTTCACAATGTGTTTGAAGTTCCAACTAACCAGGACATCAACCCGAGCGACTGTGGCCAGGGCGATGTGCAGAGCATCGATACGCATGGCCGTGTCGATGGCGCCGTCTTGAATATAGGCTGCCGCTAACTCCTCCGCCTCGGGTGACAGCCCGAGGGGTTCAATGTGGGCCTCCGGGACGGCGGCGACGAGCTTCCGAACGGCCAAGGGGGCGGGATCCAGCTCGCGGAGCGTCAACTCGGACAGCACGAGAGTCAGATCCCCTCGCACGAACGCCTCAAGGAGTCGAACCTCGGGGGCGCGGAACTCGTCATCTTCGCAGCCTCCCATAACCGACGTGTCGGCGTACACGCGAGGCTTCATAACCTGATTCTACCCCGAGGCCCGTAGGCCGTGTCTCCTACTGTTCGACTCCCCAGCGGCTCAGGGATCACCTGCGGCCCGATTCTTTGGGCAGCCGGGTGCATCATCGAAGCGCCGCTTTCCCAAAGAAGGTTCCCCCCATGACCACCCCGTTGCCATGCCAGCCAACCGACTAGTACGTCCTCACGCAGCGGGAAGAGGTCTATTTCCCGCCGGCGGCGGAGGCGCTTCCGCAGATGAGATCAAGTAGAATGGTGTTCGGACGTATTCGGCGCCAGGAACAGGGAGAGATCGCCATGGTGAAGCGCAGAGCATTTCTAACCGGCTTGACCGCTGCGGCCGCCGCGAAAGCCGCTCCGCTGTCGTCAGCAGCGCTGACTGGCGCGCCCCAGAGCACCTCCGGGTTGCCGCCTCGCAAGGTGATCGTCGGCACGGCCATGCAGTCTTTTTGGGGTCCTTATCCCGGCCTGGAGAAGCGGCTGGAGCAACTGGCTGGCATGGTCGATCGCATGGCACAGGAATCCAAAAGCAGGTACGGCCGCGGT
The DNA here is from genome assembly GCA_041477815.1 of Terriglobia bacterium. GTDB lineage: Bacteria > Acidobacteriota > Terriglobia > Bryobacterales > JACQDG01 > JBGOUV01. Next base: position 15,592 of record JBGOUV010000060.1, on the reverse strand, counting down.
CTCGATCTGGCGATCCTTCCGGAGACGGCGATCACGGGCGAAGCCGGCGGCGATGCGCTGGCGTGTTCCGTAGCCTTTCCAGGTGCGGTCGGCGAGACGTTCGCGCGGACGGCCCGGGAGCATCGCTGCTACGTCATTGTTCCGACTTACTTGCGAGAGTCGCACGATAGTAAGCGCTGCTCCAATGCGGCCGTGCTGGTGGACCGCACCGGTAAGGTGGCGGGGACCTATCGGAAGGTGCACCTGGTGGTAGCGAGCGACGGCAAGACCATGGAAGGCGGATCGAGTCCCGGCCAGGAACTGCCGGTGTTCGACTGCGACTTCGGCAAGCTGGCGATCCAGATCTGCTACGACATGGAATTCGACCGGGGGTGGCAGGAGCTGGCGCGTAAAGGCGCCGAACTCATCGCCTGGCCGACCCAGTCGCCGCAAACCGCCCAGCCCGCCGCCCGCGCGATGCAGCAGCGCTGCTACATAGTCTCCAGCACGTGGCGGCATAACGCCTCGGTTTTTGAGCCGACCGGCAAGATTACCGCCCAGGTGAGGCCGCCGGAGCAGGTGCTGGTTCAGGAGATCGATCTCAGCTACGCCATACTGCCCTGGAGCTCGAAACTGCGCAATGGGAAAGCGCTGCAGGAGAGGTATGGGGAGAAGATCGGGTTCCGCTATTACGACGACGAGGACTGCGGCATCTTCTGGTCCAACGATCCGAGGACGCCGGTGCGGCAGATGGTGCAGTCACTCGGGCTGCTCGAGGCCGAGGATGAACTGGCGCGGGTGCGGGAGTCCTATCGCAGAGCGGGCGTGCTGGATTACTGACCGTGGTCTGCGGCGGGGTCAATTAACCAACGCGAACAGACGCGCACAAGGCTTTTCGCAAGGCCCCGTCGTCATCCCCGGCCATTCCGGTCCCTTGCACGCGCGGTGGGCACGTGTGCCATACTGAGGACTGGTGGTTCCCATGGCCGGACCGCAAATCGACGTTTCGCGTCAACAGATAGAGGACTTCTGCCTTCGGAATCGCATTCGCAAGCTTTCTCTCTTCGGCTCCATTCTGACGCCCAGGTTCCGTCCGGAGAGCGACATCGACGTTCTGGTGGAGTTCGAGGCGGGACAGGCCCCGAACTACTTCGAGCTTGTGGGTATGGAGCAGGAACTGTCCGAGACGTGGGGCAGAAAGGTTGACCTTCGCACCCCTAATGAGCTGAGCCGCTACTTTCGGGATCAGGTTGTAGTCGCCGCCGCAGTTCAGTATGAGCGAGAGTGATCGTGTCCGCCTCCGGCACATGCTGGGTGCCGCGAGGGAAGCTCTGGCATTCGCCAGAGACCGGGAAAGAGCGCACCTGGAGTCGGACCGCATGCTCGCACTAGCGCTGGTCAAGGAATGTGAGAGTGTTTCGCCTTGGTTCGAAAAGGTCCGCGCGGGTCGTTATCCGCTCTTGCTAAAGAAGCCCTCGTCGAACAGCCGGGCCAAGTCACGGCTGCCATGAACCACACGAAGGAGGTCCAACCCGTTTGAGAGAGGCAAGTAAAACAAGAGCATCTTCTCAAATCCTTTCACTGGCCAACGGCGGATGCCGCGGAGTTCTTCGCGCGGGGTGAGGAGTGGGATTCCACTTTGGGGCGCCTCGGCCAGACGGTCGAGGGTTGCATCGGCCGCTTGGAGGAAGCGGTCGGCGACCTCTACACTCGCGTTCTCCGCGTACCAGACGAACTGTTCGATGAGGTCACGCTTGGCGGCTTCACGTTTTCGGACAATGCCCATTACCGGCTGCGGCGCACCTTGTGAGCTTTCAGCCGCACCAGAGCCTGGCGCCGGATGTCTTCCCAATCCTGGCGCGTCATCTCGGTCGGATCTCCGCTCTGAATACCCTCCAGGAGCAGTGCGTCCAGCTTCGTTTGGGCCTTGCGCTTTTCATCCTCGCGGATGAGCTCACGGACATACTCGCTGACGCTGCTATAGCGGCCGGATGCGACCTGGTCATCAACGAACTCTTTGAGCGGGTCCGGGAGAGAGACGTTCATGGTCTGCATCGGGACAGGCACTCCTGAGGGTCACCATAGCATGTATGGCAAAGGTTGTCAATTCATGCCATGACCGAAAACAGAGCGCACTTGGAGTTCGGACCGAAACAAGATCCCGGCCGAGCCGGTGGAGGCCAGCCACACGTACTCCCCGTGGCCGATCAAGCTTTTCCGGACGAGAGGTCCTGGAGGGCCTGCAAGACCCGGTCCACCTGCTCAAAGGTGTTGAAGTAATGGGTAGAGATGCGGATCCCCTCGACGCCGTGCGGGTCGGCCGGATAGCGACTCCCCTTGGCCCGCGACGCTACGTAGACGTCGAAGCGCTGGCGCAGGTATTCGATCAGGCGCGCTGGGCGCACGTTGTCGAGTCCGAGACTGGTCATGCCACCGGATAGCGCCGGGGCGTTGGAGCTGTAGAGCTTCACGCGCGGGATCTCGGCGGCCCGGGTCCGCAGGTAGCCGGCGAGGCTGCGGACGCGCTGCTCGATGCGCTGCGGACCGATGGCCAGTTGAAAATCGATGGCGTCTTCGAGCGCCGCCACCAGCGGCCAGGGACGCCGGCTCAGGCACTCGTACTTACGGGCGTCCTTATAGGTATACCAGTTCTCGGTCACGATGTTGGGCCAGATGCGATCCTGCAATTCCCGGCGGACGTACAGCAGGGCGCTTCCGGCCGGGGCGTCGAGCCACTTGTGGGCGGTGGCGGAGTAGGTGTCCACCCCCAGGTCATGCAGGTTCACGGGGAGCATCCCCACCACTTGGGCGCCGTCCACGAAACACAGCAGACCCTTGCTATGAGCCAGCTTGGCCAGCTCTTTCACCGGGGTATAGGCGCCGATCACCGTATCGGAGTGGGCCACGACGATGGCCCGGGTCCGCGGGGTAATGGCGTCGGCGAAGGCATTCAGGATCTCCTCGGGGCTCTTGGGAGGCGTGCCGATGGGGACTTCCTTCACCACCACTCCGTGGCGTTTGGCTTTCAGGCTCCAGGGCTGGCGATTGCTCTCATGTTCCAGGTAGCCGAGCAAAACCTCGTCTCCCTGTTTCAGGTCAATACCCTGACAGACGAGGTTGTTGCCCTCCGTCGTGTTGCGGACGATGGCGATTTCGTCCGGGTAGGCGCCCACGAACCTGGCTACCTTCTGGCGAATCAGGTCCACGCGCCCCTGGAGGATCGCGCTCTTCTCGTTGGGGTTCTCGGCCATCATCCGCCAGTACTCGACCATGGACTTGAAGACGGGGCCAGGGGTCGGACCGACCGTGCCATTGTTCAAATAGGCGAAGCCCTCCTCCAGCAGGAACTGCTGGCGGATCTTCTCCCAGTAGGCCTCCTCGCCGCGCGAGTTCTGGGCGGCCTCCGCGATCGGTTGGACCGACTGGGCAAACGCCGCCTTCGCGGCTTCGAAAGAAACGCCGGCGGCGGCGGCTCCCGCCGCCACCCGATTCAGGAATTGACGCCGCGATGGGTCGGTGGATTCCGGTTCGTCGATCATATGGTTCCCAGTTAAGCGCGCGCGCGGGCGGGTGTCAAGCGCCCCCTGGCTGGGCTATGGCCGGGAGCCAGCCACTTCCACGCAATTTGGACCAGGCCACTTGGCCCGGAGAACCTGGTGGACTACACCAAGAACCTGCTAAAGTGTGAGCTTCGGAGATAGCCATCGTGATTCCCATCGACCGCAATTCGCATCTTCCCATCTACGTACAGATCGAGCAATCGGTACGGTGCCTGATCGCCCAAGGGACGTTCCGTCCGGGCCAAAGGCTGCCCAGCACGCGGGAGCTGGCGCAGAACCTGGGTATCAACCGGATCACAGTGGATCATGCGTACCGGCGCTTGGAAGCCGACGGCTTGATTTGGGGCCGGGTGGGGCAAGGGACCTTCGTCAGCCGGACGCCGGAAGCGGGACCTTTGCCGCTGCCGAAGAGCGGTCTCGATCCGGAATCGCTGTCCCGGCTGTGGGGACCTCTGTTCGTCGATCCCAAGCAGGCGGCGATCGGGTTGCCGGCGATGACGCCGCGGCGGGGAATCAAGACGTTCTCGTTCGTTTACGCGGCGCCCCCCCCGGACTTATTTCCGGCCGTCGAGTTTCGGCGCTGCGTGGATCATGTCTTGAAGCGCCGGGTGAGCGAGGTCAGCCAGTTGGGCGCTTCCGACGGCCTGCTCTCTCTGAAGAATTATCTGGTTCACTGGTTCGCCCAGAACGGGATGATGGTGTCGGAAGAGAACGTCATCATCACCACCGGATGCCAGCAGTCGCTGGACCTGGTTCGCAGGATCCTGGTTGGTCCGGGCGATGCGCTGTTGCTGGAGAATCCGACCTATCCCGGAGCCGTCGGAGCGCTGGCCCCGGCGTCCGCCGGCCGCATGGAGCTGCCGATCCGCGAAGACGGACCGGACTTGCGGGGGCTGGCACAGTTGGCCGCACACGATCGCTGCAAACTGCTCTACCTGGTTCCGAATTTCCACAATCCCACCGGCCACACGATATCGCTGGAGACGCGCCGCCAGATTGTGGCCATCTGCAACGCACGCGGCCTCCCCATCGTCGAAGACGACGTGTTCGGCGAATTACGGTACGAGGGACCGGTGCTGCCGCCCCTGAAGGCGCTGTGCCCGCACCTGGTCATCTACATTGGAAGCTTCTCCAAAATGCTGAGCCCGGGGCTGCGGCTGGGCTGGATTGTGGCACCTCGACCGGTGGCCGACCAGCTCCATGCGGTCAAACAGTCGAGCGACCTCCATACCAACCTGCTGGTGCAGGGGGCGATGGACGAATTCTGCCGGCGGGATCTGTTACACCGGCACTTGAAACGCATCCGCCGGGTGTTCCGGAACCGGCGTGACGCCATGGCGGAAGCGTTGCGAGAGTGGATGCCGTCCGAGGCCACCTGGAAAGTCCCCCAGGGCGGCCTTTCCATGTGGGTTACGCTGCCCCCGGAGTGGAATACGGAAGATCTGCTCGGTCTGGCGCAGAGTCGCGGAGTGCAGTTTATTCCCGGGTCGGCGTTCTACTTCCGCTCGCTGCGGTTCCATTCTTTGCGGCTGAGTTTTGCTTCGGAGAAGGAGGAGGCTATCCGGGAAGGAATCCGGACGCTCGGCCAGATCATGGAGAGCCGCCGGCCGCGGACCTTTGCGGTCGGCCAATGGGGCCAGCGGGAGCGCTCTCGTCCGATCGTGTGAAAAGAAGCTGTTAGCTATTAGCTATTAGCAATCCGGGCCAGCGGGATTGCTCCGGTTGCTCAGGCCATGCCCGTGGCCAGCTCGCGGACTGCCTTCAGCACCCGCTCGACCTGCTCGAAAGTGCAGAAGTAGTGCGTGGAAATCCGCACGCTGGCGCCGCCGCCCGGGATGTAGGCGTCGTATTTCTGGCGCAGGTACTCGGCAATGCGCCGGCCGGGAACTCCGTCGATGCCCAGGCTGGTGCTGCCGCAAGACATTGCCGGATCGGTGGGCGTGTACACCTTGACTTTCGGAATCTCGGCGGCCTTGCTGCGGAGGTGGGAGCCCAGGGCGCGCGTCCGCTGCTCGAGGCGGCCGCGGCCGATGGCGAGCTGGAAGTCGAGCGTATCCTCCAGCGCCGCCACGCAGGGCCAGGGACGGCGGCTGAGCTGGTCGTACTTGCGGGCTCCTTTTTGCGGGCCGATAGCCATCACCGGCCAGAGGCGTTCCTGCAAGGACTGTTTCACGTAGAGCAGGCCGGCGCCGGCCGGTCCGCACAGCCACTTGTGGGCGTTGCAGGCCATGCCGTCGATATCCCAACTGGCGACGTTGAACTGCACCATGCCGACGCAGTGGGCGCCGTCCACAAAGCACAGGATGTTCTTGCTGTGGGCCAGTTGAGCCAGCTCCTTTACCGGCATAAAGGTCCCGGTGCCGCCGAGCGGGTTGGCGAAGTGCATCACCCGGGTGCGGGACGTGATGGCCGCTTCGAACGCGGTGAGGATCTGGGCGTTAGTGGGCGGCGATGGAAACTTCACTTCCTTGACCACCAGCCCGAACCGTTTGGCCTGCCGCATCCAGGTCTGCCGGAGGCTGCCATGCTCGAAAGCGGTGTGCAGGATTTCGTCGCCCGCCTTCAAATCGAGGCCCTGGCAGAGCGTGGTGTTTCCTTCGGTGGTGTTGCGGGTGATGGCCACTTCTTCCACGCCGGCGCCCAGGAAAGCGGCCGCCTTGACGCGGATCTGCTCCTGGCGCTGCTGGAAGATATTGCTGTTCTCGTTCGGGTTGACGGCCATCAGACGCCAGTATTCGGTGAGGGCGTCGTAGACCGGACGGGGCGTCGGTCCCAGCGTGCCGGTGTTGAGATAGGCGAAGCCCGGCTCCAGCATGAATTGCTTCCGAACCTTCTCCCAATAGCCGTCATCGTGGCGCCAGGTTTCCGGAGGAGCGACGGCTTGCAGTGCGGCCGCGTAAGTTTGTTTGACCTGAGTGAGGGTGGTGGCGGCGATTGCCGAACCGCCCATAAACCGCTGGAGCCAGTGGCGCCGCGAGACGTTGGGTTCCATGGGACCGCCTTTCAGTACCTAGGGTAGTTAAATCCTTTGGCCGGAGTCAAGGCCGGCGCCAAGTGGTGTAGCCTGAAAAGCGGGCAAGTGGCATAGGAGGAGCGGCCATCCGCACTTGACACGTCCTTTGGTTCCACCAGATCATGGAACGCAAGGGGGAACTATGCTTCGGAAGACTCTCTCCGTGTACCTGGTGGTGTTTGTGGCGGGTGTTTGCTGCCCGGTGTTCGCGCAAACCACCACGGCCACGCTGTTCGGCGTGGTGCGGGACGGCACCGGCGCGCTCATTCCACAGGCTCGGATCACGGCCCACAACGTCTCGACGTCGTTCGAGCGCGCCGTCGCGAGCGACGCCACGGGCGCTTACTTGATCACCAATCTTCCGGTGGGACAGTACTCGCTGCTGGTGGAGAAGGAGGGGTTCCGGCGCTTCATTCAGGAAGGCATCACGGTGACGGTCAACGAGAACGCGCGCGTGGACGCGGTGCTCTCGGTCGGCCAGGTGACCGAGAGCATCACCGTGACGGCGGAAGCCACCGGCGTCGATACGCGGTCGTCGACGATGGGGGAGGTGGTGGATCGCGTTCGCGTGCAGGAACTGCCGCTGAAGGGGCGCAACGTCATGGAGCTGGCGCGGGTGGTGCCCGGAGTGGTTCGCGTGTCGGCCCCCAACGCGGTGACCCAGGCGCGCGGCGGTCCGGGGCTGACCGTGGCCGGCGGGCGCGACACGGAGAATGAATTCCGCTTCGACGGCGCTTCGCAAAAGAACCTGACCCACAATTCGGCGCTAAACCTGCCCTCTCCGGATGCGTTGCAGGAGTTCAAAGTAGTAACCTCCAATGCCAGCGCCGAGTACGGCCGCTATGCGGGCGGCGTGTTCGTGGCGGTGACCCGCGCCGGCAGCAACGAGTGGCACGGCTCGGCCTGGGAGTATTTGCGGAACAAGGCGCTCAACGCCACCAACTACTTCCTCCCCGACAAGGCGGACCTTAAACAGAACGAGTTCGGTTTCACGCTGGGGGGGCCGGTGGTCCATAACCGCACGTTCTTCTTCGGCTCCTACCAGGGGCTGCGACAGCGCGAGTCGCAGTTATTCAACACGGCCCGGCCGCCCACGGCCGCCGAGCGCGCCGGGGACTTCTCGGGGGCGGCCCGTCCGCCCACCGATCCGCTGAATGGCAACGCGCTCTTTCCGAACGGACGCATCCCGTCGACCCGGTTTGATGGCGTCGCCGTCAAGCTGCTGGAGCGTTTCATCCCCCTCCCCAACCAGTCCGATGGGCGCTGGGTTGAACTGGTGACGCGGCCCACAGGCGGCGATCAGTACCTGATCCGCGGCGACCACAACTTCGGCCCCAAAAACTCGCTGAACGTGCGCTATTTCCACGACGAGTCGGGGCTGGTCGCCTCGAGCGGCAATATCGTGCCTTACTCGCCGTACCGGCAGTCGCTGGCAGTGGCCAACTGGGCGCTGGCCGACACCCACACCTTCAGCCCGGCCCTGCTCAACGAGTTTCGCATCGGGATCATGCGGGCCGACTCGCTGGTGACGCTCCTGGAGCGTACCCAACTGTCGGACCTGGGCGCCATCTACCCCGGCGTCATCGTGCCGCAGCTTCCCAACATCAACGTGACCGGCTACTTCAGCCTGGGCAGCACGGACAGCTTCAGCGAGCACCCCAACATTTATACGGCGGGCGACACCATGCGCTGGTTCCGCGGCAAGCATTCGATTTCGTTCGGCGGCGAGTTCGAGCGAACGGAGCAGTTCAACCGGGGCTCGTCGGCGAACCAGGGAACGTTCTCCTTTGACGCCTCGGTGACCCGCGGCGCCTTCTCGGATTTCCTGATCGGGCTGCCGGTCAGCCTGGACCAGGCCAGCCCCTACGAGCGCCTGGTAAAGGGTTGGGACATGTACGGCTTCGTGCAGGACGACCTGCGCCTGTCGGCCCGCCTCACGTTGAATCTGGGGCTGCGCTACAGCTTGTTCCATCCGTATAAGGCCATGTTCGACCGGACCAATACCTACTTCGCCGGCCAGCAGTCCACCGTGGTGCCCAAGGCGCCGCTGGGGATGGTGTTCCCAGGCGATCGAGGCGTCGGCCGCGGCCTGGTTCCCACCGACACGAACAACTGGGCGCCGCGCCTGGGGCTGGCCTGGGACCCGAAAGGAAACGGCAAGTTCGCTATCCGGACCAGCTACGGCCTGTTTCATGAAGACTTCCGTTCCGATCTTTGGACCTATCCGGCGGTGAACCAGCCGTTCGTGATTCGCGAGCTGGTGAACCGCCCGTACAGCCTCACCGACCCCTACCGCGGGCGCGTCGATCCGTTCCCGTATATCTACTCGTCAGCAGTGGCCAAGTTCAGCTACCCGATGGGACTATTCACCGTGCTCGCGCCGACGCTCAACTCGCCCTACGTCCATCATCTGAGCTTCAGCCTGGAGCGGGCGCTGCCCGGCAACACCGTGGTGAAGGCCGCCTACGTGGGCAAGCTGGCGCACAACCTGGTGCGCATGACGCAGCAGAACCCGGCCGCCTATATCCCCGGCGCGTCCGCCGTGGCCAACACCGATCAGCGCCGGATCCTGATGCCGGGAACCTACGCCAGCTTCCGCCTGGTCGAGACCAACTCGAATGCGGCCTACCACTCGCTCCAGTTGCTGGTGAACAAGCGTCTCAGCCGCGGGGTCACCGTGCTGGGGGCGTACACGCTGGGCAAGTTGCTGGACTACTACTCGGCTATGAACCTGGGCCAGACGCCGCAGGACCCCTTCAATCATCGCGCCGATCGCGGCTACTCCGATGAGGACCGCCGTCACATCCTGAACGTCTCGTTCGTGTACGAGTTGCCGCTGTTGCGCCAGCAAAAAGGGATTCTGGGCAAGGCGTTGGGCGGTTGGCGCCTGTCGGGCATGGTGTCTATGGCCAGCGGCAGCCCCATTTGGATACGGAGCGGCCAGGACCTGTCGCTCAGCGGCGTGGGCTTCGATCGCCCGGACCTGGTCGGCAATCCGGTGCGCGAGCACACCAGCCGCGACGACATGATCCAGCGCTTCTTCAACACCAGCGCCTTAGTGCCGAACCAGCCGGGCAAGTTTGGCAACGCGGCCAGGAACCTCATCTACGGGCCTTCGCAGTCCAGCACCGACCTGTCCCTGGTCAAGTCGTTCCCGATTTCCGAGAAGCTGGGCGCTTTGCAGTTCCGCGCCGAATTCTTCAATGCCTGGGACCAGGTGAACTTCGGGTCGCCGAACCCGACGTTGAACAACCGGCTGTTCGGCCAGATCCAGACGGCAGGCGACCCGCGGATCGTGCAGTTGGCGCTGCGCTACCAGTTCTAGTTATGACGCGGCTCCACTGCGGCTTCCTGCTGGCGGCCGGGCTGGTCGCGGCCCGTACACCCGACTATCCGCCTTCCAAGCACGGCGGCACCTACATGTTTAACTACTACCTGCCGCCGGCTCCGAGCACCACGCCGTGGGCGCCCTGCTGGTCGCCCGACGGCAAGTCGGTCGCGGTGGGCATGTACGGGTCCATCTGGAGAGTGGATCCCAGCACCGGCGTGGCCTACGAGCTGACCTACAACCGCAAGTACCATTCGTCGCCCGACTGGTCGCCCGACGGCAAATGGATCATCTACACGGCGGACGATGACGGCAACACCATTCAACTGGAAATCCTCAACACCCAGACCGGCGAGACGCTGGCCCTCACCAATGACAAGCACCTGTACCTGGACCCCGTATTCTCGCCCGACGGCACGCAGGTGGCCTATGTATCGACCAAGCCCAACGGCTATTTCAATATTTACGTGCGAGCCATTCGCGACGGGCGCTGGGCCGACGAGGAGATAGCGGTCACCCGCGACCACAGCTACGGAAAGAACCGGCTGTACTTCGGCCAGTGGGACATGCATACTCAACCCACCTGGATGCCCGACGGCAAGGAGCTGGTCTTCGTTTCGAACCGCGGCGTCCCGCTCGGCTCCGGCGATGTAATGCGGATGCCCGTGGAACCGGACGGCATCCTGAAGGCCAAGTCGTTCCTCAAGGAGCAGACGCTCTACCGCACTCGGCCGGACGTGTCGATCGACGGCAAGCGGTTTATTTATTCGTCCAGCGGGGGGGCGTCCGACGAGTACAACCATCTGTATGTGCTGCCGACCGCCGGTGGCGAGAATTACAAGCTGACCTTCGGCTCGTACGACGATTTCCATCCCCGCTGGTCGCCCGACGGCGAGTGGATCGCCTACATCTCGAATGAAGGTGGGCTGCCGCAACTCTATCTGCTGGAGACCTACGGCGGCGAAAAGAAGCGGGTGGCGATCACTTCGCGCCGGTGGAAGCGGCCCATGGGGATGCTGCGGGTTCGCGTGATCGATGAGCGGACCGGCCGGCCGGCGGCGGCCAGGATCTACGCGCCCGCCTCGGATGGAAAGTTCTACGCGCCGCCGGACGCTTACTCCCGGCTCTCCACCACCCGCATGAACTATCGCAGCGGCGAGCACGTCTTTCACACCGACGGGGAGTTCACGATGGAGGCCCCGCCGGGCAGAATGACGCTGGAAGCGGTGAAGGGCTTCGAGCGCCGGCCGGCCAAGCAGGAGGTCGAGGTGAAGGCCGGCGAGCTGGTGCAGGTCACGCTGATCCTTAAGTCGCTGGTCGACATGCAGGCCAAAGGCTGGTACAGCGGCTCGACCCACGCCCACATGAACTACGGCGGCAACCTGCGCAACACGCTGGAGCACATGATGCTGATGGGACGCGCCGAGGACACGCCGGTGGTGAACGTCCTGACCGCCAACAAGGACAACCGCATCATCGACTGGGAGCATTTCGTCCAGGGTGGCGGCGAGCATCCGGTCTCCAGGAAGGACCCGGGGATGGCCGTCATCGTGGGCGAGGAGTACCGGCCGCCGTTTTGGGGCCACACTTTCCTCATCGGGATGCGGGATCACCTCATCTCTCCCTTCACGACAGGGTACGAAGGTACTGCGATCGAGAGCCTCTATCCGACCAACCACGACATGTTCGTCAAAGCGAAACGGCAGGGCGCGATCACCGGCTATGTGCACGCCTTCGGCGGCGAAGGGGATCCCCAGCGAGGGTCCTTGGGCGGCGCCAAGGAGTTCCCCGTCGATGTAGCGCTGGGTAGTGTCGATGGGTTGGAGTGGTCGTCTTCCACGCGCGGCACGATGCGCGTCTGGCACCACGTGTTGAATAACGATTTTCCGGTGTCCGCGACCGGCGGCGAGGACTCCAACACCAGCCTGCACCGGCACACCATGCTGGGTAGCGTGAGAACGTACGCCTACGTGGGAGCGAGGCTGACCGCGCGCGGCTGGATCGACGCCGTCGGGGAGGGACGCAGTTTCATGTCCACCGGCCCACTGGTGGAGTTCCGCATCAGCCAGCGGATGCCCGGCGAAAGCTTTCGCCTGCCGGCCGATGGGGGAACGATCGATATCGAATGCAAGGTGTGGTCGGCGCTGCCGCTGACCCGCGCGCTCCTCTACCACAACGGCGCGGTGTGGAAGGAGATCCCGTTGAGCGCGGATCGCCTCGGCGTGGAGTGGCGCGACCAGGCCAGGATCACCACGAGCGGCTGGTTCTCGCTGGCCGTGGAAGGAGAGCGCGCCGCCGGGTCGCCGGATCCTTCCTATCCGCAGGCGGTCAGCAACCCGATTCGGGTTTACGTGGGCGATCAGAAGATCCGCAACCGCGCTTCGGCCGAATACTTCATCACGTGGATCGACAAGCTGCGCCAGATGGCCGAGGCGTGGCCGGGCTGGCGGTCGCAGGCGGAGAAAGACAAGGTCTTCGAGCAATTCGAGAAGGCTAAGGCGGTTTACGCGGCGCGGGCGAGGGAGGCCGGCCGCTGACAGGAGGACTTATGCGATGTGCCCTAGCAGTTCTGGCTTTCTTATTGATCTACAACGTGCCGGCCCCCGCACAAACGGCGACGGGCACCATCAGCGGCTACGTGGAGGACACCAGCGGCGCGCGGGTGCCTAACGCCAAGATCACGCTCGTTCACACCGGCACGCAGCAGAGCCGGACCGCGTATACCAACGAGCGCGGCGAGTTTCTGGCGGCCCTGATGCCTATCGGAGAATACGAGGTATCCGCCGAGTTCACCGGCTTCCGGCGCAAGGCTTTGTCGGGAAACTTGCTGCGGGTGGATCAAAGGCTTACCGTGCCCATTACGATTGAACCGGGCAGCATATCGGAAACCGTGGAGGTGGTGGGGAGCGCGCCACTGCTCGAATCGGAGACCTCCTCGCTCGGCCAGGTGATCGAGAACAAGAAGGTGCTCGACCTGCCTTTGAACGGGCGCAACGTCTTCGCCCTCGGGCTGCTGGCCGGCTTCGCCGTCGAAGTCTTCGGCATGGGAACCAACCAGACCTTTGCCGCCGGCGGCGGCCGGTTCTCGGGCAACGAGATCATGCTGGACGGGATCTCCAACAACACCGTCATGAACAATGGTTCCTCGGGGCGCAACAGCGTGCTCTACACACCCTCGGTGGACGCGCTGGAGGAATTCAAGGTCAAGACCAACAGCTTCTCGGCGGAATTCGGCCACGCCGCCGGCGCGGTGGTCAGCGCCGCCATCAAGGCGGGCTCCAACCGGCCGCACGGCGCGCTGTTCCACTTTCTGCGCAACGACAAGCTCGACGCCAACAACTTCTTCTCCAATGCCGCGGCGCGGGCCAAATCGCCCTTTCACCAGAACCAGTTCGGCGGCGCTCTGGGGGGGCCTCTGGTGGTCCCCAAGATTTACAACGGTCATGACCGGACCTTCTTCTTCATCGATTACCAGGGTACCCGCCGGCGCACCCTGGCCACTTCCAGCATCGGCGATTTGCCCCCACTCTCCTTCCGGCAGGGTGATTTTTCCGTCCTGTCCCGGAAGATTTACGACTACACCACGCGCCGCATCGGACCCGCCGGTACGGTGATCGCGGACGCCTATCCCAATAACCGCCTCCCGGCGAGCCACATCAACCCCACCAGCGCCGCCGTTCAAGCGCAGGTTCCGGCGCCGAATTTCGGCACTCCCGGCTCCATCAATCGCAACTTCTTTCGGGAGCCGGTGCGGCGCCGCCGCAACGAAGATCAATTCGATGTTCGCGTCGACCACAAGCTCAACGCCAAGAACAGCCTCTTCGGCCGGTTCTCCTTCGGGAACGCGGTGGATCCCAACCCGGGTTCGTGGGAAGGCCCCTTGAGCACTGCCAGTACTCAATTGCAGTTTTCACGGCACGCCGTCCTCAACGATGTACACGTCTTCAACCCGAATCTCATCAACGAGTTCCGCTTTGGCTACACGCGCTCCAACGGCAGCAACATCGGCCGGGGACAGGAAAGCGCCCCGTTCGCCCAGCAGACCGGCGTGGCGATGTTTCCCTTTCCCGTCCTGGGCTTCCCGTCCATGGTCTTCAGCCCCACCGGTCAAATCAGCGGCACCACGTCTTACAGCGGGTTTGGCGGGGGCGGCAGCAACCTCAACTTCGAAAATCTGTTTCAGTGGGTCGACAACGTCACCCTGATCCGGGGTAATCACGCCTTCAAGTTCGGGGCTGATGTCCGCCGTCACCGCCTCGATCAGCTCTCCGGCGGGTTCGGCACCCACTACTTCGGCTCGATCTTCAGCTCCAGTTCCAACGATCCAGGCTCAGGCGACCCCTGGGCGGACTTCCTGATGGGATTCCCCTCGCTCCAGGAACCGGGACGCAGAATGCTCCAGTGGGGCCGGCTTCGCAGCATCTACTCCGGCTCTTATGTTCAGGATGACTGGAGGATCACGCGGCGCCTCACCTTTAATCTGGGGCTGCGGTATGAGCTGTACACGCAGCCGGTGGACGCCCGGGACACCGGCGGACAATATCACCTGAACCTGCAGCGATTCGTGCTTCCCGGCAAGGAGGGCTTTTCCCGGGCCATGGCCAACGGCGACCACAACAACTTCGGTCCGCGCGTGGGCTTCGCGTATCAGTGGACACCCAAGCTGGTGATGCGGACCGCGTACGGGATCTTCTACGGTTTGCGCGATCAGAACGACCAGACCACCAACTTCTACGGGAACATTCCCAACGTGCCCACCCTGGTGGGTCCCACCATAACGGCCAGTCGCACGGTGACGCCTCCGATCACCATCAACTCTGCAATCACGCTGTCGCCTACCGACCCGACGTTGAAGGATTTTTCGCCGCAATCGCCGGCCGTCTTCACCATCCAAACGGAGGCCTTCAACAATGTGCCTTACCCCTACGTACAGCAATGGAATTTCACCTTGCAGTACGAGCTCAAGCGCATGTGGCTCATCGAAGCCTCCTATGCGGGCTCCAAAGGCACCAAGCTCGGCGCCCGGAACAACCTCAACCAGGTGCCCTTCGAGTTTGCGCTGGACGGCAGGAACACCCAGGCCTTTCGCCGCATGCCCAAAATCAACGGCACGGGCGGATACAGCGAGGGCGATGCCAATAGCAAATACCATGCCTTCAACCTCCGGCTGGAGAAGAGATTCTCGCGGGGGTTCGACTTCCTGCTCAACTATACCGTCTCGAAGAGCCTGGAAAGCAACGGCTCCGGGGACAGCTCCTATACTCAGAACGGCGGCACCTCGCTGCCTCTCTACACCTATGATCGCTCCCGCGACAACGGCGCGGGCCCTCTCGACATCCCCCAGCGATTTGTCGCGAACTACGGGTACGAGCTGCCCTGGGGAAAGGGCAAACGCTGGATGAACTTCGGCGGTCCGCTTGGGAAGGTCGTCAGCGGCTGGCAGGTCAACGGCATCACCACGCTGCGCGGCGGGTTCCCCACCGACATTCGCACGTCCTCTCTGGTTCCGCCGACCTTTGCCACCTTCAATGTGCCCGACCGGGTACCGGGCGTCTCGATGTATGCGCCCAACCGGGGAGTGGACCAGTACTTCAATCCCGCCGCGTTTCGGCTGCCGGGAACGGTTCCCAGCGTGACCGGCGCACTGATTCCACGCTTCGGGGATTCGGCCCGGCACGTGGGCCGCGGGCCGGGTTCGGTCAATTTCGATTT
>JBGOUV010000002.1:0-50440 GCA_041477815.1 Terriglobia bacterium | reverse complement strand
ATCAGAACATGATCGAGCTGAACGGCGTGGTCCACTACAGCGTAGTGCGGGCCGACGATTACATCTTTCGCCTGGCGGACGCGGACGGGGCGGTGCGGGCGGCGGCGGAGTCGGTGGTGCAGTGGGTGGTGACGACCACGCCGCTCGATCCGCTGCTCACCACGGGGCGGTGGGCGATCGAGGAGCGGGCGCGGGCGGAACTCCAGCGGCGGCTGGATCTCTATGGGGCCGGGGTGCGGGTGCTGCATGTGAAGCTGCAGGATGTGCATCCTTCGGTTGAGGTAGTGGATGCGTTCCGCGAGGTGGCGGGGGCGTGGGAGGAGCGCAGCCGGCTGATCAACGTGGCGGAGGGGTATCGGAACGAGCAGGTGGCGCTGGCGCGAGGTCAGGGGGAGGCGAATGTGCGGAACGCGCAGGCCTACACGCTGGGGCGCGTGAATCGGGCTACCGGGGACGCCTCGCGGTTCGTGCAGGCGGAGCAGGCCTACAAGACGGCCCCCGGTCCGACCGAGACGCGGCTGTATCTGGAGGCGATGGAGCAGATCCTGCCGGGGCGGCAGAAGCTGATTATCGACAGCAAGGGGGGGCGGCGGAACCTCATGCTGCTGGAGGACGGGGTCACCGTGGCGCCGCCGGGTCCGCTGTTGCAGGGGCCGCGGGCCAGGGAGGAAGAACAATGATGGATAAGCGGGTGCTGGGTGTTGGGTATTGGCTATTGGGAGCGTTGGTCCTGTGGGCCACCTTCTTCACCGTGCGGGAGACCGAGTTTGTGCTGGTGACGCAGTTCGGGCGGCCGGTGCGGACGGTGGAAGACGCCGGGCTGCACGTGAAGTGGCCGTTTCAGACCGCGCGGTATTTCGACCGGCGATTGCGGGTGTACAACCCGAGGCCGTCGGAGTTTTTGACGCGCGACAAGAAGAACCTGGTGATTGAGAACTACGTCTGCTGGCAGATTGAGAAGCCCGAGGTGTTCGTGAAGAAGGTCATCACCGAGCCGAACGCCGAGGCGCGGTTGCACGACGTGATCTGGGCGGGGCTCTCGGCGGCGCTGGGGAACCACGACCTGGAGTCCATCGTGACACCGGACCCGGCTAAGGCGGCGGTGTCCGATATCTTCGACAAGCTGACCGCCGAGGTGAACGCGGCGGCGCTGCGGGAGTACGGGATCCGGGTGGTGGACGTGCGAATCAAGCGGCTGAACCTGCCGCAGCAGAACAAGGAGAGCGTCTTCGCGCGGATGCGGGCCGAGCGCGAGCGGATTGCCAAGCAGTATCGGGCGGAGGGCGAGGAGCAGGCGCTCAAGATCCGGGCCGACGCCGACCGGCAGAAGGAAGAGATCGTGTCGGCGGCGTACAAGCAGGCAGAGCAGGTCAAGGGCGAGGGCGACGCGCAGTCGACGAAGATCTACGGGCAGGCCTACTCGCGGAATCCGCAGTTCTACAAGCTGGTGCGGACTCTGGAGGCCTATAAGAAAATCCTGGACGACAAGACCACGGCCATCCTCAGCTCGGATTCCGAGTTGCTGCGGTTGCTGACCAAGGGGCAGGGGGTGCAGTGACCCTGGGGCTGATAGAACAGGCAGCTCCGGCGCGGGAGGTTCCTCGGTCCGGGTGGCGCGGGCGTCTCACGCGAGGCAACGTGTGGGGAGGACTGCTGCTGGTGTGGCTGCTGAGCGGTCTCTACCTGGTGGCTACCGATCAGCAGGTGGTGGTGACGCGGTTCGGGAGGTTCCAGCGGATCGAGACGCCGGGGATCCACTACCACCTGCCCTGGCCGATGGAGGAGATCGTCAAGCTGAAGGCCGACCAGTTGCAGGCAGCCACGCTGGGCGGGGAAGCGGCCGATGGGGCGCTGGGCCGGACCGACCCGCTGCGCGCCCAGTTCCTCACCGGCGATCAGAACATCATCAACGTGCGGGCGGTGGTGCAGTACAACGTGAAGGGTCCGGCCGAGTACCTGTTCCGGTCCCTGGACGTGTCCCAGACGGTGGGAGCGGTGGTGGAGAGCGAGCTGGGGCGCGAGATCGCGCACCGGTCGGTGGACGACGTCCTGACCACGGAGAAAATCAAGATCCAGGAAGCGGTGAAGGAGCGGGCGCAGCGCGTACTGGACACTTATGACGTAGGAGTATCGATCTACACCGTGAACATCGACCGGACAGCGCCGCCGGACGAGGCCAAGGAGGCGTTCGCCGACGTGGCCGGGGCCCGGGCCGACGCGGCCAAGATCGTGAACCAGGCCGAGGGGTACGCCAACGACCTGGTGCCGCGGGCCCGAGGCGAGGCGCAGCAGTTGCTGGAGGCGGCCGAGGGATACAAGCAGCGGAAGATCAACGAAGCGACCGGCGACGCCTCGCGGTTCGCGCAGCTCTCCGCGGAGTATGGCAAGGCCGCGGCGGTGACCAGTCATCGGCTGTACATTGAGGCCATGGAGCAGATCCTGCCCCGGATCAAGAAGACCATCGTCGACCGCCAGGGGAATAACCTCGATTTGACGATTATCCGGCGAGAGCGGCCGGCAGCGCCGCAGCGATGACCCAGCAGCAGAAGGCCCGCTATCTGACCATCGCGGTGATTGGCACGGTAGTGGCAGTCATCGCCGGTCAGAAGGCGGGGTGGAAGCTGCCAGGGGGGACGGCGGCGCTGCGTCCGGCCGAGCCGTCCCGTCCGCCCGAGCCTCGGGATACGATCTACCAGATGCTGGACGCGGCGCGGGCGGGGGACGCGGGGGCGTACCTGCGGTGCTTTACCGGGCAGATGGAAGCCACGCTGGGGCAGAGCCAGTCCGAGATGGGGAGTCGGGCCTTCTCCCGGTACTTGGTCGGTACTAATAAGGAGATTAAAGGCGTGGCGTTGGCCGAGCCGGTGGCCCTGACCGACCGGGAAGTGCGGGTGCGGGTGGAGTACGTCTACCAGGACCGCAACGAGGTGCAGCAGATGTTCCTGGAGAAGACGGCGGAAGGCTGGCGGATTGCGCGGCTGGATTCGACCGAGCGGATCAAGACGCTGGTGCCCTATGGGACGCCGGTGCAGTGAGAAGCCCTTTGGAACCACAGATGAGCACCGATGAACGCGGATCGGAATCGGGGTGGTGCGTCATTTCCGAAGCAGACTCGATCCCATCGGGCGTCCCCTGCTGTCATGATAGACTGGCTGACTAATCTGAGCACATGCATTCTCTCGGGTACCTCGGCGTTCTGTTGCAGGCCCTTATGATCGTGCACTTCTTCCGGCGGCGGCCGGAGGGGTACTGGTTTTTTGTAATCATCTTCCTGGGGCCGCTGGGGGCCCTGGTCTATTTTGTGATCGAGGTCGTGCCGGACCTGCGGGTGAAGCCGCCCTGGCTGATGCGGATGGAGCGGCGGCGGCGGCGGCAGTGGTTGGAGCATGTAGTGGAGGAGTCGCCGGCGCTGGAGCACTTGCAGGAGCTGGCCGAAAACTGCGCGGCCGAGGGCGAGCACCCGCGCGCGGTCGAGTTGTTCAGTCGCGTGCTGATGCGGGATCCGGACGCGCGCGAGGCGCGGCATGGGCGGGCCAAGAGCCTGGTGGAGCTGGGGCAGATCGAGCGGGCCATCGAGGACTTGGAGCCGGTGGTCCGAGCCGAACCCAAGCACCAGTTCTGGGATTCCTATATGACGCTGGCCGAGTGCTATGACCGGATCGGGCAGCCGGAGAAGGCGCGGGCCTCTTATGAAGTGATCCTGGGACGCACGACGGTCTCGCGGGCGTATTATGGATACGGACTGCTGCTCGACCGGCAGGGAGACAAGGAGCGGGCTCGGGAGATGATGCGCCAGATTCTGGCCAAGAAGCCGGCATTGCCGCGGTACCTGCGGCGGCAGGAGCGGCCTTGGTTCAAGAAGGCGGAGGCGTTTCTGAAAGGAGCGCAGTGATGCGATGGGTTCTGGTGAGTTTGTTGCCGCTGTGCGCCGCCGGGGCGGATCTGAACTTGAACCTGCGCACGCGGGTGGAGGCCTTCAAGGGGAGCGGCGCGTGGGAAGAGGTGCGCGTGGAGCGCCGGCTGCCGGTGCACAAGACCGGTATCCTGATCTGCGACATGTGGGATAACCACTGGTGCAAGGGCGCCGCCCAGCGGGTGAACGTGCTGGCCGACAAGATGGCGCCACTGATCGACCAGGCGCGGGAGACGGGGCTGCAGATCATCCATTCACCGTCGGACGTGATGGCATTCTACGCCGACACACCGTACCGCCAGCGGATCTTGAAGCTCTCCACGATGCAGCCGCCGCCGAATTTGGACCTGTCCGATCCGCCGCTGCCCATTGATGATTCCACCGGCGGCTGCGACACCGGCGACCAGTCCTACAAGGCCTGGACCCGTTAGCATCCGGGGCTGCGGATGGCGGGCAACGACGTGGTCTCGGACCGAGGGACGGAGATCTACAGCCTCCTCAAGGAGAAGGGCATCGAGAATCTGCTGGTGATGGGGGTCCATACCAACATGTGCGTCCTGAACCGGACGTTTGCCATCAAACAGATGACCAGGTGGGGCCTCCGCACCGTCCTGGTACGGGACCTGACCGATGCTATGTACAATCCGGGGGATCGGCCCTACGTCAGCCACGACCGGGGGACGGAGCTGGTCGTCGAGCATATTGAAAAGTACTGGTGCCCGACAGTGATGTCGAGCGAAGTGGCGCGGGCGCTGCGGGAGGCGCGGTAGCTTAGGTCCTGTCACGATACACTCGTGCCTGCCGCCGGGACACCCGTGTCGAGGCGTCTGCTCACCGGGAGTCAAGGGTCGAGATGAGTCTCGACCCGGCAGCCTGAAGGCTGCGCCACAAGCTCCGCGTGACAGGCCTTACCAGACGACACGCCGTTGGTCACGTGCGAGTCGGACGTTCGGCAGCGAGAATCCAGGCGGAGACGGCGGCGATGTCGGCATCGAGGGGGCGGTCGGCTTTGACAAAGCGGCTGCGGGAGCGGACGGCGCGGTAGGCCACGCCGGTGCCGGCGCCGAGCTGGGAGGCCGTGCCGCGCAGGTCTACGGCCTGGCAGGCCGCCAGGAGCAGAATCGAGACGGCATTCACACTACATTCGAGGGCGTCGCGGGCGGTGAGGGCGGCGTGGACTCCCAGACTCACCATGTCCTGGTTATGCTGTTCGGTTGATACCGGGTGGACGGTGGAGGGCGCGGCCATCTGGCGGACGGCACAGGTGAGCGACGCGAGACTGAGCTGCATGCCTTTGAAGCCGGTGTCGAGGCCGGGGCGGGCGGCCAGGGCGGGGGGGAGACCGCCGGAGAAACGGTCGTCGACCAGGACGGCCATCAGGGCGTGGCACCAGTTGGCGAGGTTGGCGAAGTCGAGCTTGAGGGCGTCGAGGGAGCGAGCGATGTGTCCGCCGTAGAAGTTGCCGGTATGGTAGAAGCGGCCGGTGGCGGGATCGACCAGGGGATTGTCGTTGGCCGAGTTGGCTTCCGTTTCGATCACCGCGCGGGCGGCGGCCAGGCTCTCGTACATCGGTCCCATACCTTGGGGGAGGCAGCGGACAGAGTAGCCACTCTGGATCGAGACCTTCTCCTTCTTCAGCCGGCGGCGGAGGTCGGCCGTGGAGCCGACCGCTTGGGAGCCGCGGAGCAGCTCGCGCAGGAGGCGTCCGACGGCGCGCTGGCCGGCGTGGCCTTTGGCGCGCTGGACCCAGTCGTCGAAGGGCTCAGGCGAGGCGCCCAGGGCTTCTACCGCCAGCGCGCTGGCGGCGAGGAAGCCGTGCAGTACGGCCTCGGCGTCGTGGACCGTAAGGGCCGCGGCCGCGGTCATCACCGTGGTGCCGTTGATGAGGGAGAGGCCTTCCTTATAGCTGAGGCGGAGAGGGGCGATGCCGGCCTGCGACAGGGCCCGCCGGGCTGTCTTCGGCCGGCCGCGATACCAGACTCTTCCCTGCCCCAGTAGGGCCAGGGCAATGTAGCCCGAGGGGATCAGGTCGCCGCTCGCTCCGACCGAGCCGTAGCGCGGGACTATCGGGGTAATGCCGGCGTTCAGGAGTCTGACAAGCTGCTCGATGACCTCTTCGCGGACGGCGGAAAGTCCCAGGCTTAGGGTAGCGGCACGCAATAGCATAGCGCCGCGTACTATTTCGGAGGCGAGCGGGGGGCCGGTGCCGCAGCAGAGTTGCTGCAGGTTGCTCTCCTGGAAGCGCTCCGCTTCGGCTGGCGGGAGGACGAAGACCGCGTTGGTGCCGACGCCGGTGTTGACGCCGTAGATGATCTCGCCGCGGTGGACTGCCGCCATCAGGTGCTCGCGGGATTGGCGGATGCGGCGGCGGACCTGGGGCTGGGCGGTGAGAGCTACCTCGGCGCCTTCGCGGGCCACGGCGGCTATGTCCGGGAGGGTGATGCGGCGGTCGCCGATGGAGATCACTTCTTCGCCACGCGGTTCTCGTACCAAACCACGTTGCGGCTCTCCTGTCCGGCGATGAGAACGTCGAGGTCGCCGTCGCGGTCCATGTCCACCAGGCGGATGTCGTAGGCGGCCTGGTCGTTGTAGATAATGTGCGTCTTAAAGTTACCTTTGCCGTCGTTCTCGAACCAGGCAGCGGCGAAGTCGTGCTTGGCACAGGTAACGACGTCGATGTCGCCGTCGCCGTCGATGTCGCCCACGGCTAGCGAGTGCGGTCCGGTGAGGGAGGGGTTGATCTCGTGGGGCTTCCAGTCGGGGGCCTCGAACCAGACCAGTCCCTTGCCATGGCCGCGCGAGCCGACGAAGTCCATGCGGCCGTCGCCGTTGATGTCGGCCATCAGAATGTTGGTGGCGCCTTCCTGGCCGGTGGAGATGACGTGCTTGGTCCAGGGGACCTGGGTGGGGTCCTTAGGCGCTTCCCACCAGGCGTACCAGTTGCCGCCGTGGGCGATCTTGGCGGCGCTGGCGATGTCGGGGCGGCCGTCGCCGTTGACGTCTCCGATGCCGACATAGTGGCTGAGACCGGGGGCGTCCTGGCGGGCAAAGACATAGCGCTGCCAGCGCTCGGCGCGGCGCGGGTTGGGCGGCACTTTGAACCAGGCGAGCGAGTTGGGGAAGGGGCCGGTGGGCTGGGCGCTGGTGGCGGCCAGGTCGGGCTTCTTGTCGCCGTCGATGTCGCCGACCATGACGCCGTGGATGCCGTTGACCTGATCGTCGACAAGATGATAGGTCCAGGGGTCCTGGAGGGGTCGGGCCGGGCGTTCCAGCCAGAAGATCAGGCCGGGAGAATAACGTGCGCCGATGTAGTCCGGGTCGCCGTCACCGTCTACGTCCATCACCCCGCCGTGGATAACGTCGATGGGGCCGGGGTGGATGACCACCTCTTTCCAGTCGGGAGCAACGTAGAGGAGGGTGCGGCGGCTGTCGTTGGTGATGACGTCGGGCAGGCCGTCGCCGGTGAAGTCGGCGGCGATGGCGGTCATGTTGTGGAACCCGGTGGCGACTACGTGGCGGGGCCACAGCGGATTGTCCGTGGCCTTAGGCGGATCGACGGCGGCGGTGACGCGGGCGAGGAACTCGCGGTGGGCCTCGCTGACGCGAGGGCCGGCGGTTTGCGAGAACAGGACGCCCACCACGCCGCGGCGCGGGTCGCCCCAGAGGTAGGTGCCGCTCGATCCGGCATGGGAAAAGACGGCGCCGCGTTCCTGCAGCGCCCAGCCCAGCCCGCGGGACTCGGGCAATTGGGGCGTCTGGTTCGTGAGCATCTGCTTCACGATGGCTGGGGAAAGGATCGGAGCGTTGTTGTAGGCGCCGCCGTTCAGGAACATTTGGACAAAGGACGCCATCTCGCGGGCGGTGGAGAACAGGCCGCCGTTGGGCGCCGGGTTGGTGATGCGAAACTCGGGATCGAAGTGATAGGTGATGTCGCGCCGGCCGGCGCTGTCGGCGTAGAGGGTGGCCACGCGGCGGGCCGCCGCAGCGGGCGGGCTGAAGGTCGTAGTGGTCATACCCAGGGGATCGAACAGGCGCCGTTGCAGGAACTGGTCAAAGGGCTGGCCCGACACCACCTCCACCACCCGGCCCAGCGTGGCCAGTCCGGCATTGCAGTAGGAGTACTTGGTTCCGGGCGGAAACAGCAGGTCCATTTGGGCGGTCTCCTCGGCGATGTCGGCGAGGCGGCGGGAGAGCCAGTCGGGGTGCATGCTGGGCATCTTGCGGGTGGGGACGTCGCGGGGCAGACCGGAGGTATGGGTGAGGAGGTGGCGGATGGTGACGTTCGCATGGCGGCGGAAGGAGGGGATGAACTTGGCCACCGGGTCGTCGAGGCCGATCTTGCCGTCCTGGACCAGCAGCAGAACGGCGGTGGCGGTGACGGGCTTGGTGACCGAGGCGAGCTGGCAGATAGTGTCGGGCTCGAAGCGGATCTTGTCTTCGACGTCGGCGAGTCCGAAGGCGCGGTGGGTGACGACCACGCCGTTGCGGGCGATGAGGATGACGGCGCCGGCGGTGATGTCGGCGTCGATCCACTCGCCGAGGCGGGCCAGGATGCTGCCGAGACGGCCCTGGTCCACGCCGGCGGCTTGGGGTGTGCCGTCGCGGAGGGTGACCTCCGCGGCGGGGGCGGCGATCAGAGTGGCTAGAAAGAGCACCACCAGTTTTCGAGAGTTCATGGTCCACGCTCCCCTTTTCGGGTTGATTGTACCGCGTTGGGCGTATTCTATAACCAGCGGTGCATTGCAAAAAATGGCAAAGACAAAGTCTGTCCCACCGGCAGCCCAACGGGATCTGCAACAGCGCTTGGAACGACACGCCGCCACGGAGTGGAAGGAGCAATGCCGGGGGATCACACTGCGATTCCATGGGGCGTTTGCTTACGTGGACGCCATCCAGGGCGACAACGCGCCGGTGCATCTATGCCGCCTGGGATACTTGGGAAACCCGGATCGCTGGACGTTCGCTTTCTACAAGTACAGCACCGAGAAGTACGAGCGCTCGTTCACGATGGCGGGTTCGTTCGTGGCCAGCCCGGAGGAAGCCTTCGACACTGCGGGCTGCTGCTATCTGCAAGGATAGAGCCATGAAGCCCACCATCGACGACATCCTCGAGGAATTCGTGCACGACCAAAGGGCGCGCCTCGCAACTCGGACGCTGGCTCAGTACACGTACGCCCTCAGCTACTTTCGGCACTGCCTGGAGGCGTACTGGCCAGGACACGGCCAGGAGGAGTACAACCGCATCACGGAGGCTGGGGGCACTTACTGCGGGACCTTCGGTCCTGAAGAGCTGCCCGGAGCCTACGGCGAGTTCCTGGGCTACTATATGCCGCGCAAAGCGATGTGCGGGAAGCAGACGATGCGCGCGGCGGCAACGGTGACGAAGAAGCTGGCGATATGGCTTCGGGAGAAGGGGTACGTGGCCGACGTGGATCTGGCGGTAAAGCGGGCCTCCGACGCGGCCCGAGAACTCCCCGCCAGCAAGGACGCTCTCCGAATCCTGGAGGCGCACGCCGCCCGCTATACGCCGGACGAACGCTCCCATCGGATCGAGGACCATTTCAGGGTGGTTCGCCTGGAGCCTGGAAAACTGTGGCTCGATCCGGGGAGCTACGGAGACGAGGCCTTGGGGCCAGTACCGGTCCCGAGGCAGGCCACCGCCCGGCTGAAAGTCGGATGGGACATCGGGGGCGTGGTGGAGCGAACCAGCCGGGGACTCCGGCTAGTGGAAGTCTGGAACATCTCGCCTTGAAGACCCTCCTGCTTGTGCTACATTCTCGGGCATGAGGTATTTGGCCGCCCCCTTAACCGCCGCCCTGCTGGTTGTCGCCGGCGGCACGTTGATGGTTCGAGACCACTGGAATTCCACGCACGCCGCCGATACGGAGACCATCTCCTGGGGGGCGACCGACCCGACCTGGTCGCCCGACTCCAAGCGGCTGGCGTTTTCCTTGTTCGGCAGCATCTGGCAGGTGGGCGCGCCGGGCGGCGAGGCGCAGCAGTTGACTACCTCTGGTGGCTACCATGCGCATCCGGCCTGGTCGCCGCAGGGAGACCAGATCGCGTTCCTGCGCGGCGAGGCGCCGGCCGGCCGGATCCCCAACATCCCGGGGAAACTGGTGGTGGTCGACGTGGCGTCGGGCCTGGAGCGCGAGATCGCCACGCCGCAGCCGGTGGCGGGCACCCTGGCCTGGTCGCCCGACGGCAGCCGCATCGTCTGCGCCTTGCGTACCACTGAGTACGGGGCGCTGCTCCATGAGGTCACCGTGGCCACCGGAGCGCTGCGGCCGATCCAGACCTTGCCGCAAGGGCTGCGGACGGCGTCGGCGTGGGTGGATGCGGCGTGGAATCCGAAGATGCCGGAAATCTTCTTCGCCGCCCAGCGGGTGGGGGCGCCGCAGATCTGGTCGATGGACCCCAGCGGGCCGGCCAACACGGTGCAGATGCCGCTGACGCGGTACCGGCCGGGGGACATTGTCCAGTTGCACAGTCTGAGCGCCCTGCCGGATGGAAGCGGCGTGGTGTACTCGGCGGTGGTGGTCAACGGGAAGGGTGACTTCGAGTTATACCGGGTGCCGCGGTATCGCGGCGGGCCGGTCCCCGCGCCGGTAGCTATAACCGATACCGTGCGGGACGAGTTCTCGCCGGCGGTGTCGCCGGACGGGACGCGGATCGCGCACGTGTCCAATCACCTGGGGAACATCGATCTGTTCACCATGCCGGTGGCGGGCGGGGACAAGACCCACGTGCGGCTCACCAACCTGCGGTTCCGGGGGCCCCACGGGCGGGTGCGGGTGCGTGTGCTGGACGAGCAGGGCAACCCCACGCCGGCGCGGCTCTATGTGCGGGCGTCGGACGGGAAGGCTTACTGCCCGTCGGGGACGCAGATCTTCTACTACGGCCTCGAGCCGGGACGCGGGCGCGAGGGCTTCTTTGTGGCTTCTGGGGACGACAACTTTCCGGTCCCGGCGGGCAACGTGCAGTTCGTGGCCATCAAAGGTGTGGAGTACGAGATCGGCGAGCGGACGGTTTCCGTGGGCGCGGCGGAAACGGCCGAAGCGACGATCTCGCTGCGGCGCTGGACCAACTGGCGGCAGCGAGGCTGGTATACGGGCGAGAATCACTTCCACGCCAACTACAACGGCAGCTACTACCAGCGCCCGCAACAGTCGCTGGCCTGGCTGCAGGCCGAGGATCTGAACGCGGCCAACATGATTGTGGCCAACTCGGAGGGGGCGTTCATCCACGATAAGGAGTTCTTCCGGGGCGCGCCCGATTCGCTCTCCACCGAGCGCTACATCCTGTACTGGGGGCAGGAGTACCGGAACAGCTATCCGCTGGGCCACCAGGCGTTCCTGAACATCAAGCAGCAGGTGCCGCCCTCGTACACCAGCGTGATCGGGAGCAACTCGTCCTACGATTTCCCGCTGAATACGATGGCGGCGCTGGAGGCGAAGAAGCAGGGCGGCCTGGTGAGCTATGTCCACCCCATGGGCGCCGGGCGGGACGTATTCGATACGTCGCTGGGCGCGAAGGAGGCGCCGGTGGGGGCGGCGTTGGGGGCGGTGGACGCGATCGACATTCTGCCCTTCGGCGAGGCGGCGTACGAGCTGTGGTACCGGTTTCTGAACAGCGGCTTCAAGATTTCGGCAGGCGCCGGGACCGACGTCTTCACCAACTGGCGGGGGATCAACTCGATTCCGGGTGGGGCGCGGCAGTACGTAGAGGTGGGTCCGACCCTGGCGTGGGACCGCTGGGTGGAGCGGTTCCGGGCGGGCCGGAACTTCGTCACCAACGGGCCGCTGCTGACCTTCGCCGTGAACGGCGAGCCAATCGGCTCCGAGATTCGGGCGCCGTCGGGCACGCCGTACCGGGCGCGGCTGGTGGCCGAGGTTACGGCGCGGTCGCCGCTGGAGCGGGTGGAGCTGATTCAGAACGGGGAGGTGATCGAGAGCCGGGACACGACGGCAAAGGAGCTGCGGGTCGAGAAAGAGGTGGAAGTGCGGGCGAGCTGCTGGTTCGCGGTGCGGGTGCGGGGACAGGCGGCGCGGGGGATCGTCGGCGCCGGACAGATCCCGCGGGCCCATTCGAGTCCCATCTATGTCTCGGTGGCTGGCGCGCCGGTCCTGGTGAAGCAGGACCTGGAGCTGATGATCCGCTGGGTGGACCGGATGGAGGCGCTGCTCGAAGAGCGGAACAACTACGGCCCGGGGGAGAACCGGGACCGCGCGCTGCGGATGCTGGCGCAAGCGCGGGAGCACTATCGGGGGAAAATGGGTCAAGTCCCTGGTCGTTGACAAATATGCCCAAGCGAGAGTCACAGATTTCGGCGGTGGTATCCGCAACTACTACACCAGCGCCGAGGGCCTGCGAGGGATCCTCTCATCGAAGCTGATCTGGGCATCGGATGTACGGTGTCTCAATGATCTCTCCGAGGTCACCCGCGGTACAGAGGTCGCGCTTGAAGTCCTCGATGGCCGAAAAGATCCAGTGTCCTCGATCGTCGGAGCGCTGCAGGATTCGACTCTGGGACTGGGTACCGACTGGTTCTACTATGCCGCGTGTTTCTGCGGGAAGTGCCTTTTGACCCCAAGGGGGTTACAAACGTCCTGGTCGGCCCGGCTTGGACACCACTTGACAAACAGTTCGTGGAGGAACTCCTGAAGAGTCTCGAGCACGACCATACGTTGGTCAAAGGCTCGCGCATACCTCTGCGGTAAACTGGCTGGGTCACCGCGCTGGCTCCGTCATCCGCCTCCCGTCGCCGCCCCCGCCTTAGCCCGCTTCAATATGTAGTAAAATCCCAGCCGATTTGCCCCTGGCTCCACGTAGTTCCGCAGCCAGGCCAGCAGCACCGGGGACATATCCGGCGATACCCACTTGCCGATCAGCGTATCCGGATCGATCAGGCGGATCTCGTCGTGGAACGCGGTGAAATCCACCAGCCGGACGAACTCCTCGGTAAACTCCACTTTCATCTGTCCGCTCAAGAGGCCGAAGCGGTAGCGTCCCTCCACCTGGTTTCCGGCGGCCCGGAAACTGAGCCGGAACAGTACCGGGTTGGCCTGGTTCAGCAGGCTCACGTTGGGATGCGCCAGGAAAATCAGGTTGCCGTCCCACTCGCCTTCGAGCTGGGCCGCTCCCGGCACGGTGGTGCGCGGGTCGGCGAAGATCGCCTGGTGGTCTTCCACCGACATCTTCTCAAAAGGATAATTGTTGCGGGTCATCACGAACGAAGAGAACACCACGCCGTCCGGGAACGTTCCCAAGTGCATCACTCCGATGCAGTTGTTCTCGTCGATCACCTTGATGGTGTCGTAGACGATGCGGTACGGCTCGTTGGTATAGGTGAGCAGCAGGATCTTGTCGCCCTTGGCGAAATACACGCGCGCGTCGTTCGGATACGCCACTTCGCGCACCTCCGGCTTTCCCGGCAGGAACGCCAGCTCGTAGTTCACCACGTGACCCGTGGCCACGCCGTTCTTCACACCATCGAACCGCTTCCAGAAGGCCCCGCCGGCGAAGATCGCACCCTCGCGCTGGGCTCCGGCGTTTTGGGCGCGTTCCTCCCAGCCGAGCAGCGAATCCATGGCGAAGGAGCCCTTCCAGAAGGAATCGCGCCAGATGCGCCGCTGGTCCCAGTCTATCTTCACCGCGCCGGTGTTGACGAGCTTCTCCAGGGGGAGGGTGGGTTGGGCCCGCAGCACCGACTGCAGCTCGTTGGACGGCCGGGTGCTGAAGAAGTCCGGCGTATCGGCGCCGCGCGCCACCAGCGCCTGCACGTCCTCCTGCAAGGGTCCGACGCTGTCGGGCGAGAGCGGATCATACTCCTGCAGCACGAACTGCCCGGTGAACGCCATGAACCGCATCTGCGCCTGCAGCTTCCACAGCGCATTGTCGGTGCCGGTGACCTGGAACGACCGCAGGAACCCGACCAGGTTTCCCACCGCCGCCAGGTCCTCGAAGGTCTTGAACCGCAGCACGCCCGACCCTATCTCCTGGTCCCCTTCCAGGACTTTGTAGTATAGAGTCGTGTAGTCTTCCAGGACCTCCCGCAGACCCCGCAATCCGCCTCCCTCGTTCTTCTGCATGAACTTCGTGCCCTCGAGCACGAACCGCCGCTTCAGGCCGGGGCTGAATACCAGGTGATAGTTCATCTCGGCTTCGCCGGTTGCCGGGTTCACCCGCAGATAGTTGAACCGGCTCTGGCGCTCGTCGACCGGCACGATTACGGGTCCTTCGCCCTCGAATTTGTCGAACCGGACTGTTCCCCGGCACTGCGCTTCGTGCTCGGTCCCGTCGATAAACTCGTTCACGTCCCGGATCATCAGCTTCAACTGGAAGCTGCAGGCGACCTTCTCGCTGGACCCCACGGCCTGGTACCACCCGACCATCTCCTCGTCGAAGCTCATCGACAGCCCGTCCGGCAGCTTGGCGTCCAGGAAGGGACTCAGGATCGTGCTGGTGGCGAGCCCCGCCTGGTCGGCCTTGGTCAGCAGGTAATAGAAGCCGACCCGGCCGCCCTCCACGTGCAGCAGCCCGAGCGACGTGGCCGGAATGGCCTGGGCGATCGCCGCCGGCAGGTCCATGACGTACTTGCCCACCAGGAACTTCCCGTCCACCTCGCGGATTTCGTCGTGGAACATTGTAAAGTCGTGCAACTGGAAGTGGTCGGCGACGAAGCTCGGCGTGACCAGGCCCTCCATGAGTCCCATCAGGCGGTAGCGGCTCTCCAGTCGCCCGTCGGGCTTGGCGTCGAACTGCAGGTAGGCGATCCCGCCGGCGTGGTTGGCGTTGGAGATCGCGTCCATCCGCCACACCCCGTTCAGATCCTGCGGGGTGGGCACGCTCCCCGATTCCCACAGTTGGCGGTGGTCCTCCACCGTCATCTGGTCGAAGCTGTACCGCCGGCTCATCGGGAAGGTGAACACCCGCGCGCCGTTGGGATACTCCCCGAAGTACACGCGTCCGAGGATCAGCTCGTCGCTGACGATGCGAAACACGTCGTAGAACCCCTGCCACGGCGGATCGATGTATCGCAGCAGGATGTATCGCCCCGGATCCAGGTCCCCGGTGCGTTTTGTCAGGTTCAATTCCTCCAGCGTGTTCCGCGCGTTGATGCGCCCGTCGGTGTCGCTGGTTATCCCCTTGTAGTGATTGCCTTCCTGGAAGAACCGCTTCTGGAAGCCGGTGAAGATCGCCGCCGACATGCGGTTGAGGAGGTGCCCCGCCGGGAAAAACCCCTTCCAGTAGGCGTCGTTGAAGATCTCCCGCTTGGCCACGTCGATCTTCCGCTCGCCCTTGTTGAGCAGCGTGTCGATCCCGAACGACGGCACGCTGCGAAACACCCGCTCCAGCTCCGCTTCGGGCCGCCCGATGACGTCAACCGGCTGCAGGCCCGCAAAGCTCACCGCCTTTTGCGGCGCCGGATACCGGTCCCCTGCGAGGTCCTGGATCTTGCGCTCGACGATGTGCTCGGTGAGCGCTGAAATCGTGAGGAAAGGATTCACCCCCAGCGCCGACGGGATCAGCGCGCCGTCGGACACGAACAGCCCTTCGTGTACCGTTCCGTCGCCCGAGAACACGCGCCCGTAAACGTCCACGGCCCCTTGCAGGTAGTCCTCCCCGACCGGGCACCCGCCCAGCGGATGCGCGGTGGCGAGGTGTTTGATGTCCAGGAAGTTCCAGATGGGGTTGGCGATGAAGCTCGCCCCCAGCGCCCGGGCGTGCCGCCGCAGCTCTTCATTGATGCGGGTGAACACCTGCTGCCGCCCGGCGTCGTCCCAGACGATTTCCATCCGCCCATCCGGCTCCAGCAGCGGCGTCTGGAATACCATGGTCCCTTTGGCATCATCCTTGCCCATACACAAATACAGCATGGTGTGGTTGAGCGCGCCCTGCGGATCGTTCGGAACCAGAGGGGGAAAGTCGCGCTGCACCCGCCCTCGCTCCGCTTCCTCGTCGCCGACATCGGTGTCCTCTCCCCGGAGCAGCGCGAAGGTGGCCCGGCTGAGGTCCACGCCGCCGCTGGGGAAGGACAGGTCTTCGATGGTGAACCGCTGGTCCAGCGGCAGTTTCACGTTGTACCGGATGATTCCGGTAATGGTCGGACCCGGCGGCAACTGGGCTCCCGGACTGTCCGGGTGATTTCCAAATCCGAGCACCTGGGTCGGGTCGTTCCCGTTGTAGGCCAGCCCGAAGAAGTCGCCGTTGCCGCTGAACCCGGTCCCGATGCGGGGCGACAGCGCCAGCCCTTTCGCCTGGCTGCGCAGCAGGATCTCGGTCGAGTTGATCGACCCGGCCGCCATCACCACGTGCGTCGCCTCCAGGGTGAAGTCCTGGGCGTCGAACGTGTCGGTGTAATGCTTCCCATGAATCCGCCACCCGCCGGCGGCCAGCTTCTCGATCCACTCGACCTTGGCCTGGACGAAGATCTGCGCCCCCGCCTTCCGGGCCATGGGCAGGTAGTTCATATAGAGGGTATTCTTGGCCCCTACGTTGCACCCGCTGACGCAGTCGCCGCAGTCGGTACACGGCTGCTGCGGCCGGCCGTAGGGATTCAGCCCCCCGGTGGCCGCGAAATCCTTGAAGTTCACCGTGATGTGGAGCGCCTCGGCCTGCAGACCGAGCTGCGCCGCCCGCTTCCCCAGGGCCTGGACCTTCTTCAGGTCGCTGAATCGCGGGTGCGGTCCGGGGTCTAATACCTTCCGCGCCTTGTCGTAGTAGCCGAGCATCTTGTCGTAGGTGAGGGTCTTCGGCCAGTTGGCCTGCTCGAATACCTCGCGATCGGGCACAATGGCCACGTTGGCGTTCACCAGCGACGTGCCTCCCAACCCGTTCCCTTTGATTACCGAGATGTCCTTATAGGGCAGGAGCTCGTACAGGCCGAGCGGGTTCAGGTCGCTGCGGAACTGTGCGGCTGCCGCCAATTGGGTATCCGGGAATGTGCCCACCTCCCACTCCCGGCCCCGCTCCAGGACGCACACCGAGGGCTTCTGGGGCAGGCCGGCGGTGGCGATTCGAGCCGCCGTGATCGACCCCCCATATCCCGACCCCACGACCACAAAGTCATACTTCTTTTGGAGCTGGCTCCAATCGAGAGAAAGTTTATCGGGCATGGCGGTATTTTAACCGTAATTCGGCTCCAAATTTGTGCATTATTTCGGCTCCAGAATCAATATGTTACGCGTGACTCTCTCCACGGCCCCACGGGTATAGGACAGGGGGAAGTACTTTCCCTCTGCCCATAGTGGTAGCAGATCCCCGTAGTGCGGGCTGCCCGGCTGCCCGGACTGCCCCGGAGTGCTGGTCGCCACCGACCGGTCCCAATCGGCCACGTCCAGGATCTGCCGGTAGGACGCTCCCGAAGTCTGGTTGAACCCCGTTCCACCGGTGTTGTTGACCGTATTGGCGTCTCCGCCCCGCTCCACCGGTCCCAGATCAAACAGCTTCCGCCGCTCCGCATCGAGCGCCAGCGGATGGTGGAACCGGATATGGTGCAGCGCGCCCCACCTCCACCCAGCCATATCTTCGTCCATGGTCTTCTCCGCCTCCTGGACGGCCTCCCGCAGGGCGCCCAGCAGCAGCTCGTGGCGTTTCTCGGGCGGGTCCTTGGCCAATAGATCCAGGATATTGCGGTGAGACATCCGCCGGTCCAGCACGTCTCGGACGTCTTCGGGCCCCAGCGTGGCGATGTAGCGCCGGGTCAGCCGCCGCAGCCACAGCTCGTAGAGCGCCGCCGCCCCCGAATCCTTCCCGAGGACGCAGTCCCACGCTTCCAGCATCTTCCGCGCCTCGCCCCCCACTCCCGCCGGAGCCTTCTTCAGTAGGGCCACGAACTCCCGCGCCACCAGCGACGTATAGTCCTGCTGCAGCTTCTGGAAGTCCTCGATGGTGAACTTCTTCCCGGCCCGCAGCACCTCGTCGAGACGGTGGAACCGAAACCCGGGGTTCCACTCGTACCCGAGCTGGTGGCGGTATCCCCGGGGCAGGATGTTGTGGTTGGCGGTGGCTACGTAATGCTCCGGGGGATTGTACTTCTGCGGGTGCTCCGAGAGCGGCAGGAACCCCGCCCATTCCCGCTCCCCCGTCTGCCCCGGCTGCGGCAGCAACCCGCTCCAATTCTTCCGCACCGGCGCGAGACCGGACGCGATCCAGCCGATATTTCCGTCCACGTCCGCGTACACCAGGTTTTCCGAGGGGACCTTCCACCGCTCCATAGCCGACTGAAACTCCTTCCAGTTCTGGGCCCGCGCCGCCGACAAGGAAGCCAGGTACCCGGCCCCGCCCGGCTCCGCACCCACCCACCGCAGCGCGTAGGCCCGCTGGCGCCCGGGATCTTCATAGATCACCGGCCCGTGGTCGGTGAACTTCAGCTCCACCTCCACCGGTTCGGTCTTGCCTTTCACCCGGATCTTCTCCTTCTCCACCCGCATCTCGCGCCAGTCGCCCTTTACCTGGTACCGGTTCTGGCCGTCGGTCTTCTCGACGTAGAGATCCTGCTGGTCGATTCCGACGACGGTGAACCCGAACCCCACCCGCTCGTTGTGTCCCAAGGCGATCCCCGGCAGCGCCGGCTCCCCCGACCCGATGGCGTTCCAGCCCGGTCCCACCAGATGCACCAGGTACCGCAGCGAGGGCAGCACCACCGGCCGATGCGGATCGTTGGCCAGCAGCGGCTTGCCGGTGGCCGACAGCGTCCCGTCCACTACCCAGTTGTTGCTCCCCGGCTCGGTCTCGTAGCGGACCGGTCCGATGGCCGCCTGGAGGCTCTTGGTCACCCGCTGGTCGATCCCCTCCAGGGGAAACGCCGGACTGGCCTCGTGCTTGGTCAGGGGGTCGGGCGGCAGGAGGTCGGCGGCCTTCTCCGGTCCCAAGCGCGCCACCAAGCGCGCCCGGTCCACCTCCTGGACGGCGTTCCGGGTCATCAGCAATCCAGCGATCCGGAGCAGGCAGTCCTCGGGCTTCCATTCCCCCGGCCGGATCCCCAAGAGCTGAAACTCGATCGGCAGCTTGTCGCCGGCGTGGCGGATGTACGTGTTCACCCCGCGCACAAAGCTCTCGATGATGATCTTGGCGTCGGGGGCGTAGCTGGTCCACTCGGCCTGCATGTCCCCGCGATATTTCACCAGCCGGGCGAAGCGGTCCCGCTCCACGTGGCTCTCCCCCAGGATCTCGGCCAGCTCGCCGGCCCCGGTCCGGCGCCACATCTCGATCTGGAACAGCCGGTCCTGGGCGGCCACGAATCCCTGGGCGAAGAACAGGTCCTCGACCGTCTGGGCGTAGATGTGGGGTATGCCCCACTGGTCGCGCCGGACTTCGACGGGCTTGGCCAGCCCGGCCAGTTGGAGTTTTCCGGTGGTCTGGGCCAGGACCGCCTGCGCCTGGGTCTCCAGGGTTCCAGTGGTCTTCTTTCCGCATCCGGCCAGTGCCGCCAGCACCAGAATGATCCCTACCCGCATCGCTTCACCTCGCTGGGTCCGCAAATTTGCGGACCGGGCTATCATATCCAGAATGGCCCCTTCCTCCCAAGATCCCTTTTCCGTCGAGTACCGAACCGTTCCCGGGAAGGGCCTTTTCGCCGCCGGCGGCCTGCGCTTCAAGACCGAGGAATCCGACCTCCGCCGCGACTACCCCACCGTCCTCGAGCAGGTCCCCTTCGCTCGCCTGCTGGGCGAGGCCGCCCTGTGGGTTCTGTGGCCCTCGACCGCCGCCATCTGGGCCTTTCCAGCCTTCCTCGAATTCCTGCGCGTCGACTATGCCCTCCTCGCCGACATCGGCCTTTTCCTGACCGTCCAGTTAGCGACCATGCTCTTCTACTCCCCTCCGCTCAATTCGGCCCTGTTCGTTCTTGGGAACCGGCCCTTGCAGGCGGGCGTCTACCTGGCATGGGGCTTCGTGTTCTGGCACGCCGGGGTTCCCAGCCGGATCCTCCCCCTGGCGATCTGGTTTCTTCTGATGGCGTTCGGCGTGGCCCAAGTGATTTTTGTCACCCCCTTCCTGCCGCTCCTGCGCGGCCTGTTCTCGCTCACCCCGGCCGACCAGGCACTCCGCCACATTGTCCGCCGCTACGCGGCACGCTGCCGATAAGATACAATGGTGATAGTCCGGGCATGAAACGCCTACTAGGGATTGCCATTCTCCTCGGCGCGGCAGTTGCGCCCCTTTCCGCCACGCTGGTCGAGCGCCTCACCCTGGAACAGCTTGCCGACCGCTCGGAGCGCATCGTCCACGGCCGTTGCCTCCGCACCTGGTCCGCCTGGGACGCCGATCACCAAGCCATCTGGACGCATTGCGAAGTCGAGGTCGCGGACCCTCTCAAGGGCGGCGCCGCCAAGACGGTGGTGGTCAGCGAGCCCGGCGGCGTGGTGGACGGCGTGGAAATGACCATCGAGGGCGTCTCCCGCTTCGAGCGCGGCGAGGAGATGGTGCTGTTCCTCTACCGCGTCCCCAACGGACTTTGGCGCACCCGCGGCCTCGGGCAGGGCAAGTTCCGCGTCGCCGGCGGACAGGTCCACGCCACCGTGGAAGGTCTCTCGCTGCCGGGTCCCGTCCGGCCCCCGGCCGCTCGCTCGACCGACCTCCGCCGGCTCGACGGTCTGTCCCTCGACCGGTTTAAGGCCGCCATTCGCGGGGTCCTGACCCGATGACCCGCTCCACACTGGCCGCCCTCTCCTGCCTGGTCCTCGCCTGCACTCCGGCGTCCGCCTTCATTCGCAGCCGCACCTCCGCCGGCCTCCCCACCCGCCGCACCGACTCCGGCGGCATCCGCTTCGTGGTCAACAACCAGACCGCTCCCGGCCTCGCCAACGCCTCCGGCGGCGTGATCATCACCTCCGACAGCGACCCCCTGGGCGCCCTCCAGGCCGCGGTGGACTCCTGGACCAATGTCCCGACCTCCAGCGTCGTCTTCGCGACCCTGACCCTATCGCCGCTCGAATCCTCCCAGCCCGATCGCGAGCATCTCATTAGTTTTCTGGACACCCCCGGCAACCGCTCCATCGTCGGGGATGCCGTCGCCGTCACCCGCACCTTCACCAACTCCTTGGGCGAGATCACCGACACCGACATCCTGTTCAACCCGACTCTGCCTTTCTCGACCACTCTCCAGACGAATACTTTTGATATCCAGACGGTGGTGACCCACGAGCTCGGCCATGCCCTGGGGTCCAGCCACTCCGGTCTGGTAGGGGCGACCATGTTCTTTGCCGTCCGCCGCGCCAACAACCTGCAGTCCACCCTCTCTCCGGACGATGTCGCGTTCGCCACGGAGGTGTACCCGGAGACCGGCGCCGCCGCCAGCTTGGGCGTCGTCACCGGTTCGGTCAACTTGACCTCCGGTGGCCCCGTCCCGGGCGCCCTGGTGGCCGCGGTGGATCCGTCCACCGGCGCGCTGCTCGGCTCCCTCACCGCCTCCGACGGAACCTTCACTATTAGCCAGGTCCCGCCCGGCCGCTACTTTGTTTACGCCGAGCCCGCCGACGGCCCGGTGGAACCCAACCAACTCGGTAACGCCGGCCAGGGAGCGAACACCAACTTCCTCACCAACATCTTCGGCGGCCTGGACGCGCCCACGCCGGTCAACGTCACCGCCGGGGCTGCTGCCAGCGCCAGCCTGACGGTCGCGCCCGGCAATCCTCCCCTCAATCTCCGGCAGGGCGGCGCTGGGCCCGTCGGCGGCGCCGTCTCCTTCGGCTCCGGCGCCTTCGTCCTCAACCGCGGCTCCAGCGCCGATATGGTCCTGGCCGGCGACGGCCTCGACGACCCGACCGTTACCCAGGACTCCTTCTCCTTTTTCGGCGCCCCCATCACCATTACCGGCGGCTTCCGCCGCAGTGTCGCCTCCGGCAGTAATCTTCCTATTATTCGCGTCACCGTCCAGGTGGCCACCAACGCCCCCCTGGGCCTGGCCACCGTGCTGGTGCGGTCCTCGACCGGCGCCGCCGTCTTCTCCGCGGGCATTCGTATCGCTCCGCCCCTTCCTTCCTTCACGGCCGCCGGCATCGTCAACGGCGCCAGCTTCGCCTCCGGTCCGGCCGTGCCGGGTGAGATTGTCTCCCTCTTCGGAAGCGGCCTGGGACCGGCCGCCGGGGAGGTCGGCGCCCTGAACCCCGGCACCGGCCGCCTGAATAACTCCCTGGCCGGCGTCAGCGTCACGTTCAACGGCATTCGCGCCCCGCTCTTCTACGCCAGCGCCGGCCAGATCAACGCCCAGGTGCCTTTCGAGATGGCCAACACCTCCACCGCCAACGTGGTGGTGAACTACCGGCTCGCCACCAGCCCGCCGGTGACTATCCCTATTGGCTCGACCCAGCCAGGCATCTTTGTGCGTCCTGGCGCCTCCCCAGGGTATCATTCAGCACCAGGACGGTTCGCTCAACACCGCCGCCAACGCGGTGGCCCGCGGCCAGGCCGTGGTCATTTACGCCACCGGTCAAGGGGCGGTGCAGCCGGCTCTGGCCACGGGGGCCCTGGCTTCGGCCTCGCCCTTGAACGGCGCCGTCCAAGCCGTTACCGCCACCATCGGCGGCGTTCCGGCCGAGGTCCTTTTCGGCGGCCTGACCCCGCAGTTTGTCGGCCTTCTCCAGGTCAACGTGATCGTGCCGTCCAACGCCCCTACCGGCCCCGCCGTTCCGCTCTCCATCAATATCGGCGGGGTCAACAGCCAGCCCAATGTGACCCTGGCAGTGCGGTGAAGCTTATGCTCTACACGACGCTACTAGTCGCTGCCCTGCTCGCCTCTCCTCAGAAACCTCGCATGAGCCGGCAGCAGATCCTCGACCACCTCAGTAAGATGCGGGCCACCGAGCGCGGCATGATGAACGTCGCCCCCGCCGAAGGCGAGTACCTCTCCGGCCTGGTCAAGAGGCTTCAGGCCAAGCGGGTCCTCGAGATCGGCACCTCCAACGGCTACTCCGGCATCTGGTTCGCCCTCGGGCTGCGCGAAACGGGCGGCAAGCTGATCACCCTGGACCTCGACGAAGGCCGCCGCTCCCTCGCCCTCAAGAACTTCAAGGCCACCGGCGTCGACGACCTTATCGACTCCCGCCTCGGCGACGCCCTCAAGACCCTTCCCACTCTGCAGGGTCCCTTCGAGATCGTCTTCATCGACGCCTGGAAACCGGACTACAAGAAATACCTGGACTTGGTGCTTCCTATGGTCCCCTCCGGCGGCGCCATCGTGGCGCACAACGTGGAGTCCCATCCCCAGGAAATGGCGGATTTCCTGGAGGCCATCAAGACCAGCCCCGAGCTCCGGACCGAGTGGGTCAAGGTCGGCCCGTCCGGGTTGTCGGTGAGCTGGAAGAAGTAGTACCCGCGGTACAATTGAAGGGATGCCCACCAGCGTTAGGGTCGCGATTTCAGAAAACCGCGACATCTTCCGCCAAAGCGAGAGGCTCGCCCGCCGCCTGCGAGTGACCCGCTCGCGGCTGTACTCCATGGCTATGCAGGAGTTCCTGCGCCGCCACGAGAACGACGAGCTGCTGGCTCGCTTTAACGACGCCTACGCGGATGGCCCTGATCCCGAGGAGAAGGCGTGGCTGGACGCCGCGCTCCTACAAGCGGCTCGCCTGGCGAAGGGCCAATGGTGATCTCCCAGGGCGACGTCTCTCAGGTGGGCCAACGCCTGCACGTGGTCGTACAAAACAACTTTCTCAACCGCAAACGCATTAGCACGGTGCTAGTCTGTGGCCTTACACTCGATGTCAGACGAGCTTCCGACCGCGGTAACGTCCTCCTAACCCGAGGTGAAGCGAACTTGCCCAGGTCCAGCGTGGCAAACGTCTCCCAGATCCTTACCCTAGACAAGTCCCAACTCGGCAAGCGTAGTGGCGCCCTCTCTCCCGAGCGGGTGCGCGAGATCGTCGCCGGCGTCGCCTTCGTCATCGAGCCCCGTGAACCTTCTCCAGCCGGACCCACGCCATGACCAGATTCCTACTGCTGTCCTCTATCCTCCTCAGCGTCCTGCCCGCCCAGTCCCACCGCCGCCTCATCGACGCGCACGTCCACCACAACGGCGACCCTAAGTTTATCGAACAACTCGTCGCCCGCCTCGACCGGGTAGACGGCCAGGCCTTTCTCCTGGTCGAGCCCAAGGACTTCGACGCCACCCAGGCGCTGCTGATCAAGCACGCCAACCGTCTCATCGGCTTCGGCCAGATCCAGCTCGACGACCCCCACGCCCTGGAGTGGATCGACCGCTTTCACAACGGTGGCTTCCGCGGCCTCGGCGAAATCTCCGGACCCCTGCGGGACTTTCACGACAAGGCCTACTGGCCCGTCTACGAGCGCGCCGAGAAATACGGCATGATCGTCCTGTTCCACACCGGCATCGTCAACCGCTCGAACCCCGACCGCCCCACCGACATTTCCTCGGAGCGCATGCGCGTCACCACGCTCGATAACATCGCGCGGCGCTTCCCCAAGCTCACCATCATCGGCGCCCACTTGGGCAATCCCGACTACGCCTGGGCCGCGGAGCTGGCCCGCTGGAATCCCAATCTCTACTTCGACCTCTCCGGCTCCACCCTCATCAAGAAACAGGAGGACTACAGGTTTTTCAAGTCCGTATTCTGGTGGAGCGCCGTGGCCAGCCCCCACACCCCCAAGGGGGGCGGGAGCGCCTTCGAGAAGATCATCTTCGGCTCCGATGTATTCGGCGGCGAACTGGAAGAATTCGACCGCTCCGTCGAGCGCTACCGCAAGATGCTGGACGCCTGCGGCGTCTCCCCGGAAGCCCAGGCCAACATCTTCGGCGGCACGCTGCGGCGGATCCTCACGGCTTCTCCAGCGCCCACGACTGCCCGGTAAGCCGCGGAATCCAGCGCGCCACCGTCCGGCAATAGCTCTCGTACGCCGCTCCAAACTTGCTCCGCAGCGCGGGTTCCTCGTACAGCACCACGAACAGGTGCGCCAACCCGAGCCAGGCCACGGCGAACAACACCACCGCTCCCGACCGCAGGTACAGTCCGTACCCGGCCAGCATCGTCGCGCCCCCCATGTACATAGGATTGCGTACATATCGGTACGGCCCCACGGCCACAAACTCGCGCGGGGCGTCGAACGGCGCCGGCGTTCCCTTCCCCCAAAGCACGAACGTGCCCACACACGCCAGCGTCAGCACTCCTCCCAAAGCCAGCAGGACCACCCCGGGCGCCGCCGTCCACTCCGGCAAGGGCAACCCGAGCCGCTCGACCGATCGGGCTACCCAGACCCACAGATAGAAGAACCCGCTCGCAAACAGCAACGTCCTCACCGCCACAAATATAGTTCTCATGCGACCCCCAGGACTTCGTTGAAGAAAGCCACCAGGTACTTCCAGGCCAGGTAGTACACCACCATCCCTACCGGCAGGACGGTGGCGGCGCCGCCCGCCGAGATCCACGGAACCTCCAGCGCCCGCGCCAGGGCGAACCCCGCCGGCACCAGCAACAACGGCAGAATCGCCCCATGCATTCCGATCGTGGTCCACCGCCACCGGCAGTGCAATAGATTCCAGACACCCCACAGGTTCGGCACCACGGCCATGGGGAACATGATGATCCGCTCCCAGGGAGCGGCCACTCTGTGCAGCAGGGTGAAGCCCGTCACCACGACCAACAGAAACATAGTTGGCACGGTGATCCCAGCCATGTACGCTCGCAGATAACGGTGATTCTGCCTCATAATTGATACAATAGAACTCCTATCGCCTCCGGAAACACCGCCAGCCAGACCATCGCCACCCCCGCCAGCGCCCAGTCCAGCCACGTCGGCCGCACGCGCCGCTCCTCCCTCCTCCGGAGCATCGCCGGCCACAGGTCCCGCTGCAACTCCACGTCCCCGACCGGTGGCAACGCCCGCCGCAATTCGTCCCCGCTCATGGCCTCACCCCCATCTTTTCGAGCCTCGTCCGCAACAACCGCGCCGCCCGAAACGCCCGCGTTTTCACGGCCGCCATCGAGATCCCCAGAGCCTCGGCAATCTCGCCATACGGCCTCTCTTCGATCAGGGCCAGGGTCGCCACCGCCCGCAACCTCGCGGGCAGCCGACCGAAGGCCTCTCGAATCGCCTGCCCCACCTCCGGCCCCGCCTCTGCCCGGGCCGGCCAATCCCGCTCCAGCGCCACCTCCCGCCGGTCCGTCTTCAGGTAGTCCACCGCCACGTTGGACGCCACCCTGCGCGCCCACGCCCCAAACTCCCGATCCGGATCGAACCGCGCCCGCGAGCGCCAGATCCGCCAGAACGCTTCCACCGTCAAGTCCTCCGCCGCCGCCCGATCCCGCACCATTCTCACGATCCACGCGAACACGTAGCCCTGATATTGCCGGAACAGCGTCTCGAAAGCCTCCACATCGCCCCGAGCGAACCGCTCCAGCAGCTCCATGTCCCTCCTATCTACCCTTACCGGGACACACTACCACCGGTTACATTTTTCTGGGGGCTACTCTTCGCGCAGCTCCAACCCCGGATCGAGGCGGGACGCCAGGCAGGCCGGGACCAGGCAGCCGCCGGCGCCGCCCTCCCTATGACGAGGATTCCCTACTGCTTCGCGTCCGCTTTGCACAGCCACTTGGGAACGCCTCGGAGGTCTGTATCCGGCTCTGGGGCCGGCTCATATACCGCGATGAGGCGTCCCGTGACGACCTCCCGCAATTCGTGGCGCGTCCCGCGACCGCCATGGACTGTTTCCTGGAAAAAGGCGACCTGCTTGCCGCCGGCTACAAAGCACCATTGCCAAACCGGCAACCCCTCCGCAAAGGTGCGCACCCGGCCGCTCGCGTAGATTACCAGCTTCAACGGAATCGGATAAGAGGTGCAGCAATTCGGATACAGGGCCGACCAACCCACGGAGCGACCATCCGGAGAAATCGCCGCTTTGTCAAAGCCCACTTGTCCGGCTTCCTTCTTAGGAACGATCTCGCGCCCATCCTTAGTTGCAATGCGGAGTTGGCCGGCTTGGTCCGTCGAGGCTTGGAGGTAGGTATCCGCTGCCGGCAATGGTGATGCCAGTCCTAGCAATACAGTAGCAGAGAGCGAGGCGATCCGTCCGACCGCCGACTTGTCGACTACAGCTCGCATCCTGTCCTCCCCAGGGGGTGACCGGCTAACTTGCTCTTCAGGCCATTCCCACGGCCGCGGCCGCCCTCTTCCCCGCCCGAACCCCCGCTTCCAACCCGTTCGGCAGCGGATCCACCGCCACGCTGGCGAACTGAATCCGGCCCACCGGCCGCATCACCTCCGGCCAGAACCGCGCCAGCTCCCCCGGCGGACGCAACAGCGGCAGGCAGGAACCCGCCCACGGATCCAGCGTCCAGTTCACCAGCAGCGCCTGCTCCACGTCCTCCGACTTCCCCGGATATAACTGGCGGAACTTCCCGAGCGCCGTCTCGGCCGAGGACGTGCGCGCCTGTCCGATCAGCAGCCCTCGCGGCGTCCGCACCTCCTCCGCCATCCCCCACACGTCCGCCAATTCCTGCTCCGAGAACACCATGTTCGGACTCACCCCGTCGCGCTTCCAGAACCTCGTCCGCGACTGGAAGATGACCCGCGCCTTCAGGTCGTAGTTCATTTTGTCGATGACGAACCGCTTCGCCGGCGGCCACTCCGGGGTGACCGGGATCTCCCGCAACGCCCGGAACGGCATGGACAGCACCAGGTGGTCGGCCTCCATCTTCTTTACCCGGCCATACTCCCGATACCCAACCGTCACCCCTGACAACCCCTGCTCGATCCCCACCACCGGACATCCCAGCCGCAGCCGCTCGCCCAGCCGCGCGGCCAAGGCATCGGTCACTCTCTGGTTCCCGCCCGCGATGCGGCTGACCTGGCGCACATACTGCGGAAACCCCCGCAGCTTCTTGATGGCCGCCTGCCACACCGTGTGCAGCGCCGACCGCGACCCGCCCACCAACCCGATGGCCGCCGCCGACGCCCGGTCCTTCTCGAGCAGCTCGGTCACGGTCAGTTGGTCAAGCTGGTTCAATCCCGCCTCAAAGGGCCGGTCTTCGGCGGGAAAGCTGTCCAGATAGGGTCCCAGGTATAACTCGGACAGCTCCGGCCACGAGCGGCGCACCACGTACTCGATCTCACGCTGGTTTAGCTCGAACCCCTGCAAGACCTTGCGATCCGCCAGCATCTTCTCGGT
The DNA here is from genome assembly GCA_041477815.1 of Terriglobia bacterium. GTDB lineage: Bacteria > Acidobacteriota > Terriglobia > Bryobacterales > JACQDG01 > JBGOUV01. The sequence continues at coordinate 22,400 of JBGOUV010000002.1, read as the reverse complement.
ATACGGCTTCCCGCCGAGGAACCGGATCATGCTGTCGCGGCGCGGATACGCGATGATCGGCAGATCGAACTCCTCGAGGTACCGCCAGAACTCGTCATAGCCGCGCTGGTAGAAATGCTCCGCGCCGGCGTCGGCGTAGAGCCCGTCGGCAAGCTGGTCCCGCACCGTGAGGATGTGCCCGCCGGACCGGCCCAAAGCCTCCAGGACGATCACGTCGTGGCCGCGCTTCAGCAGCTCATAGGCGCAGCACAACCCGGAGATTCCGGCTCCCGCCACGATGACCCGCTTGGCAGGCCCGGGCGCCATCGCCACGGGCAATCCGGCCGCCGCCTGCAAAAACTGACGCCGCTGCATGGCTTTCACTATACTATTCTCCGGAATGCGAGTCATCGTCCTTCTTCTCCTGGCGCTCTGCTCCTGCAAGAAAGCGCCACCCCCCGATCCCATCTGCGCCGCCGAGCCTTTCTCCGACTCCAGCCAGGGCGCGATCCAAATCGCCGCCTCCACCGACACCCATTTCTACATCTTCGACGAAGCCGGCAAGCAGCTCACCTACTCTTCCGCCAACAAGCCGGCTACCGTGAAACCGGGCCAGTACCGGGTGAAGATCAACAGCTCGGTTCATCCCGTCTACGTCGAGGCCGGCAAGCAAACCAAGTGCTCCACCGGAACTGTGCTCGTGACCGGCGCCACCGACGAGCACTACTATATCTTCGACACGGCGAACGCCCAACTCGCCTATCAAAACCTGGGCAAGCCGCTGTCGCTGTTCCCGGGAGCCTACCAGGTGCAGCTCAACAAGACGACCGCCGCTGCCAACGTGGATCCCAATTCCACGCTGGAGCTGAAAGCAGGACTCCTGGACGTGCAGGGAACTACCGACGAGCACTATTACCTCTTCGATCCCGCCGGAGCCCAGCTCTGCTACTCCCAGCTCAACAAGCCCGTGGCCGTCCTGGCCGGAGCCTTCGTCGTCAAGGTCAACGGCACGGAAGCCAAAGCGGAAATCCGCGCCGGTGAAACGACTAAGTTGCAAAGCGGCACTCTGCTCGTCCAGGGCTCGACCGACAGCCACTACTACGCGTTCAGCCCCGCCGGCGCGCAGCTTGCCTACCAGAAACTCTCCAAGCCTCTAGCCCTGTTGCCGGGTCCCAGCGTCGTCAAAGTGAACGGCTCGTCCACGCCGGTTGAGATCGCCGCGGGCGCCCAGTCAGAAATCCAGACCGGCACTCTGCTGGTCCAGGGAACCACCGATGAGCACTACTATGTTTTTGACGCGGCCGGCGCCCAGCTCGTCTACAGCAAGCTCAGCCAGCCAGTGTCCCTGCTGGAAGGGTCCTACACGGCGAAGGTAACCGGGGCTCCCTTCCCCGTCGAAGTCAAGGCCGCGCGCACCAGCGAATATAAGACCGGCACTTTGACCGTAAAGGGCGCCGGCGCCGATCACTACTACGTTCTCGACCCCAGCGGCGCCCAACTCGGCTACCAGAAGCTCAACCAGCCGCTGGCTCTCCCGGCCGGTAAGTACTCGGTCAAGGTAGGAGGGCAGACTCGTCCGGTCTCGATCACCGCGGGCGCGCCTACGGTGCTGGGGCCGTAGAAAGAGTTCCGTGCGGGTAATACCCGTCGGTGCTCTGCACCAGCAGCCCCTTCTGCTTGGTGGTCAGCCGGATCTTGCGAAATTCCCCGCCCGCCTGCCGGTCCGGCGTGTAGCCCAGGCTATACTGATTGCGCAATTCTTCTTCCATGCGCTCGAAAACCCGTTCGAGGGGCTGCTTCTTGGATACTTCAAAGTAGCCGCCGCCGGTTTCCCTGGCCAGCCGCTCGAGAGTCTTCTTGCCGTCGGGCCGGTGGCGCTTGCCGCTGTAGGCCCGTTCGTCATAGAAACGGATGGAGTAGACCAGGGTATCGGCACGTTGGGCCGCCTCAATGGCGTCATCCAGAGAGACCTTGCTGCCGGCATCCACGCCATCGGAGAGCAGAATAAGAGCTTTGCGGCCGGCCTGCTCGTGCATCTGCTCGTCGGACGCCAGCCGGACCGCATCGTAGAGCGAGGTACCCCGACTAACCCGGCCGCCCCGAGGAGCAGGCTGGTACGCCTGCCAGTGGCTCGGCAGCGGCGGCGGCGCCAGCAATAACGCCAGCGCACTCGCCAGCTCCTCTCGCGAGGAGGTGAGTTCCTCCAGCAACTCCACCTGGTGGTCAAACTGGATCACGAAGGCTTGGTCCTGGCCCTCGCGCAGCACCTGTTGCAGGAAGCGGTGGCTCGCCTGGCGCTGCTCGCCGAGAACGCGCCGCTGGCTCCCGCTGGTGTCCACCAGCAGCCCCAGGGTCAGGGAGAGGCCGGCCTGACTGGAGAAATAGCGGATGGCTTGGGGGCGGCCATCTTCCTCCAGCAGGAAGTCGTCCTTGGTGAGATCGCGGATGATTTGCCGTTGCTTGTCCCGCACCGTGGCCAGGACGTTGACCACCCGCACGCCGGCGGAGAAAGCCGCCTCCTGCGCCTGCAGCAGGAAGACCGCCGGCAAGAGGAGGCACCACACGTCCCTCAAGATACACCTTTCGGCGGTAAACTGGACGCCGTATGACGAGAATACTTCCGGTGCTCTTGTTAGCCGTGGCTGCCGCCCCCGCCCAAATCCACCCGCTGCAGGCTGCCATCGAGGCGGCGCGGGCCCAGTCGCCGGAATTGAAGGACCTGCTCCCCAAGACCGTCTTCGACTTGCGGGAGCGGGGCGCGGCGGTGGTGTGGGGACAGGACTTCCTCTTCGCCATCGAGACCGGCCAGGTGGCGGCGGTCTCCATCGACGGACAACCCCCGGCTCCGATGACCCGCGTTCCGGGCTCCAGCATCTGGTACCGGCTCCAGCGGCTGCGGATCGGCGTGACGCACAACTACCAGTTCTATGCGGATGGCAAGTCTCTGGGAACGGCCTATCGTTATGATGTGGCGGGGTACGGCGCCGATTCCTATCCACAGCCGGGCACTGCGAAGGGAACCCTGTCGGAAGAGAGAGTAATCAGCAGCAAGATCTACCCCGGCATGACCGCCGACTACTGGGTCTACGTCTCCCCCGGTTACGATCCGTCCCGAGGGGCGGCGTTGATGCTGTGGCAGGACGGGCAGAACCTGGCACGCGGCGACCTGTTCGCCTTTCGGCTGTTCACCGTCACCGAGAACCTTCTGCAGCGCAGGCTGATCCCGCCGCTGATCCACGTTATGATCGCTCCCGGCAGCGGACCCCCCATGCGCAGTATTCAGTACGACACGGTATCGGATCGCTACGGCCGCTTCCTGCTGGAGGAAGTGCTGCCGGAAGTGGAGAAATCGTACAAACTCCGCCCCGACGCCTATTCCCGAGGCATCGGCGGCCTGTCCTCCGGGGGAATCTGCTCCCTCAACGTGGCCTGGCACTTCCCGGACCGGTTCAGCCGCGTCCTTTCACACATCGGAAGCTATACCGCCCTGCAGTGGCGCCCCGAGGATCGTCTCGACGGTGGCAACATCTACCCCTTCCGGGTCCGGCGCGAGCCGAAGCGAAATATTCGCATCTGGCTGTCCGACGGCGCCGACGACCAGGAGGGTCCCACCGGAAGCTGGCCGCTCCAGAACATCCAGTTGGCGAATTCTCTGAAGCTGCGCGGGTACGACTTCCACTTCCGGTTCGGGGAGGGTATGCACGCCAACGCCCAGGGCGCCCTCGATCTGCCCGATTCGCTGGCCTGGCTGTGGCGGGACTACGATCCGGCCAAGACCCAGCAGACCTACGAGATGGAGCCGGCGGAGCGCGACCAGCCTCTGTACCGCGTTCGCATCGCCAACCGCGACGCTTGGTGACGTTTCAGCTACACTAATGCCAGATGCTTGGCCCCGCTGTCGTCTTATTGTTAGCAACGGCTGTGGATCTGGAGTTCTTCGAGAAGCAAATCCGGCCCCTGCTCTCGCAGCATTGCTTCGCCTGCCACTCCAGCAGCGTGAAAGCCGCCTTCGCCGGACTGCGGCTGGACTCGAAGGCCGAGGCCCTGAAGGTGATCGTCCCCGGCAAACCCTCGGAGAGCAAGCTGCTCCGGGCAGTAAGGGGCGAATTGAAGGTAAGGATGCCGCCCACCGGTCCACTGCCGCAGGAGCAGATTGACGCCATCGCCCGGTGGATCGAGATGGGAGCGCCTTGGCCCGACGAAAAGGCGCCACCAGCCGCTGCTTCCGCCTTCGACCTGGAGGCCCGTAAGCGCGAGCACTGGGCCTGGCAGCCGGTCCGCGCGACGACGCCGCCCGAGGTACGAGACGCGCGCTGGCCGCTCCAGCCCGTCGACCGGTTCATTCTGGCCAAGCTGGAGCAGAAGGGCCTGCGGCCGGCGGCTCCGGCCGGGAAGCTCACGCTGTTGCGCCGGGTCTTCTTTGACGTGACCGGACTCCCGCCCACGCCGGACGACATCGCTGCCTTCGAGAAGGACACTGCCCCGGACGCCTACGAGCGGCTGGTCGACCGCCTGCTCGATTCGCCCGCCTACGGCGAACGGATGGCCCGGCGCTGGATGGACCTCCTCCGCTACAGCGAGTCCCACGGCAGCGAAGGCGATCCCGATGTGCCGGCGGCATGGCGCTACCGCGACTACCTCATCCGCGCCTTCAATACTGATGTTCCCTATGACCAGTTGATCCGCGAGCATCTTGCCGGGGACCTTTTGCCCCAGCCGCGCTACAACCGGCGCGAGCAGTTGAACGAGTCCCTGCTCGGCCTGGCGCACTTCCGCATGGTGGAGCACGGTTTCCAGCCGGTGGACCCGTGGGAAGACCGGGTCAAATGGATGGACAACCAGATCGACGTGATCTCGAAGGCCTTCCAGGGGATCACCATCTCCTGCGCCCGCTGCCACGATCACAAGTTCGACGCCATCAGCCAGAAGGACTTCTATGCCCTGTTCGGGATCCTCTACGGGGCGCGTCCCACGCAGGTCGCCGTGGATACGCCCGAGGTCCTCGACCGCCATCGCGGCGAGCTGGCCCGGCTCAAGGGCGAGATCCGGCGGCAGTTGGCGGCGCGGTGGCGCGGCGAGAGCGATCACCTGTTCGCCCAGAAGCTGGAGGCGCGCCTGGTGGAACAGGTCCATAACGACCGGGAGAGTCCGCTCTACCCGGTGGTAACGCTGAGCGACGCTCGCGCTGCCCGGGATTGGGCGGAGGGCTGGCGCGCGGAGCTGGCGGCGCGCCGCGAATTCAACGCCAAGAACTTCCGTAAGGTCTGGGACCTGACGTCCCAGGAATACGACGCCTGGCTGCGCCAAGGCGTGGGAGCGCCGGAGAAGCCCTCTGCGGCCGGCGAATTCACGATAGAGCCGGAGGGCGCGCGGATCGTCAACGGTATCTATCCCGCCGGCGTCTACACCGGCCTGCTCTCACGCAAGCACGGCGCGGTCATCACGTCGCCGCGCTTCAAAATTGAGACCGGCTATATCAGCTTCCGGATGCTGGGAGGCAATTTCAGCTCCGCCCAGTTGATCGTCGAGAACTACGCCGTGCCTCGGGGCGGCATCTATAACCTGCGCCACATCGCCACGCGGGACCAGATGGGCTGGCTGCAGTGGGACACGACCTTCTGGAAGGGTTTCACGGGCTATATCGAGTTCGCCACCAAAGACGACGTCACCTTATCCACGGCCGAGGAGGAGGCCAAGCGCACCAAGACGACGGTGGCGAAGGACGGGCGCTCGTGGCTGGGCGTTTCGCAGATCGTCTTTCACGACAGCAAGGTCATGCCCAAGGAAGAAGAGCCGGCCGTGGCAGCGGTGCTCGACTGTCCGGGGGAGATGTATGCGGGGTGTCTCCAGACGCGGCTTGGGGCCGGCGTGGAAACGTGGTCGAGGGGCGCGCTCACCAACGCGCAGGCGGCGCTGCTCGATTACTTCGTGCGGAACCAGCTTCTGAGCAACTCAACGGAGAAATTCCCGGACCTGGTGACCGAATACCGGCGCCTGGAGCAAGAGATCGCGGTCCCCCGCCGCGCCCCCGGAATTCTGCAGGAGCCTGCGGCCGACCATCCGCTTCTGGTTCGAGGCAGCCACAAGGACTTTGGCGAGCTGGTTTCCCGGCGCTACCTCGCGGCACTCGGCAGCCGGCCGCTCCCCGACCGCCTGCGCCTCGCGGAGGAGATCGCCAGCCCGCGAAATCCGCTGACGGCGCGTGTCCTGGTCAATCGGCTCTGGCAATACGTATTCCGCCGGGGGATCGTGCGTACGGCTGACAACCTCGGCAAGCTGGGCGACCAACCGACGCACCCCGAGCTGCTGGACTGGCTGGCCGGCCGCTTTGTGGAAGACGGCTGGTCCATCAAGAAGACTTTGCGACTGCTGCTCACCTCGCAGACCTACCGTATGAGCAGTGTGGCGCCGCCTGAGGCCCGGAAGGTGGACGCGGCCAACGACCTGTTCCACCACCTGCCCCTGCGGCGCCTGGAAGCCGAAGAGCTGCGGGACGCGATCCTGGCCGTCTCCGGCCGGCTCGATCGGAAGATGTACGGCGAGTCCGTCCGTGTGTATTACGCCCACGATACCGGCAAGACGAAGGGTGACCGCCCGAAGGGGCCGCTGGACGGCGACGGCCGCCGCAGCGTGTATCTGGAGATTCGCCGCAACGCCACCCATCCTTTCCTGGAAGTGTTCGACGCCTACAAGCCTACCACCACGCGAGGCCGGCGGGACGTCACCAACGTTCCCGCCCAGTCCCTGGCGCTGATGAACGGCGCGTTCGTGACCGGTCAGTCCGAAAAATGCGCCAACCTGCTGGGCGGTGAGCCGGATCCAGTCGGACCGCTCTATCTGCGGGCGCTGGGTCGCCGGCCCGAGTCGGGGGAGCGAGACCGCGCCCAAACCTACGCCGCCGAGAACGGCCTGGGGAGCCTGGTACTGGCGGTGTTCAATATGAAAGAGTTCCTCTATGTTCCTTAGAACCCGGCGCGAGATCCTCGCTCAGGCGTCGAGCGGCTTCGGTCTGATGGCGCTGGCCGGGCTGATGGCGCGCGAGGGCCGCGCCGCCCCCGCCCCGCATTTCAAGCCGCGCGTGAAGAACGTGATCTTCTGTTATATGTCCGGCGGCGTCTCGCACATCGATTCGTTCGACCCCAAGCCGCGCCTGTCCAAAGAAGCCGGCCAGCCCATGCCCGTACCTATCGACCGGACCATGTTCAACGAGAACGGCAACATCATGCCGAGCCCGTGGGAGTTCAAGAACTACGGACAGAGCGGGATTCCGGTGAGCGCCCTGTTCCCGCACCTGGGCGCCGTGGCCGACGACCTGGCCGTGATCCGCTCCATGACCGTGAAGTTCATGGAGCACGCGCAGGCCAACAACTACTACCATTCCGGCAGCCCGCTTACCGGTTTTCCGAGCCTCGGCGCCTGGGTCAACTACGGTCTTGGCACGCTCAACGAGAACCTCCCCGGCTTCGTCGTACTCGGCAGCGGTGAAATCCCGCTGGGGGGGATCAACGTTTTTGGCAGCGGCTTTCTGCCCGCCGTCCACCAGGGATCGTTCCTCTATCCGGAGCGCGACCAGCCGCTCGAAAACATCACCCCCCAGGAACCGGACGCCCGGCAGCGGAAACGCCTCGACTTCATCGCCCACGCGGACCGCGATTTCCTCGCCCGCGCCGATCAGGACGACCAGATCGAAACGGCGATCAAGAACTACGAAACGGCGTATCGCATGCAAAGCGCCGTGCCCGAGCTGGTCGACCTGCGCGGCGAATCGGAAGCGACCAAGAAACTCTATGGACTCGATTCCCCTAACCCCGGCAAAGCCGCCTATGCACGCCAGTGCCTGCTGGCCCGCCGGCTGGTGGAACGCGGCGTCCGTTTCGTGGAGCTGACCGTGGTGCCGCCCAAGGGCCTGGGCGGCGGCAACTCCTGGGACCAGCACACCAAGCTGAAGGAAGGCCACGAGTCCAACGCCTTCCACGTCGACCAGCCCATCGCCGGGCTGATCCAGGACCTGAAAGTCCGGGGCCTGTTTCAGGACACCCTGGTCATTTGGTCCGGCGAGTTCGGGCGGAGTCCCTTCGTGCAGGGCAAGGACGGCCGCGACCACAACCCGTCCGGTTTCAGCCTGTGGCTCGCCGGGGGCGGCATCAAAGGCGGCACGATTTTCGGGGCCACCGACGAATACGGCTATCGCGCGGTGGAGAACGTCCTAACTGTTTACGATCTGCACGCCACGATCCTCCACTTGCTGGGCCTGGATCATGAGAAGCTCACCTACCGGTTCGGCGGCCGGGACTTCCGGCTTACCGACGTCCACGGGCAGGTGATTCGGGGGATTCTGGCGTAGAATAGTCACTCATGAGGCGTTTTCCGGTCCACGTGGTGGGTCTCCTCGTCCTCGCTGGTCGCGCTTCGGCGCAGAACGAGGGAGCGGACTTCTTCGAGAAGAACGTCCGACCGCTGTTGGCGCAACATTGTCTGGCTTGCCACTCGGTGGCGAGCCGGCCGTTGATGGGCGGGCTTCGACTGGATAGCCGCGAAGGCGTGGAAAGAGGGGGCTCGCGCGGTCCGGCGATTGTGGGCGGCAAGCCGGAAGCGAGCCTGCTGATCCGCGCAGTTCGCCAGGTGGACGACAAGCTGCGGATGCCGCCCACCGGCAAGCTTAAGGACGCCGAGATCGCGATCCTGGCGCAGTGGGTGGAACGGGGCGCGCCGTGGGGCGCCGCGGGGACGCCGCCGCCCGCGGAGTCGCAGAAGTTCTGGTCGTTCATTCCGCCGCAGGAACCTCGCCTCCCCGACGTAAAGAACCGGGCTTGGGTGAAGTCGCCGCTGGACGCTTTTTTGCTTGCCGCGCTCGAGGCCAAGGGACTGACGCCCGCGCCGCCGGCGGATAAGCGGACCCTGATCCGCCGGGCCACGTTCGACCTGACCGGACTTCCGCCGACGCCGGACGACGTCCGCACCTTCCTGGACGACCGGACGCCGGAGGCCTTCTCCCGCGTGGTGGATCGCCTGCTGGCCTCGCCGCGCTACGGCGAGCGCTGGGGCCGCCACTGGCTGGACGTCGCCCGTTACGCCGACTCCAACGGTCTGGACGAAAACCTGGTGTACAAGAACGCCTTCCGCTACCGCGACTATGTCGTGCAGACCTTCAATCCGGACAAGCCCTACGATCAGTTCATCCCCGAGCAGCTCGCCGGCGACCTGCTCCCGGGGCCCGGCGACCTCGCCACCAGCTTCGAGCGCTGGACGGCGACCGGGTTCCTCGCCCTCGGCGCCAAGATGCTCGCCGAGGACGACCCGGTGAAGATGGAAATGGACATTGTGGACGAGCAGCTCGATACCGCCGCCCGCGCCTTCATGGGCCTGACCGTCGGCTGCGCCCGGTGCCATGATCACAAGTTCGACCCCATCCCCACGGCCGATTATTACTCGCTGGCGGGCATCTTCAAGAGCTCCAGGACGATGGAGAACTTCAAGGTGGTCGCTAAGTGGCACGAGTATGTGCTGGCGCCCCAGGAAGACCGCGACCGCCTCCAGGCGCACGAAGACAAGATCGAGGCCAAGAAGAGGGAGAGCAGCCGCCTCGTGCAGGCCGAGAACGCGAAGCTGGTGGCGCAGGCCAGGCAGGCGGCCGGCGCTTACCTGCTGGCGGCCGGCGACGTCGAGCGCTACGACCAGGTCCATCTCCAGCCCGCGCCCGCCGGCTCCGGGCTGGCGGTTCGCGAGTCCGGCAGCTTCGAGCGCGGCAACATCTCGCGCCCGCCGCAAAAGGGACAGAGGAACATTCCGGTGGGCCAGAAGGGTCCTTTCTTCGCGGAGTACGATTTTACGGTCGCCGCGGCGGGCGACTACCAGATCGACGTTCTGGAGGAAGAAAAGGGCGGCGGCACCGCGGATCTGTGGATCAACGGTGTGCTGGTGAAACGGGGCGCGGAGCCGATTGAGAACCGCGCGGCCTCGCCGGACGCCGGCGGGTGGTCGGTCGCCGGCATTTTCCCGCTGGCCGCCGGGAAGAACATCCTCCGTCTGGAGCACAAGAACCGCTTCCCCTACTTCGAAAAGTTTCTGGTGGCCCCGAACCCGCTTCCCCAGGGCGTACCGGCGCCGAAGACGCCGGCGCAGCTGGCGCGCCAGTACGGGATCAATCCGGGCTTCCTGGAACAATGGGTCGATCATCTGCGCCGATCCAAGGGCGCGCCGCACTCCGTGCTGTATGCCTGGAACGTCTACGGCTCGGGGCAGTCGCTCGCGGAATGGTCCTCACCCGCCGCGAAGCTGTTCCAGGACTTCCGCCCCGCCAACCGCCAGGAACTGGCCGCCCGTTACCAGGACCTGTTCCGCGAGTCGGTGCGGCAGTGGCAGGCGCTGCATCCCGACCGCGAGGTCGCCTACGAGAAGGAGGAGCGCTACAAGAAGGACGAGAAGGAACCCGGGCTGCCGGACGCCGGCCTGGAAGCCCTGCGCCAGCTTCTGTACGAAAAATTCGGACCGTTCCGTCCGCCGGCCGACTCCAGGCAATACTTTTCGGCGGAAACCCGGCAGGAACTGGCGAAGCTGGAGAAAGAGCAGAAAGCGCTGGAAGAGGCCACGCCGGAGTTTCCGCAAGCGATGGGGGTCCGCGAGGGTGACCAGATCGCCGATCTGCCCATTCACATTCGCGGCAGCCACTGGACGCTTGGTCCGGTAACGCCACGCCGCTTCCTCCGCGTGATCGCGGGCGAGAATCAGCCGGCCATTGGCAACCAGGAGAGCGGCCGCCTGCAACTGGCGCAATGGCTGACCCGGAAGGACCACCCGCTGACGAGTCGCGTGATGGTGAATCGCATCTGGCGCTGGCATTTCGGCCGGGGGATCGTGCCGTCGCCCGACAACTTCGGGCGTTTGGGCGAAGCGCCCACCAATCAGCCGCTGCTCGACTGGCTGTCACTCCGCTTCATCGAGCGCGGCTGGTCGATCAAGGCGATGCACCGGCTGGTCATGCTTTCGAGCGCCTACCAGATGAGCACGCGGTACGACGGGCGGGCGGTGGAGATCGACCCGGAAAACACGCTGCTGTGGCGGATGAACCGGCGTCGTCTCGAAGCTGAAGCCATCCGCGACGGGATCATGGCCGTTGCCGGCGATCTTGATTTCACGCCGGGCGGATCCATCCTCACCTACAAGGACCGCCAGTATGTCAGCAATACTGAGAAGCGGGGAGCCCCCGATTACGACCGGAACATCCGCGCCGTCTACCTCCCCATCGTCCGCAGCTCGATGTACGAGGTCTTCCAGGCCTTCGACCTGCCGGACTCTTCCATGTCCAACGGGGACCGGGACTCCACCGTGGTCGCCCCGCAGGCGCTGTTCATGATGAACGGATCGGTAGTTTTGAAACATACCAGGAAGATGGCCGAGGGGTTGCTGGCTCGTACCGATCTCGACGACCCCGGACGGATTCACCATGCCTATGAGCGGGCGCTCGGCAGGCCGGCGGCTCCGGGAGAAATCGACCGGGCGCTGACGTTCATCGCGGGCGTGGAGCGGGCCATGGAGAATCGGAAAGCCGAGGCGGCCGAGCGGCGTGTATTCGCTTGGCAGAGTTTTTGCAAAGCGCTGCTGGCGTCGAATGAATTCATTTATCTGAACTGAGGATCGCCTATGAATGCGCACTGGAACCCCTATCTCGGCCGCCGGATGTCGCGGCGGGAGCTGCTGCAGACGGCCAGCGCCGGATTCGGAAGCCTTGCCCTGGCCGGGCTGCTGGGGGCGGAGACGCGGGGGACTCCGAATCCGCTGGCGGTACGGACGCCCCACTTCGAGCCCAAGGCGAAGCGGGTCATCTTCCTGTTCATGCACGGCGGACCGTCGCAGGTGGACACGTTCGACTACAAGCCGCTGCTCAAGCGGGACCACGGCAAGCCGCTGCCCTTTGCGCGTCCCAAGGTGGTTTCGAGCGAGACGTTCAACCTGCTGCAATCGCCCTGGGAGTTCCGGCAGCACGGCCAGAGCGGGATGTGGGTGAGCGAGCTGTTTCCCGAGGTGGCCCGGTTCGTGGACGATATATGTTTTATCAAGTCCATGCACGGGTCGAACTCGCGGCACGGCGGCGCCCTGCTGGAGCTGCACACCGGCAGCGATACGTTCGTGCGGCCCAGCATGGGTTCGTGGATTACCTACGGCCTGGGCTCCGAGAACCAGAGCATGCCCGGCTTCCTCACCATCTGCCCCACCCAGAGCCACGGCGGAGCCAACAACTACAGTTCGGCCTTTCTGCCGGCGCCGTACGCGGGAACGTCGATCGGCGCGGTGGGGATTCCGGCGCGCGAGGCCAGGATTCCGTTCATCGCCAACCAGGAAACGCCTCGGGACATCCAGCGGATGGAGATTGACTACATCCAGGAGCTGAATCGCGAGCAACTGGCGGCGACCGGTCCCGACCGCGCCCTGGAGGGGCGCATCGAGTCTTTTGAGCTGGCCTTCCGCATGCAGTCGGAAGCGCCGCAGTTGCAGGACATCTCGGGCGAGTCCCCGGCGACGCTCAAGCTCTACGGGATGGACGATCCCATCACCGAGGACTTCGGACGCCAGTGCCTGATGGCGCGGCGCTTTTCCGAGCGCGGCGTCCGCTTCGTGCAGGTCAGCCATACCTACAAGTGGGATCAACACTCCCGCCTGCGCCGCGACCACGCCCAGAACGCCCGCGAAGTGGACAAGCCCATCGCCGCCCTGCTCACGGATCTGAAGGCGCGCGGGCTGCTCCGGGACACCCTGGTGCTATGGGGCGGCGAATTCGGACGCACGCCGACTGCGCAGGGGTCCGACGGCCGCGATCACAACCCCGAAGCCTTCACCATGTGGCTAGCCGGGGGCGGTGTCAAGGCCGGACTTCCCTACGGGGCCACGGACGACTACGGCTATTACGCCGTGGAGAACAAGGTCCACTTCCACGACCTGCACGCGACCATTCTCCATTTACTGGGGCTGGATCACACGCGGCTGACGTATCGCCATGCGGGCCGCAACTTCCGCCTGACCGACGTTCATGGGCAGGTGGTCCGGGAGATCCTGGCGTAAGAGGTTGGCGGGGACGACGGGGTTCGAACCCGCGACCTCCGACGTGACAGGCCGGCGTTCTAACCAAACTGAACTACGTCCCCGCTTGCCTTCTTTAGACTACCATAAACTGTGATGAAGAGGCGAGGATGAGCACGCGGCGAAGATTCCTCCAGACCATGGCCGGAGCGGCAGGCAGCGCCCCTTTTTGCGCGGCGGCGGTGCGTCCGAACATCGTTCTCATCTACGCCGATGACCTGGGCTACGGCGACCTCGGCTGTTACGGCTCCCAGTTGCGCACGCCCCACCTGGATCGCATGGCCTCGGAAGGAATCCGGTTTACGCAGTTCTATTCCGCGAATCCGGTCTGCTCGCCGTCGCGGGCGGCGCTGCTGACCGGCCGGTACCCCACCCGTGTGGGCGTCCCCCGGGTGTTGTTTCCCAAGGACGCCACCGGCCTGCCGGATTCGGAAACCACCATGGCGCAGATGCTCCAAGGGGTGGGTTACCGCACGATGTGCGTGGGCAAATGGCATCTGGGCCACCTGCCGCCTTACCTGCCGACCAGCCGCGGCTTTGACGAGTACTTCGGGATTCCTTACAGCAACGACATGATCCCCCGCGTGCTGCTTCATAATACTGAGACAGTGGAGCAGACCGCTACCCTGGAAACGCTGACGCCGCGTTACACCGAGCGGGCCGTGGATTTCATCCGGAAATCGAAAGGGTCGCCGTTCTTCCTGTATATGCCCCACACCTATCCCCACATTCCGCTGGCGGCCTCGGATCGCTTCCGTGGCCAGACCGGCCTGGGGCTCTATGCCGACGTGGTGGCCGAGCTGGACTGGAGCGTGGGCCAGGTATTGTCGGCCCTCCAGGAAACCGGCGTTGCCGATAACACGCTGGCGTTGTTTTCGAGCGACAACGGTCCTTGGTTCCAGGGAAGTCCGGGACGGCTGCGCGGCCGCAAGGGTTCGACCCTCGAAGGCGGAGTCCGCGAGCCCTTCCTGGCGCGATTTCCCGGGAGGATTCCCAGGGGAAAGGTTTCCGCCGGCGTCGCCTCCACGATGGACCTCCTCCCCACCATCGCCAGACTGGCGGACGCCCCGCTTCCCGCTAAACCGCTGGACGGGATCGACATCTGGCCTTTGCTCTCTGGGGCGAAGCCGTCCCTCGATCGTGAGGCGCTGCTCTACTTCGACGACATTCACCTCCAGTGCGCCCGCTGGAGCCGGTGGAAACTGCACGTCGCCCGTTACGACTCCGCCCCCTACAGCCCGCCTCCGCCGGGCGGCCGTCACAACCTGCCCCTGAACGAGCCCGAATTGTATGACTTGGAGATAGATCCAGATGAGAGCTACGACGTCGCGCGCGAACACCCTAAGGTGGTGTCCGAGATACAGGCTCGCCTCCAACGCCTGATGGCGGGCTTTCCGGAGGAGATTCGCCGGGACTACCAGGCGATGAGGAGCCAAGTCACGAGAAGATCCACGCCCGGCGCCTTCCCGCGAATCGAGTAAGGGAAGTAAGCCAGGTCAATCCCTGCCTTCCCGAAGGCCGCGGTGGAGCCGTACCAGCCTGCATGTTGGGGGGGAGCCGAGAAGCGAGCGGGGCGGTTGGTGTTCCAGGTGTTCTATAATGATCGTTGTATGCAGAGTACCCAGGAAGAACAGGACCTTCTCGAAGCCTTTCGCAGGCTCCGGTGAAGGCCAGAGAGCGGTTAGCCGAATTGGCTCTGCGCCTGGCGGCCCTGCCGGGGAATGTTCGGATCGACTGGTCGGATGCCTGGTCGGAGGACGACCTTCGAGAATACAGTCAAGCCGCTCTGGAGCGGTTTGATCACGATCATCGCGGCGAGCCGTGAGAGCGATGTGGTAATCGGGCTGCTTCCGGGCGCCAGAATTGCTAAGGTTCGACCGGCGGTTGTCCTTTCCAGTGAGTTGTATCTCAGGGAACGGCCGCATGCGATGGTAGGAATTCTGGCGACCCAGGCCCCCTCTGCCACCCGCATCCACCGGCTATGTCTTGCGCGACCGGCAGGCGGCAGGGTTAAGGATGGTCTCTTGGTTTCGGCTCTATCTGATGGCCGCGCGCGGAGATCTGACCGGCCCCCAAGACCCAACACCCACCACCCAACACCCACCACCCAACACCCGCCTCATTCGTACCGCAGCGCCTCAATCGGGTTGATCCGCGAGGCCTTCATCGCCGGATAGATCCCGAACACCACCCCCACCGCCACGCTCACACCGAACGCAATCACCACCGACGCCGTAGTCACGATCGTCTTCCACTCCGCCGTGGTCGAGATCAGCCACGCCAAAACGAACCCAAACGCCACCCCCAGCACGCCGCCCGCCATCGAGATCAGCACCGACTCGGTTAAGAACTGCTTCATAATGTCGGCCCGCCGCGCTCCGGTCGCCCGCCGGACGCCGATCTCGCGGGTCCTCTCCAGCACCGTGGCCAGAACAATATTCATAATGCCGATGCCGCCCACCAGCAGCGAAATGGCCGCGATGGCCACCATCACGTAGGTGAAGATGGTTTGGGTACGCTGCTGTTGCGCCAGCAGCGCCGCCGGGATCGTCACGGTAAAGTCCTGCGTGTTGTTGTGGGTCGAGTTCAGGATGGCGGTCACTACCTTGGACACGTCGATCGAGTCGGCGCCCAGCTTCAGCCGCATGTCGATCCCGTCCAGGTCGTCCTTCAAGAAACTGGTCATGTCCCAGAACCGGTACTGGAAGGTATTGAACGGCACGTAGATGGTATTATTCAAATCCCGCATCCGCCCGCCCTAGCTCTGCCCCGCGGCCTGGATGGATTCTCCCAGCACCCCCACCACTTCCAGCCAGGTGTCGTTGACCTTGACGAACTTGCCTACCGCCGCCCCGTATCCCAAGATATCGACCTTCGCCCCCTGCCCCAGCACGCACATCGGCGCGCTCGACGTCTCGTGCTTCTCCTGGAAGAAGCTCCCCTCCACCAGCCGCAGGTTGTGGATGGTCGCATAGGCGGGCCGAACGCCGTAGAGGTCCGGCATCTCCCGCGCCGGCTTGGGCAGCACCCGCGCCGGCCGCAGCGTCCGCCGGGGCGTCAGAACCTCCAGCGACTGGATATTCGCCTCCAGAATCCGGACGTCGCGCTCGCTCAGCCCCTGGGACGACCGCCGCCGTTGCTGCAACTCCTCCTGGTTCGCCGCCGGACGCGATTCCACCAGGACGTTCCTCACCCCCAACTGCTCGATGAAACTCAGCGACTCTTCCTGCGCCCCGGCGCCGATCGCCAGCATCCCGATCACAGACCCCACCCCGAACACAATCCCCAGCATGGTCAGAAACGTTCGGGTCTTCTGTGCCTGCAGGTTCTGCGCCGCCAGCAGCACATCCGAGAGGATCATTTTTTGATGGCCTCGAGCGCTCCCCCCACGCGCTGTTTGGTCTTCTTCATCATGTCCGGATTCGCCAGCGCCACCACCCGCCCCTCCGGCAGTCCTTCGATCACCACCTGGCTCTCGCTGCGCCGCACCAGCTTCACGTCGGCCGGCGTGAAGCTCTCCCCCGACTGCACGTACACAAACCTGCGGCCGTCGCTTTCGAACAACGCCTGCGACGGCAGCCACAGCACGTTCTTCATCTCGCCGGTGGTAATCAGCAGCCGGGCGCTCATGCCCGGTCGCAGCTCCGGGGTCGGATCGTCGAGCGTGAAGCGCGACTCGAAGTAGCGATCCCAAGGCGGTCCGGTGGTCCCGCCCATGCTCTTCAGCTTGGCCTTGAACTTCTTGTCCGGCAGCGCGATGACGAGCAGGGTGGCCTGCTGACCGGGCGACAAATGGCCGCGGTCCAGCTCCCCGATCCGCGCCGTAGCCTCCCAGTTCTTCAGATCCGGGATCTGGGCCACGGCCATGCCGGCCCGCACCATGTCGCCCACCTGCAGCGACGGCATGTACGATCCCCACCGCCAGTTCCCTTCCATGTTCGCCTGCCGGGCCACGTATCCGCCCGACTTCGTTTTCAGGGTCATCAAATCGATGTTCCGCCGCGCCGTGTCCGCCGCCACCTTGGCCTTCGCCCGCCCCGCCTGCTGGATCGCGATCCCCGCCTTGGCCGTTTGCAGCCGCTCCCCCAGGTCTTTCTCCAGCTTTTGCATCTTGTCCCGGGCCGCTTCCACCGCCAGATTATTCTGGCTGGCCACGATCGCCGGCAGCAGCTCGTTCCGGCGCGTCTCCAGCTCGGCGATCTGCAGCTCCGACCGCGACTTCAGCAGCGCATACTGCGCCTCTTCTTCCAGGGCCTTACTCTCCGCCTCGGCCTGCGTCACCTGCTGCTCCGCCTCCGCCAGATCCGCCTCGGCTTCCTTCAGCTTGAACTCCTGCTCGGTGGTGTCGAACTGCACCACCACTTCCTTTTCGTTCACCAGATCCCCGGACTCCTTCATCTCTGTGATGGCCAGGGCTCCTCCCCCCACCATCGGGGCGTACATCATCTCCGAATTGCCGCCCGCCAGCTCGCCCTTTGCCACCACCGTAAAGGTCACATCGCCCCGCCGCACCGGGGTCATCGGAATGGCCGACGCCGGCGCTTCCGCGGGCTTCGCTCCCTTATACGCGCGGAAGCCTCCCCAACCCGCCAGCGCCAGCGTCCCCAGCCCCACCGGAATCGCGATCCACCTTTTCATCGCTTCAGATCCTTTTTATCCGGCTCCACCAGGGCCAGGTTCACGCCGCCCGGAATGCCCTGGACCGCCGCCTCATCCGGATTCCGCGCCAGCACATCCACCTGCACGGACCGGTAGCCATCCTTCTCGGCCACGTACACCACCGGCCTCCCGCCCAGCGTGAACAGCGCTTTCACCGGCACGCTGATGGCATTAGGGATCTTGTTCACGACCACGTCCATGGCCCCATTCATCCCCGGCCGCAGCCGCGGGTCGATCTTTTCCAGCTTGGCGAACCCCCGGAACGTCCGGGTGGGCGGCCAATCCCAGCCCATGACGGTCATCGGAGAGAGCTGCTCCAGTTTCGCGGGGAACGTCGTTTCCGGCAGCGCATCGATGCGGATCCGCACCTGCTGCTCCACGGCGATCTTTCCCCGGTCGATCTCCTCGACCTTTCCTTCCATCTCCAGGGTCTCCAGGTCCGGAACCTCGGCCACCGCGGCTCCCGGCCACACCTGGTCGCCCACCTTGAACGGCTTGGCGTTGATCCAGCCCTGCGAATTGTTCGGCAGGTAGTTGATCAACCCGGTGATGGGCGCTTCCAGCTCCATCTGCGACAGCCGGTATTCGGTCAGCTCCAACTCATCCTTGGCTTTGTCGCGGGCCCGCCGCAGTGACGCGACCTTCGCCTCGTTGGAGGTATCGTTCAGCTTCCCCTTGGCCTGCTCCAAGCCCATTTTCTGTTCCGCCAGGCCCAGCTCGATCTTGCTCTCCTCGGCCTGGAGCGCCGATACGATCTCCGCCTTGGACACCTCCAGCTTGGCGCGCTCGGTCCGGTAGCGGGCGTCGGCCAGCTCCAGCTTGTCCTGCTCGCCGGCCAGCCGCCCTTGCGCGATGGCCTGGTCCAGGGCCGCCTGCGCCTGTTTCAAGGCCGCCTCTTTCTCCTTCAACTGCTGCTTGACGCTGGAGGGATCGAACTTGATGATAGACTCGTTTTCCTTGACCATCGTCCCCGACGCCGCCAGCCACACGATCCGCAGCTCGGGCACATTCACCGGCGCCGTGACCTGGACGCTGCGCCGGGCCTTCAACTCGCCCCGGCAGCGCACGATCACCAGGAAGTCCCCCTTGCGGGCCGGCGCCGTCGGCAGCGACTCCGCCGCCTGCGCCTTCCGCATCCTCCAGGCAGCGAACCCCGCCGCCCCCAGGGCGCCCAACACCACCACCATCACGCCGGCCCGCCGGACCCAGCGCCTCACTGTTCACCCCCGATCACCACCGCCGCCGACAGATCCGGCAGCAGCCGCGGATCGGTCTGTTCCAACCGGAATCGTGCCGTGAAGTTCTTGATCGGGCTCCCCATGGCCGCCGTCGCCACCGGACTCGCTGCCTCGAACTTCGCCCGGAACACCGCGTCGGGGTACGCATCCAGGTACACGGTGGCCAGGGCGCCCTCTTTCAGCACCGCCCCGTCCGGCTCGCCGACCCTGGTCTGCACCAGCATCTCCGACGGATCGAAAATCTTCAGCAGCGGCTGGCCCGGCCACAACTGGTCGCCCTCCTGCGCGTTCCCCATCGATCCCCCGCGCCAGATGTTTTCAAGCGCCACCATCCCCACGATGGTCGCCTTCAACACCAGCTTCTCCAGGTTCCTCTGCGCCCGGTCCAGCGCCACCTTCTGACGCTCCGCCTGCAGCTCCAGGATCCGCAACGCCGCCGCCTCGGCCTTCCGCCGGTGTTCATCGATGATCTTCAGGCTCCTCACCCGCGCCTGGGCGCCCCGCGACCGCTCTTCGTTTTTCAGCCGGTCGATCTCGCTCAGAATCGGACCCTTGCGCAACTGAATTTGCGCCCGGGCCAGCTCCGCCTCGGCCTCTTTCAGCTCCACCGCCCGCTTCTCCTGGTCGCTCTGGTTCTGGGCCGCCTTCTGCCGCACCTGGTGGGACAAGTCCTCGTGCTTGGCCTGCGCCTCCCGGCCTGCATCCAGTTGCGTAGTCCGGTCGAACTCGGCCAGAACATCCCCCGCCTGGACCCGGGTCCCGTTCGGCGCCAGCTTCACCAGCGTTACGCGGCTTTGCGGTCCCTGCGGCAACCCCGCAATCTGGGGCACCTGCACCGTGTAGGCCCGGACGGCCTGGATGGTCCCGGTGGCCCGCACCTGTCCCTTCTTCAAGACCAACGCCGGAGTCACCGGAACCGCAGGAGCTGGTTTGTTTTCAACGCCTTTCGCCGCTTCCACGGGCGCAGCCCGCTGACACCCCATCCCCGCTGCCAACCACGCCGACAGCCCAACACACACCCATGTCCGCGATCCCATAGCCCGGTCCGTTCTTATTAGACGCTCGAACCCTCCGTTTTGTTTACCCAGAACTTAGGTTACCATGAGGATCTATGCGCCTCCCCAGCCTGACGGCAGCGCTCCTGCTCCTCCTGGCGGGGACGGCGGTCCCCGGCCAGACCGTGATACTTCTGCTCGGCCCCCCGGGTGCCGGCAAGACCACGCAGGCCAAAAACCTCAGTCGTAAGTACCGCATTCCGGCGATTTCGATGGCCGAAATCCTCAAAAAGGCCGGTGGTAAGGTCAATTTCAACCGTTCGCTGAAGGTCCCGCTGGCCTCGGGTGAGATGGTCAATGACGAAGTAGCCAACCAGCTCCTCCAACAGCGCATCACGCAAAAGGACGCCCGCCAGGGCTTCCTGCTAGACGGCTATCCCCAAACCGCCAAGCAGGCCGAGTACCTGGAAGCGCAACTGAAGGAGCGGGGCCTCCCCGATCCGCTGGTTCTGCTGCTGGAGGTCCCCGACGCCGTGGCCCTGGAACGCATGAGCACCCGCGGCCGCGTGGACGACACCCCGGAGTTGTCGCGCCGGCGGCTGGAGCAGTACCGTGCGGAGGAGAAGCTGGTCCTGGAGCGGTATACCAGGAATCAAAAGAAGGTGGACGGCACGCCAAAGCCACCATTGGTCTGGCAGGAGATCCAGCGGGTCCTGGACCATTAGATGATCGTTTAGATGATCGTCTTGTAAATAGCTATCGATTCCAGCCGCATCTGGCCGCATCACCGGCAACATCGAGTTGTTGGCCTTGGTCTCCTTCTTAGCCTTGCGCTTCCTCGCCATCGCAGTCTCCTTCTGCCGACAGACGACGGCCCGAGTCGCGCAAAAACGGGCACTCTCCTAATCGGGATCGCCGCGAGCTCATACAGCAGGCCCACAAGCGTCACCACTGCATTGAGCACGAGACTCGGAACCAGGCTAGCTACCGGGCTTGATAGCTCCATTGCTCGGCCGGTCTTAGCTGCCGCCGTCTGCGGCAGACAGGATCATTACCTGCGTCCGTTCCTTGCCTGCAATGACTTCCGCAGGAAGTCGCCGGGCTAGCTATCGGAGCGACGGAGATTTTCGTTGCCGTGCCCGCAGATCCGAGCCGCAGAGAACGTGCGTGGCTTCCCGACGTTCACACAAGACCTGTACGCGTTGGCCGATTGGCTGGAGCAGTGCGGGATAAAGACAGTGGCGATGGAATCCACCGGCGTGTACTGGATTCCGCTGTTCCAGATCTTGGAAGACCGCGGGTTGGAAGTATGCCTGGTCAACGCGCCATGTGAAGAATGTGCCCGGGCGTCGCACCGACGTATCCGATTGTCAGTGGTTGCAGTTCTTGCACTCGGTGGGGTTACTGCGGGCCTCGTACCGGCCGGAGCAGGAAGTCTGTGCTGTGCGGTCGCTGCTGCGGCATCGGGAGAGCTTGGTACAGATGGCGGCTACCCACGTCCACCACATGCAGAAAGCGCTGGATCAGATGAATTTGCAACTGCATCACGTGATCAGCGATATCACCGGTCAGACCGGACTGGCCATCGTCGATGCGATCCTGGCTGGGGAGCGTGATCCGTTTGTTCTGGCCAAACTGCGCAACGACCGAATCAAGGCCAGCGAAGAGCTCATCGCCAAATCGCTGGTGGGCGACTACCGGCCCGAGCATATCTTCACATTGCGACAATCCCTGGGCGTCTATCGCAGCTACCAGAAGCTCATCGAGGAATGCGATCGCGAGATTCGCCGGTTCCTGGAGGAGTTCAAACCGCCCCGCCAGCCAGACGCTTCCGTGAGCGACCACCAGAAAGGCCAGAGCAAGAAATCCGCCACGGAGGGAGGCTTGGGGATCGAACTGAGGCGCGTGTTTGGAATCGATCTGACCAAGATCCCCGGCATTCGCGTTGGCATCGCCCAGACTTTGTTCGGAGAGGTCGGCCCCGACTTCACGAGGTTCCGCAGCGCTTCGGCGTTCGCCTCCTGGATGGGGTTGTGCCCGGACAACGACATCAGCGGCGGCAAGGTTCTTTGGGTCGGTACGCGCAAGGTGAAATGCCGAGCCGCTACCGCACTACGAATCGCCGCTCAGTCTCTTCACCACAGCAAAAGCGCGCTCGGCGACTTCTACCGCATGAGAGCCAAACTCGGCGCTCCCAAGGCAATCACCGCAGCTGCCCACAAGTTGGCCCGGGTGATCTTCCACCTGATCACAACAGGTCAAGAGTTCGACGATAGCAAGTTTGCGGCCGATCAACTTCGCTACCAGAAAAAGCGGCTCTGCGCAGGAATCTGTGGAAGTGGCCGGATTGATTGGATTTTATCGACGGGGTGGTTCAGGCTAGACTCGTAAGTTGCCTAGCGACAACGAGTTCACCAAGATTCTGAGTTGGCCGGGTTACCGGGTGTATCGATAT
>JBGOUV010000347.1:0-7582 GCA_041477815.1 Terriglobia bacterium | reverse complement strand
CTGCTCAAAACCGAAGACGCCACCCTGGGCTCGGTCATCGACCACCGGCGGATCGTCGAGCTGCCGCTCAACGGCCGCAACTTCGCGCAGGCCGCGACTCTCATGCCGGGCGTCGTCTACGGCTCCTCCCGCATGGGCGTCGACGGCCAGCAGACCATCGGCCAGCGCGCCATGCCGGGTCAGATCGTCGGCCTCTCGGCCAACGGCCAGCGCGACATCAACCAGAACATCACCCTGGACGGCGTCGTGGCGGTGGACGGTTTCAAGAGCGCGATGCTGTTTGTGCCCTCGGTGGAGGCGGTGGAGGAGTTCAAGGTCCAGAGCGCCGTGTACTCGGCCGAGTATGGGATGAATTCCGGCGTGCAGGCCAACGTGGCCATCCGGTCCGGTACTAACGATATCCATGGAGCGGCTTTCGAATTCCTGCGCAACGACGCCCTCGACGCCCGCGGTTTCTTCCTGCCCACCACCGCCGAGAAGAACAAGCTGCGGCGCAACCAGTTCGGCGGGATCGTCTCGGGGCCGCTGGTGCGCGACAAGACGTTCTGGCTGGCCAACTATGAAGCCCGGCGTGAAATCCGCGCTACTCCGTCCCGCTCGGCCGTCCCCACTCCGGCCATGCGCGCCGGCGACTTCTCCGAACTCCTGATACCGCGCAACCGGTGGTATCCCACCGACGCCACTCCGACCACCACCCGAACCCTCCGCCTGCCGGGCGCCGGTACCACGCCGTTCGCGAACAACGTCATCCCGGCCAGCCTTATCAACCGGGTCGCCACCAATATGCTGACCTCCAAGGTCACCAGCCCGTACCCGGAGGGCGGCTACCTCCCGCTCCCCAACATCGACGCGGAGGCCCGCGCCGCCGGCAGCACCCTGAACCTCGCCGGAACCAACGACCAGGTGCTGAACAGCGATCAAGTCCTCACCCGCATCGATCATCGCTTCGGCGACAACGACCGCATTTTCGGCCGCTACGTGATTGTGGAGTCCGCCTGGGACAACAACCCTCTGATACGCGTGGGCCGCCAGATCACCGGCTACCGGGCCATGAATCTGGGTCTGGGGTATTCCAAGATCATCAGCCCTACCATGCTCAACGAGGTGCGGTTCGGCTTCAACCGCGTCCGGGCCGATTCGCTGGCCACGCAGACCAACAGCGCCTTCAAGCTCAGCGACCTCGGCGTGGACATCCGCGTGGCCGCCGACAACAACCGTCCCTTGACCCCGCTCGAGGAAGGCGTCCCCAACATCAGCATCACCGGTTTCAGCGGCTTCGGTTCCGCCGGCGTCACCAAAAACCTGAACTCGGTTTACGAAGGGTCCGACAACGTAACCATCAACCGCGGCAAACACAACTTCAAGTTTGGCGGCCAGTATCGCAATGGTCCGGTGGATAACCAGGGCTCCAACAACCCGCGCGGCGTCATCGCCTTCACCCGCGACATCGTGGGCATCCCCGACGGTTTTGCGGCGTTTATGCTGGGCTTCCCGCTCAGCGCCAACTCCGCCGAGGGATCGCCGTTGTCGGTTCTCCGCCAGCATAAGTTCGGCGTGTACTGGCTCGACGATTACAAGGCCACCTCGAAGCTTACGATCAACTTCGGAATCCGCTACGACTGGTACGGACCCACTACCGACGTGGGCGGCCGGATCCGGAATCTCTCCTTCTCGCCGGGCGAGGCGCGCGAGGTCAACGGCCGCGTGGTTCCGCTGCTGCTGCCCGACCCGCTGGTGTCCCAAGCCCTCTACGACGTCAACCGGCGGCAGATCATGCCCCGGCTGGGCGTCGCGTACCGCCTCAGCAATACCATGGTCCTGCGCCTCGGCTCCGGCGCGTTCTATAGTCCCCAGCAGACCAACAACTTCAACATCCTCGGCCTGAATCCGCCCTTCTCGGGTTCCACGGTGTTCCAGAACGACCGCAACACTCCCACCGCCACCTTCGACCGGCCCTTCGCCGGAACCCCGGTGGGCGGCGGACCGCAGGCCATCGTCATGACGGGCAACCTCCAGGCCGACCGCAACAACCGGTCGCTCTACCTCAACAACGACATTTGGCAATGGTCGGCGGAACTGGAAAAGAGCTTCGGAGGCCAGTTCGTCACCGGGATCGCTTACGTGGGCAGCCAGGCTTCGAACATCGACATGCCGGTGCAGAACTGGAACAACCCCGACCCCGGATTGGGCGCCGTGCAAGCGCGGCGTCCGATACAGTTCTACGCCGACTCCCGCGACCCCAGCCGGTTGCTGGAGCTGGGAACGGTGCGGCGCCTCGAAACCGGCACCAGCGCCAACTACAACGCCCTCCAGGCCCGCGCCGAGAGGCGGTTCAGTAAAGGGCTCACTTTCAACGCCGCGTTCAACTACCAGAAGGCTACGTCGGTCGGATACAGCGTCAACGAAGGCCCTCCCTACGGCAGCAACTACACCCAAGACCCCCGCGACCGCGAAGCCGACCGGGGCCGCTCCTACATCGACCAGCGCTTCCGGTTCGTCTTCAGCCACATCTGGGAAATTCCCTGGATGCGCAAGGCTACCGGACTCAAGGGCGGGGTACTCGGCGGCTGGGCCATTAACGGGATCATCCAGTTGCAGTCGGGCCTGCCGGTGACGGTGAGCCAGTCGGGCGACTCCCATAACACCGGCGCCCAGAGCGTCCCGCGCCCGCACATCGTGACCGGGCAGAAAGTGGACCGCGTCATGGAGGGCCGCAGCCTCGACCGCTGGTTCAACACGGCGGCGTTCATTCGCTCCAAGTGCGACGGTTGCGCCGGCGAGGGCATCTACCTCGGTCCTAAGGGATACGGCAACGCCGGCGTCACGCTCTTCGACGCTCCCGCCCAGAAAACCTGGGACTTCTCCCTCTTCAAGGAGTTCCGCATCAAGGAAGGCCACGCAGTCCAGTTCCGGTTCGAGTCGTTCAACTTCCTGAACACCCCCCAGTTCAACGCCCCGAGCCGGAGCCTGGGCGCGGCCGACTTTGGACGCATCTCGTCCACGGTTATCAACAATCGGGAAATGCAGTTTGGGCTGAAGTACAAATTCTAATGAACCGCCGAACCTTTCTGGAAACCACCACGGGCCTGATCGCGGCCGCGGCCAGCGGCGCCGAACCCCGCAAGAAGATCGCCGCCCTGTCGACCACCTATCACGTCCGCTCGCACAGCGACAACTTCATCACCCGCTTCCTCGAAGGCTACTGGATCAACGACAAGTTCCACCCTCCTCCCTGCGACATAGTCTCCCTCCACGTGGACCAGGAGCACCCCGCCGACATCAGCCGCCGGCTCTCCCTGGCCTACGGCTTCAAGATCCATCCCACCATCGCCGACGCCCTCACCCTGGGAACGGGAAAGCTGGCCGTGGACGGCGTGCTGCTGGTCGGCGAGCACGGCGACTACCCCACCAACGAGAAGGACCAGAAGCTCTATCCCCGCTACAAGTTCTTCCAGCAGGTAATGAAGGTTTTCCGCAGCTCGGGGCGCGCCGTGCCGGTATTCAGCGACAAGCACCTCTCCTACGACTGGAAGGAAGCGAAGTCCATGTACGACCAGTCGCGCGAGCTGAAGTTCCCCATGATGGCGGGGTCGTCGGGCTCGATTACCTTCCGGCGGCCGGAGCTCGATTTCCCGCTGGACACCGAGTTCGAGGACGCGCTGGGGGTCGCCGGAAGCTGGGTCGCCGACGGCGGCATCATCCACGCCACCGAAGAGCTGCAATGCTTCGTCGAGAGGCGGCGGGGCGGGGAAACGGGCCTGCGCGCCGTGCAGCGGATCGAAGGAGACGCCGTGTGGAAGGCCGGCGCCGACGGCCGCTGGTCCCATGACCTGCTGCACGCGGCGCTCTCGCGCGGGCAGAAGATCGTGCCGGGGCGTCCCCAGGATCTCGTAAAGAGACCGGTGGCCTGTTTCCTCGAATACAACGACGGGTTCCGCGCCACCATCCTAATGCTGGGCGGTATGGTCAACGAGAGCCTGGTCGCTCTGCGGGTCAAGGGCCGCCAGCAAATCGACTCCACCCTGTGCTACGTGCCGATCGAGAACTCCAACAACTTCAGCCCCTTCGTGGACGCGATCGCGCGCATGTTTATCACCCGCAAGACCCACTATCCGGTGGAGCGCACCCTGCTCACCACCGGCGCAACTTCTTTCCTGATGGAGTCGGCCCACCAGGGGCAGAAGCGAATCGAGACACCCATGCTGAACATCAAGTACCGGGCGCCGAAGAACTCCTATTACGCTCACGGAATGGGGTCCTGATCCGATGCAAACTGCCTGGCGCGATGTGTGGAACCCGGCGGCCCGTGTCGAGAAGATCGCCGGCGACTTCCAATTCACCGAAGGTCCGGTCTTCAGCCGGATCGGGTTTTTGCTGTTCAGCGACATTCCCGCCGAGCGCATCATGAAATACGACTTCCCGCCTGGACGTCCCGGTCCGGGAGGGGGAGAGATGACGGTGTTTCGGGAGAAGTCGAACCGCGCCAACGGACTGACCTTCGATCACCAGGGCCGCCTGCTCGCCTGCGAGGGCGGCGCCGGGCGCGTCACCCGCACCGAGAAGGACGGCCGCATCACGGTGCTGGCGAAGTCCCTCCAAGCCCCCAACGACCTGGTGTACGCGATCGACGGCAGCATTTACTTCTCCGACCTCGCCAAGACCGGCTCGGCCGTCTACCAGATCACGCGCCAGGGGGAAGTGCTGGTGGCCACGCGCGAGGTGGAGCGTCCCAACGGCGTCGCCCTCAGCCCCAAGCAGCTCACGCTCTACGTGGCCGACAGCGGCCGGCAGCAGGTTTGGGCCTTCGAGATCGCCGGCGACGGCTCGCTCTCGAAAGGTCGCCTGCTGGCCGAGCTGAAGTCGGACCTGCCCGGCGCCGCCGACGGCTTGAAGACCGATGAAGCCGGCAACCTGTACGTCACGGGTCCCGGCGGCATCTGGGTTTTCACCGCGACCGGCCGGCACCTGGGGACCATCCCCGTTCCCGAGACACCCAGCAACTGCGCCTGGGGCCGCGGTTTCTCCGGCCTCTACATCACCGCACGCACCTCTGTCTACTACGTTGCCACCCGGATTCCCGGAACCCGCACCTTTTAAACCTTCCAGAGCGCCAGGTAAGGCTGCAGATCGTTCATCATCTTCTGAAACGCCTCAATGGTGAGCGACTGCGCCCCGTCGCTGTACGCCTCTTCCGGACACGGATGTACCTCGACCATCAACCCATCCGCTCCCACCGCCACCGACGCCCGCGCCAGGGGCGGGATCAGGCTGCTCTTCCCCGTCGCGTGCGCCGGATCCAGCACCACCGGCAGATGCGTCAGCTCCCGCAGCACCGGCACCGCTCCGATATCGAAGGTATTGCGCGTAGCCGTCTCGAACGTCCGAATCCCGCGCTCGCACAGGACCACGTGGGGGTTCCCGTGCGACACCACGTACTCGGCGGAAAGCAGCAGCTCCTTGATGGTGGAGCTCAGCCCCCGCTTCAGCATCACCGGCCTGCCGGCTTTGCCCAGCACCTTCAGCAGGGCGTAGTTCTGCATGTTCCGCGCCCCGATCTGGAGCATGTCGGCGTACTCGGCCACCAGCCCCACGTCGCCGTCGCTCATCACCTCGGTGATCACGGCGAGCCCGGTCTCCTGGCGGGCCTTCTTCAACAGTTTGAGGCCTTCGGCTTCCAGGCCCTGAAAGTCATAGGGCGACGTTCGCGGCTTGAACGCCCCGCCGCGCAGCATCTTCGCCCCGGCTTTGGCCACCGCCGTGGCCGTGGTCAGGAGCTGCTTCTCGCTCTCCACCGAGCACGGTCCGGCAATCACCACGAACTCCTCGCCCCCGAACACGGCCCCGTCCACCTGGACGCGGCTTCGCTCCCGCTGGAACTGCCGGCTCACCAGCTTGTACGGCGCCGAGATGGCCACCGCGCTCTCCACCCCCGGCGCCGCCTGCAACGACTCCAGGCAGTGCGTCACGTCCCCGATCCCCAGCGCCGCGATCACCACCCGCTCCTCGCCCCGGATGGAGTGCACCTTGTATTTGAATTCCTGAATCCTCTGACAAACATGATCCACCTGTTCCTTCGTCGCCCCCAGCTTCATAGAGATAATCATCGCTGCTCCTCAAAATGAAAAACCCACTCCGTAGAGTGGGTTGGGTTTGTCTTTCTTATTGCCCCGATGCGAAACCTGCGCCCACTCTACGGGATGGGGCCCGTAAATCGAAACGACCAAAAGTAGGCGTAGACCCGGCGCATGAAGCCCTATTCAACCACAGGTGGACAGCCCCTGTCAACAGCGTACAATGGAGCGCATGACCGAAATCCTGCTGTGGCTCTTACTGGCCCCCGCGGTAAAGAAGGGGTCCCCGCTGGAAGCGCTGCCGGCGCACCTCGAGCAGTTGACCTGGTTCGGAGAGCGGGCCGATTTCTCGCCGGACAACCAGAAGGTCGCCTTCATGGCCAAGAGCTTCGGCGACGCCTTCGAGATCGACCTGGCCACGCGGCGCATCCGCTGCCTGACCTGCTCGATTCCGGGGGCGGCGTTCTTGCGGGTGCAGTACCTGGTGAACGGCGATTACCTGATCGTCGGACCGGAGAAGTTCAAGGACCTCCGGACCAGCCGCGCGCGGGAGTCGGAGCTGTGGATTCTTCGCCGGGACGGCTCGCTGCCGCTGGTACGCCTGGACCAGCGCCTGAGCGAGGGTGCTGCGGTTTCGAAGAAGGCCTTGCGCCTCGCCTGGTCCAATACCGAGGGCCAGTCGCGCCTCTACGTCGCCGACCTCGACTACTCCGCCGGGGCGCCGCGGCTCGTCAACAAGAGGATGTCGCTCGAAAGCCAGGATCCGTCCTGCCGGATGGAGGCCCAGGACTTCTACGACGACGACACCAAGCTCACCTACACCTGCTATCGGCCCGGGGACAAGGCCGAGGTCATGGGGCTGGACTTAAAAACCGACCGTACCACGAACTTCTCCCTGTCGCCCGACACCTACAACGAGGTGGAAGGCATCTTTCCCGACGGGCAGCACACCTTCGTGGAAGCCGATCGGCAAGGCAACGGCCAAGGCTCGCACCACGTGGACATCTGGAAGCTGAAGTTGGACGGGACCGGGAAAAACTTCGAGCGGCTGACCTTCTTCACCGATTACGAAGGCTTCAAGGCGTCCAACCCGGTGATCTCGACCGACGGGAACACCATGGCCTTCCAGCTCGCCATGAGCAAGGACGAGGCCGGCGTGGGATACGGAATCTTCCTATATCATTTCAACAAGAAGCGAGCGCGGCGGTAACCCGCCGCTTGCGTTCCCCAAACCTACGTCCTGTCGAACGGATCCCAGTCTGGGATCATATGATACTTCTGATACTGCAAGGAAGTTATTGGGCCGACCCTCACACAAGAGAGTTGGCCGGAAAGCTGAAGGTGTCCCAGACGTAGTTGAAGGCTAAAATCCGTCTGCGCCTTCCGGCTATTTAGTGGGTGAGGGTGCCAGGTCGAGGCCGCCGCAATGGAAGTAGATGGCGGTCTTGAAGTTCTGCTGATTGCGAAAGCCACGAGCGGTGTACTTGACCCACTGGATCTTGGCGTTGAGG
>JBGOUV010000556.1:0-3387 GCA_041477815.1 Terriglobia bacterium | reverse complement strand
GCGCTTGTGCCAGTACATACGCCGGTCGGCCAAGCCCAGCAACTGCTCCGGGTTCCGCCCGTCGGTGGGATAGGTCGCCGAGCCCATACTCACCGACACCTCGAACTCGGGAAACTCTTCGGACAATCGCTCCACGGCCAGGGCCAACTCGATGCGTTTCTCGGCCGCCGCATCTCCGCTCATACCGGGCAGCAGAATGACAAACTCGTCTCCACCCAAGCGGGCCAGCAGATCGTACTCGCGCAGGCACCGCTCCAGAGCCCGGCCTACGCCCCGGAGGGCCCGGTTTCCTTCCAGATGCCCGTGCCGGTCGTTGATCTGTTTCAACCCGTTCAAGTCCAGCACGAAGAGCGAATAGGCCAGTTGCTGCCGGTTGGACCGGGACGTTTCCTGCTCCAGGCGCGCCATCAGCACCCGCGAATTGGGCAGCCCGGTCAGCCCGTCGGTATCCGCCGACCGTCCGATCTGCTCGTGGATCAGGGAGTTGTTAATCGTCGCCCCCGCCTTCATCCCGATGGCCTTCAGCACCCGCAGATGATCCACCTTGAAGGCGTTGGGCCGCACGCTGTAGAGGGTCAAGGCGCCGATGATCCCCTTGGTCGAATCGAGCGGCACCGAAAGCGCCGAGCGCAGCTTGCTGAACTCCGCCGGATTCTCCACGTAGCCGGGCTCCACCGCCGGATTCCCGTTCAGGCTGAATTTTCCGTTGCCGGCCACCCAGCCCGACAAGCCCTGCCCCAGCGGGATCTGCAACTGCGCCAGCAGCCGCGCGTTGATCCCCTCCACGAACCGCGGCCGCAAAGTCCCGTCCTGAATCAGATACACCGCAATAGTATCAAATTGGATCAGCTTCTGTAACTGGTTGGTCAGCAGGCGCACCGTCTCTTCGACACTCAGACTGTTGCCCAGCGCCTGGGTCAGCTCATACAGGATCTGCAGTTCCTGCCTGGCCTGGGCGATGGAGTAGAGCGCCGAGTTGGTGTCGCTGGCCACCTCCACCGACAGCCCCGCCTTGGGAGAGCGCCCGCCCTTCTCGATCTTCACATGCGTGGATAGCTTGGACTCCGGCTGTTGGGGCGCCGCGGCAATCAGTCTCTCCACTTCCGGATAGGTCTTTTCCAGAAGCTCTACGATGAACGGATCGTAAGTCTCGCCCGCTTCCAGCTTGATGGTGGCGATGGCTTCCTGCGGAGACAAGGCCCGGCGATACTGCCGGTCGGAGGCCAAGGCGTCGAAAGTGTCCACCACCGCCAGGATCCGCGCTCCCACCGGGATCTCTGTTCCCTGGAGGCCGTCCGGATAGCCCGTCCCGTTCCACCGCTCGTGATGCGACCGCACGATCGGCACCACCGGATACGGGAAGCGCACCCGTTCCAGGATCTCGGACCCCACCACGGTGTGGATCTTCATCTTCTCGAATTCTTCCTCGGTCAGACGGCCGGGCTTGGAAATGATGTACTCGGGTACCGCCAGCTTTCCGATATCGTGCAGCAGGGCGGCCGCCTTCAGGGCCTTCATCTCGTCTTCCGACAACTGCAATTCCCGTCCGATTGCATCGGCATACAGGACCACCCGCTCCAGATGCTGGTGCGTGGTATTGTCCTTCGCGTCGATGGCCACGGCCAAGGCTTCAATGGTCCGCAAGTGCAACTCGGCGATCTCCTCGGCGTGCTTCCGCTCGACCTCCAGCTTGGCCCGCTCCAGTTGCCGGCGATGGTAGGCCAGATACGCCAGGTAAGCCACCAGGGCTACCACTACCAGCCCCAATAGTCCTGAGAACCAAACGCTTGTCCAGATGGCGCCCACAGCGGTCTTTGCCTCTCCTTGTTTATACAGCTTTCTGCTGCTCTCTCCAATAGAGGACTAGTACCGAAATTCATCTGGTATTGGCTTCTTACGGAACGAAAACCCCCGTACTACCGCGGCGGGTTTGACCTTAGTTGCTGAACCCCCTGGAACGTCGGTACCCGCATCGAATGAAACCCCGATGTCATTTCAGGTTTTCCCCTTAGACCGCACAATCGGCAGGGATGACACGAATCGCGTTCAGCTCTCTTTTAGTTCTCCTGATGGTCTCCACCCTGGGAGCCGAAACACGGGCCTCCCGCCCCTGGAAGAAGCAGTGGCTGGTGAGTTCGGCAGCTCTGGTGGCGGTCAACTTCCTGGATGTACACTCTTCGCGCGGCCTGGGGGAGGGCAATCCACTGTTGCGCGACGCTGCGGGGCACTTCGCCACCCGCCGGGCGGTCCTGCTGAAGGGCGCGATCACCGGCGGCTTCCTCGCCTTCCAATGCGGCCTGATGCGCGCTCATCCGGAAAAGAACTACTACCGGGTATTCACCGTGGCCAACACCGTAGCCACCGGCAGCCTGGGGGCCGTAGTGGCTCATAACTATGCGCTGCCGGCGCCGCCCTCCCGCGCCGTGCCGGCGCATCTGGCTCCCACGCCCTAGACTAGCCCGTGGCTAAACCGCGCTCCCCCGCGGGATGGGAGCCGAGCCGCAAATCGTTGATTTTGCGGGACCTATCGACCGCAAATTTGCGGGCAGTTTCCTTTTGCCGCTCGTGCTGGACTTCGCTTGTTTCTCATTATTGATGCTTCCCGATGCTTCCGATGCTTCCCCCCGGCTTGACATCCGGTCGCCCCCAGAGCTACTTTGAGGCACGGTGTCTTTGCCTCTAGGGAGGTCAACATGAATTGCTTCAGGAGTTTTACGGGGACCCTTCTGCTGCTGGCTGTAGCGCTGGGGTCCGCCTATGCCCAGACCGCTACTGGTACCATTCACGGAACCGTCAAGGACAGCACCGGTGCGGTGATTCAGGGCGTGCAGCTCACCTTGACCGATCAGGGAACGAACCAGGCCCGCCAGCAAGCGTCCGGGCCCGACGGGAACTTCGAATTCCGGGCCCTGTCTCGCGGCGTCTATGCCCTGGCGGCGGAACAGGCCGGCTTCAAGAAGGAGGTCGTCAACGAGATCGCGCTGCAGGTGGCGCAACTCCATCGCGTGGACGTAATCCTGCAGGTCGGCGCCGTCACCGAGTCGGTGGAAGTGGTGGCGACCGCCGGTCTGCTCCAGACCTCGGAGGCGACGCTCTCGCAGGTGGTCGACCAGAAAAGAGTCCTGGACCTTCCCCTCAACGGGCGCAATTTCATGGCGCTCGTGCATCTGTCCGCCGGAGTGATCACCAGCGGCCGCGCCGGCGCCACCCAGCGACAGGCCAACTATGGCGCCGGATTCTCGGTCGGCGGCCAGCGCGATACCTCCAACGTGGTACTGCTCGACGGCCTGGAGATCAGCGGCCAGGAGATCATGAATTATCCGCTGGCCGTTCCGTCGCTGGAGTCGGTGGCTGAGTTTCGCGTGCAGACCTCCAATTACACGGCCG
>JBGOUV010000301.1:0-8479 GCA_041477815.1 Terriglobia bacterium | reverse complement strand
CTGGGTTGTACCATTGGGGCTGTGCTCCCGCGTGGGGGGGGTTGTGGGGGGGGGGGCGGGGGTTGGGGGCGAAGTCGAGAACTATCTCGTGGGTCTTGGCTACGCCGGTGTAGATGTTCTGGGGGCGGGCGGATTCCGGGAACAAGTAGAGGCGGACGCGGCCGTCGGGGCGGACTTCAAATCCTTTGGGGTAGAGCTGCCAGAACCAGCGGAGGCCGAAGCCGACGCCGCCGGCCTCGAACCAGCCGGGGCGGCGGGGTTCGGCGGAGAGTTGCTCGATCTTCACGGGGTCGGCGGGGCGCTCGAGGCGGCCTTCGAGCCAGAGGCCGTCCAGGCGGACGAGGTCACTCATCTCGCGGCCCTGGCGGTTGATGAAGCTGTATATGACGTGGATGTACGAATGACCGGCGTACGCCACAATGCGGACGACATAGTCGAGGGCGCGGTCCTGCCCGTCGACCCAGCCATGAGAGCCGGTACGCTTGAGGACGACGCGGAGGGGGTTCTGGTCCTCGACGATCAGGTCCGCCGTGGGCCACTGGGAGGCCTTGTAGATGCGCTCGTCGCTGCGGAGCAGGAGGTCGGCCTGGCGCAGACCGGGGGCGTCGAGAAGGGGGCCGGTGCGGTGTACGGTGAACTCGACGGCGCCGGTGTGGATCCGGACGTCGCCGCCGCTGGTGGTGACTTGCAGGCGGGCCGGGGCAGAGGGCGCCGGGTCGTCGGAGAGACGAAGGCGGTAGAGGGCGCGGGCATGGGCGGGGGCGTCGGCCTGGAAGTCGCAGTGGATCCACTGGAGGAACATGTCGTCCGGCCAGCGGTTGACGCTGCGGAAGGCGGCAGGGACCACGCGGTTCGCCGCGTCGTACAGCCGGAGCCGGGCCGTGTCCCGGATCAGACCCTTGGGGAGCGGGACGCCAAAAGTCACCGGTTCGGCGCGGCGGGCAACGCCGTCGGTTTCTTGGATGGTCAGGGGGAGATCCAGGGCGAGTAGAAGGAGGGCTAGCATAGGAGTGGCTCCGACCCGCGACCGTTAAGGAGCGGCGGGTCCGACATCAGCGTGGGGAACCGCTGGGTAGTGTTCATGGGGCTTCCACGGTGAAAGTGATTTCCTGCTCGTGCGGGCGGAGGCCGCCTTTGCCGCCCTGCAGTTGCAGCGGGACTGACAAGGCTCCTACCGCATAGGACAGGTTGGTCTCCGGCGCGTTGGCGTAAGGATTGAAGGGGTAGACCGGCCAGGTCAGACGGGCGGCGGCCCCGGCCTCCAGGGTCCAGCCGTGATGACGAACGCGGCCGGCGCTCACCTGCAGAGGTTCCGCGCCGATCGTCCAGCGGCCGGACTCGGTTTCCAGGATCTCCCCAGGCTTCAGGCAAACCTGCAGGGTCAGGAAAGCCTCCTCCGGCGGGCGGCCCTTACCGGTGACGGAAAATCGGAATCGGAGCTGCTTCTCGGTGGGTGGCAGGACGTACAGGTCGGAGAAGAAGCTGCGGAAGGCGAGCGAAAGGCGGTCGCCGTTGAGACGGCTGCTGAGCGGCAGATGGAACACCTCCCCCCCAGGGAGGCGCTCGCGGAAGGTGGCCAGCTCCGGCTGGCGCTTGGAGTTGGCGCCGGTAATGATAAGACCCAGGCGCTCGTGAAACACGCTGAGATTTCCCTGGCGGTCGAGGTAGAACTGGCTGTCCACCGCCTGCGTGCTGATCAGGCCCGAGAGGGCCACTGTCCAGGGGCCGGACTTGCGCATACCCGCGGGCACGGCGAGGTGGTGCGAGAAGGCCGGCAAATCCTGGGGGATGGGCTCGGTGGGACCCTCGTGGTAATACAAGGCGTTCTGGGCGAGGCGGCCGAGGGTTTCGAGATTGACGGAGTCCTCGCGCACAAACCCGGTGAGGAACTCGGCGTAGCGGCGGCCGTCGGGGAAGTGGGAGAAGCCGAAGTGGCCCCAGGGGCTGGGAGCCCAGCGCCGGTTGCGATCGTTGACCACGTCGACCGGCGTGCCGTCGGGCCAGGTGAAGTACTTGTGAAAATCGGTGGACCGGCGCAGTGCCTGCAGTGCCGCCGGGTCGCGGCTGTGCTCGTAATAGAGGGCCACAGCCGAGAGGGTGAGGTAGTCGTAGCCGGGGGTAGGACCGTCGCGGCTGTGCTCGCCCCAGTAGCCATCGGCGGTCTGCTCCTCGGCGGCGAAGCGATGCAGGACGCGGGCGCCCAGCGTCTCCCACTCGCGGTTCGAGAACACGCGGCCGGCCAGGTACACCGTGGAGGCCCAGAGCGAGAAATGGTTGGGAGAGGTGCGGATGTACGGCGAGTTGTACCAGGGAAAGTCCTGCCGCAGGGCGCACTCCGCGGCAAGTCCGGCGATGTTGCGCTCCAGTTCCCGGCGCCAGCGGGCGCGGCGGGGCTCGTCGAGCTTGGGCTCCAGGAGCCGGTAGGCCTCCAGCCACAGGTAGGTATCGCGGTGGTGATCGAGGCGAGCCTGGTAGGCGCCGCTCTCGCTCTCCCGGGCCAGAAGGTCGCCGATGCGGGTACCCAGCTCGGCACGACGGAGGACGGCGGCGGCCAGGATGGCGGAGGGGAAATGCCTCCAGCCGGGACGGGCTTCCAGGGTCTGGAGGTCGGCCGCCGGCTCGGCGGCCAAGTGCTTTTCCACCGGGGCGAGCCCCGCTTCGAGGAGGCGGTTGTATTGGTCCGGCAGTTTGACGGCAGCTAGGGCGAGCGGCAGGAGGTAGAGGCC
The DNA here is from genome assembly GCA_041477815.1 of Terriglobia bacterium. Lineage (GTDB taxonomy): Bacteria > Acidobacteriota > Terriglobia > Bryobacterales > JACQDG01 > JBGOUV01. The sequence continues at coordinate 5,753 of JBGOUV010000301.1, read as the reverse complement.
GATCATCATTGCACCGTGATCCACATTGGACTCACCCACACCAGCTCGCCGTTCGTCTGCTCGCCCCGCACATAGTAGTACGAGGTTGTGCCCGCTCGAGCCGCCTGGTCCCGCCACCCAAAGTACACTTTCCGTGACATGGGCTCTCCCGAGTAGGCGTACTTTCCATCCTTAATGATATGCACGCGCCGGAACTCCGCGGTCCCCTCCAGACGCACCTCGATCAGCGGCGGCCCCTTCACCGCGAACTCCTCGCCCATGAAATGGCCGCCGCTCTTGACGTCCGCCAGAATGTTGTCGGTGGCCCCGTAGACCCGCCGCTTCTTGAAGGCGTCCAGAACTCCCTTGCGCGTGGGCTCGGTGACCCACAGATTGCAGTACGACATGTGGGTCGAGATGTGATCGCTCGATGCCTGAAAGGCCAGCCGATAGCCCTTCTGCAGCGCCAGGGACACGAATCCCAGCGGACGCCAGCCGCCGATCGAGTCGCCGGCGCTGTTCGATCGCGGCGCGTCGGGCAGCTCGTAGTTCTGCCGGTCGCCCTGGTAGATCTCGACCGCCGGCTCGACCTTGGGATCGTTGTCCCGCCAGTCCGTTCCCATGTTTGTTCCCGAGGTATGGACCGCCGCGATGCCGTCGAAGCGCCGCAGGTACTCGTAGAGCATCTGCGTGTCCGGCGCCCGGGAGGGTTTCGATTCGTCCGCCATCTTCGGCAGCCGGGGCAGCGGCCGAATTCCGCGCTGGGCCAGCACCACGTTGCGATGCCCCTCTGGATACCGCACGCTGCGCTCGTAGCTGAACATGGGTACAAAGCGCCCCGGTATATAGAACGCGTCGGTCAGCTTCTGCGTGATCCACCAGGGGTACTCGCGGCCGCCGCCGTTGTCATGGTCGCAGCAGCCGACCCAGTCCATGTACGCGGCATCGAGCATGTAGCGGTAGGCGTCGATGATCGGACCGTCCCGCCCGCCGTCCCCGCTGTACTCGGTGTGCCGGTGGAACTCCCCGCGCAGCAACTGCAGTTTCTCCTTGCCCAGCTCCACCCGGTATCCACGCATCATGGCCACCTGGTCGAGCTCGGCTTTGACGTCGGGGGAAGGGGGCTCCGGCTTCTCCGGGCCCAGCGGCGACAGTTCCGGCGCGTGCGACCGCGCGCCCGTATTCAGCTCCGCCAGCACCAGGTCGTTGTTGAACCTATCCGGCCCGTGCCGGTGGTCGGTGGAGCTTACCACTACCAGGTCCCCGGCGCCGGTGGCGAGCAGGGCCGGACGGTTGTCCAGACTATTGTCCGACTGCGGCAGGAACACCGGTCCCACCCAGTCACGCCCGTCGAAATACGCGAGGTGCTCGAACCACACCGATCCCAGCGGTCCCCGCGTGGTCGGCGCCGCCACTCGGTAGGCCAGGTACACGATGCCCTGGCTGTCCGACGCCAGCCGCGGCATCCCCTTGGACGCCACCCCGGCGTAGGGCGTGGCATTCGGCCGCCGGTTCTTGGCCAGCTCCGCGTTGGGCAGCTCCGGCGCGGCTTTCTTCGCCCCCGCGTCTACCGTCTCCTCGAGCTTATCGGCCGTGGTGAAATACTGGCTGCCCTCCAGCACCTTCACCCGTACGGTATTGCCCTGATACAGTCCGGCGCCGGTCGTCTCGTACGCCCCAAAGTCTTTCCCCCAGCCGGGATACGACTCTTCATACGCCACGAAGATCCGGTTGTCCCGTCCATAGGCCACGCTGGCCCGCGCCTCGAACTTCTGGCTGGCCGCCACCGGCAGCGCCGCCTGCATGGTGATTTTGGGGTCCGCAAACCGCAGCCGCCGCACGTAGACGTCGTAATCGCCCTTGTCATAGGTATCCCACACCACGGCGACTTCCCCGCCCCGCCCGGCCGCGATCTGGGGGTCCCAATCGTTCGCCGCCGACGCCGATACGCGCTCTTCCCGGGTGAACCCGGACTCCCGCTGCCGCGCCACCAGCACCTCGAAGCTGCCGCTACGCCAGCCCTGCCAGGCCACCCACACCCCCCCCGCGGAATCGGTTACGGCCACCGGATTCAGGTCGGGTCCCGGATCCTGGGTCAGCCGGATCTCCTCCCCCCACGCGCCTTTTACGCGCGCCCGCGCGTAGATATCGAAGTTACCCTTGACCTGCGCGGACCAGATCACCCACACGCGCCCCGCGCCGTCCACCGCCACGGCCGCCCGGCTGACGTCCTGTTTTGGCGCCGACGCCGCGTAGGGCGCGCTCCACGTCTTCTTTGACTTTGAGTACTCCAGCACCATCACCTGGTCGCCGCCGGCCGGCTGCGCCAGCCCGTCGAACGACCGCGGCTTCTCCGCTATCTGCTGCGGCCACTTCTGCGACCGGTCCCCGTGCGTGAACTCGACGTAGGCGATATACAGGATGTCCCCGGCTTCCGCCACCGCTGGAAAGTCCTGCTCTTCCGGCGAATGGGTCAACTGCACGGTGGAGGGCACCCGCTCCACGCTGGCCTGCCCGTCCAGAAAATTGCGCGGCTCTCCGAGTCCCACCTGGTCGGTGGTGAAACTAAAACCGCCCCGCTCGGTCAGAACATCCAGCCTCGTCCCAGGGTTTAGCAACTCGACAGCCAGCAGGAGCCCGTTATCCTGCATCGCTGCCGGTGGCAGCCGTCGCGTCCTCACACTAAACCGTTCTCCCTCGGCGCTGTCGCCCTCCCCCGGCCGCCATACCTCCATCGAGTGGATCTTGCCTCCGGTGATACGAATCGACCCGTCCCACCGTGACGGCTCCTGGTCCCCGAGTCCCAGCAGAATCCGGAACCGCACCAACGACGCCCTTTTGCCCGCCACCTGTGGCGACCCCGGCGCCGCCGCGCGCGAGAACACCGTTACCCCCACGAAGCTCGCCACCACCGCCGCGCCCAGCGCCCAGCCAGCAAGCCGCATGCCGCAATTCTACAACACCGGGCGTGCTATTCTTCAGGTTTCGGATGTCTTGGATCCCGATTCTGCTTCTCCTGCTCGATGCCGCCGCGCGCGACAAGGCCGAGCCGGCCCCGGCTCCCGCGGCGGCGCCGGCGGCTCCCTCACCGGCTCCCGCCGGCGCCGGCCGACGCCTGGAGCTGAACCTGCTAGGCCGCACCAATACTGCCGCCGGCGAAAGCCGCCGCAACGAGAACGTCAGCTTCAACCTCATCGATAACAACGCCCTCAAAGAACTGAATGTCCGTATGGGCACCACTGCGACCATCGTCGAAGAGTTCCGCCCGGAGCGAAACTACTTCGGCGTGGAATTCGGCAACCGGCCTGCGGCCGTGCTGCACGTGGCCCCGGCCGACGTCTCCGCCTTCCACGGCAGCCTCTACGAGTCCCACAACAACAGCCTCTTTAGCGCCCGGTCGTTTTTCCAGGTGGGGGCCGTACAGCCGGCCCGCGAGAACGATTACGGCTTCAACCTCGGCGCCCGTCTCTGGCGCGGCGCCACCCTCTCGCTCGACGGCAGCCAGCAGAAGCTGCGCGGCAGCGTCAACGGCAACGTACTGGTCCCGCTCCCCTCCGAGCGCACCGCGCTTACCACCGACCCCGCGCTCCGCGCGGTCGTCGAGCGCTTCCTCAACGCCTACCCCCGGCAGCTCCCCAACCGCACCGACATCAACGCCCGCGCCCTCAACACCAACGCCCCCCAGTCCATCAACACCGATAACGCCGGGGCCCGCCTGGATCAGACCCGCAACGGCCGCGACCGCTTCACCGTCCGCTACCTCTTTACCGGACAGATCGTGGACGCCTTCCAGCTCCTCGCCGGCCAGAACCCCGACACCATGACCAAGGCCCACACCGGCCGGGTGACCTGGAACCGCACTTGGTCCGCCGAAACGGTGACCGATTTTTCTCTCGGTTACGATCGCGTCGCCTCGCTGCTGCTGCCCGAACCTAACGCGGTGGGACCTTCGGTCACCTTCGGCGGCGTCATCACCGATCTGGGTCCCGGCTCCAGCATCCCCATCGATCGCGTCCAGAATCTTTTTCGCTATGCGGGTGGGCTGCGCCAGGTCCGGGGCCGGCACGCCTGGTCAGGCGGCTTCGAGCTAGGCCGCCGCCAGATCAACGGCACCGAAGCTTCCAGCCATCGCGGCACCCTGCAGTTCCGCAACGACTGGGACCGCGACTCCATGACCAACTTCCGCCTCGGCCTCCCCACCCGTTTCTCCGGCGCTGTCGGCAACGTCACCCGCGGCTTTCGCAACACCGAGATGCAGTTCTATATCGGAGATACCTGGCGCGTCCGCCCCAGCCTTACTCTCAACTACGGCGTCCGTTTCCAGCCCATCCCCACTCCCACCGAGGTCAACAACCTCAGCCGGCTGCCCTATGCGTGCGACTGTAACAACTTCGCCACACGCTTTGGATTCGCCTGGCGTCTGCCGGGCTGGGGCGGAGTTCTGCGCGGGGCCTACGGCCTCCACTACGGCGAAATCTTCACCCCCACCTTCCAGCAGGCCCGCTTCAATCCGCCCGGCAACGTCAAGATCGAGATCCACACCCCCAACCTCGCCAACCCCTACGCCGATCTGACCCCCGCCGACCTCGATCCCGGCGCCCGCAGCACCATCTTCGATATCTCTCCCCACCTGGTGGCGCCCTACTCTCAGCAATACAACTTCACCTGGGAGCCCTTCCACCTCACCAATTGGAAACTCCAGCTCGGCTACGTGGGCAGCCGCACCTGGCAGCTCTTCATGCTGTGGCACACCAACCGCGCCCGCCCTGTCGACGGTATCGCCCTGATCACCGACACGGTCAACGAGCGCCGGCCCGACCTCACCCACTTCGAGATCCGCCGCGTGCTGAACACCTCCCGCGCTTATTTCGACGCCGCCCGCGTCGCCGTCGGCGTCCCCAACTGGCGCGGCCTCTCCCTCGACGCCGCCTACTGGTTCAGCAAGGCCATCGACCTGGGCGGATCCTATACCAATACCGCCGCCGGCGACGACGGCAGCCAGGGCCGCAGCCAGTCCGAGTTCGATATTCTCCAGGACCTCAAAGGTCCCAGCAACTTCGACCAGTCCCACGCCGCCCTGCTGCGCCTCGCCTACAACACCCCCGCCGTCCGCCGCCTGGGCTCCTGGACCCTCTCGGCAGTATTACTCAGCAAGACCGGCACGCCCTTCGAGGTGTACTCCGGCTCCGACTCTCCCGGCTTCGGCAACGTCGACGGCTCGAACAACGACCGCCCCAATCTCCTGGACCCGGCCATCCTGGGCCGGACCATCGATAATCCCGACACCTCCGCCGCCCTCCTGCCCCGGTCCGCCTTCGCCTTCATCCGCCCCACCGACCGTCGCGGCAATCTCGGTCACAACATCTTCCGCAAGGGCGGCATCTCCAACGTCAACGCCGCCCTCGCCCGCACTTGGCGCCTCCGCTCGGAGAAGTCCCTGAACTTCCGCGCCGAATCTATTAACTTTCTCAATACCCCCCAGTTCGACCTGCCCGGCCGGGAGCTGACCTCCCCGAGCTTCGGAGTTATTACCAATACTTTAAACGACGGTCGTACCTTCCGCTTCCTGCTCCGGTTCGGGTTCTGAGCCAGCTCTGCATCGCTCAGGCCGACAGCTTCACGGGTTTGAGACGGTCGTAGGAAGACCGGTTCACCTCTAGCGCCTCCCACAGGTCCACCGCTTCCTGCATCCGGAGCCACGACTCCGGAGTAGCCCCAAACACCCGCGCCAGACGGTGCGCCGTATCGGTCGTAACAGGTCTCCGCTCGTGCAG
>JBGOUV010000153.1:0-14845 GCA_041477815.1 Terriglobia bacterium | reverse complement strand
GGCCTGGCAAATTTGCCAGATTCTCAACCTCGCAGAATCAACGACTTGCCGGTGGCAAATTTGCCAACAAGTCGCGGTCGGAGCACTTTTGCCACGGGCTGTTAGTTTAGCAGGCTTGGCCGCGATTGTCGATGCGGAAGACCGCCACGACTTCGGGATCATCGAGGTGAAAGAAGACTCGCCATTTGCCGACCCGGAGGCGATACTCCCCTCACCGTCCTTGCAGGGGCTTGATGTCACCCAGTGGAGTTGCCGCGTAACGCTGCAGTGCTTGGAGGACGCGCTGCTGTAAGCTGCGATCCAGACTTTCTAGATCTCGCCACCCGTGTGGAAGGAATTCCACACGCCGGTTCATATGCCGAGGCAGTAACGCGCCTCTTCGAACGAAATCGTCGCGCACTTCTCAGCCCGTGCGGCCTCCAGCTCAGCAGCGGTCTGCGTATCGAGGGGTTCCTCCTCGGACGCTTCGTAGGTGAGAAAGCGCAGATAGCGGAGCGCAGCCGCAAGCTCGGACGGCGGCAACTCGTCCACGGCGCCGTGAAGCTGTTCGCGGTTCACATCGTTCACCATGACATCTTCGAGCATAGCCCAGGCGTGGATGCCGATGGGAGCCGGGAGTTGCCCGGACCTTTGCTACAATCCCACCATGCCCGACTCGCCCGTCGAACGCCGCTCCTTCCTCCAGTCGGTGAGCGCCGGCGCCGCCCTGACCACCTCGCTCTTCACCCGCCCCCTGGCCGGCGCCAACGACCGTATCCGCGTGGGCTTCATCGGGCTGGGCCGCATGGGACGCGGCAGCCTGGGCATCGCCCTCAAGGTGCCGGAGATTGAGGTCGCCGCCCTGTGCGACATCTACCAGCCCAACCTGGAGCTGGCCCGCAAAATCGCCCCGGACGCCAAAGTCTACAAGGACTTTCGCGACCTCCTGGCCGCCCGGGACATCGACGCGGTCAACATCTCCACCCCCGACCACTGGCACGCCTACATGGCCGTCGAGGCCTGCAAGGCGGGCAAGGACGTCTACGTCGAGAAGCCCGTCTCGGTCGCGGTCGAAGAGGGGCGCGCGATGGTCCAGGCCGCGCGCAAGTATAACCGGGTGGTGCAGGTGGGTACCCAGCAGCGCTCCGGGGTCCATTTCGCCCGCGCCCGCGAGATCGTCCAGAGCGGCCGCCTGGGCAAGATCAGCTTCGTCCGCACCTGGAACTACGGCAATCAATACCCCGAAGGGATCGGCAATCCACCTGACTCCGCCCCCACCGCCGACCTCGACTGGGACATGTGGCTGGGCCCGGCCCCTAAGGTCCCCTTCAACAAGAACCGCTTCGGCGTCGACCCCAAGGAATTCTCCCACTTCCGCTGGTTTTGGGACTACGCCGGCGGCATGGTCACCGACTGGTCCGTCCACCTGATCGACATCGTCCTCTGGGCCATGGACTCCATCGGCCCCAACGTCATACAGGCCGCCGGCGGCAAGTACTTTATCCAGGACAACCGTGACACCCCGGACACGATTCTGGTCACCTGGGAGTTCCCCAACTGGATCTGTGTCTATGAGAACCGGATCCTGAACGCCCAGTCCATGTTCAACCAGGGTTACGGCATCCTGTTCCACGGCACCGACGGGACCCTGTTCGTGGACCGCAGCCGTTACCAGATCCTCCCGGAGCGCCGCCGCCTGGACGACCAGACCGCCGACCGGACCGAGCCCGAAGAGGGCAAAAACTCCAACAACCAGAGCCTGTCCCACTGGCAGAACTTCGTGGCCTGCATCCGGTCCCGGGAGCGTCCCGTAAGTGATATCGAGCACGGTCACCACTCCACCGCCATGGCCCTGCTAGGCAACGTGGCCCTCCGCAGCCGCCAGCGGGTGGAATGGGACCCTAAAACGGAAACCACCAGCAACCAGGAGGCCCAGCCGTTCCTGCGACGCCAATACCGGGCCCCCTGGAAGCTGGAGATCTGACTGCTACCGCGCCCCGACCGTAAAGGGGAGCGGTTAGACCAATTTACTGAAACCCCGGTAGAATGGGCTGCGTCGGAAGGGGTGTATGGCAGCCGCGTCCAGCACGCTTCCCTTACCGATGGGGCTCTCCTTAGGGGGAGCTAGGGTACGGGTGGATAGCCAAACCAATCCGGAAGCCGCACTGGTTCGACGGTGCCAGGCTGGTGACCAGCAGGCCTTCCAGGAAATCGTCGAGCGCCATCAGTCCAAGGTTTTTTCGATCATCTACGGCATCGTCCGCAGCCGCAACGACGCGGAAGACATCGCCCAGCAGGTCTTTACCAAGGTTTATTTCTCGATCAAGAACTTCGACCTGCGATCCTCGCTCCTGACCTGGATCTACAAGATCACCGTCAACGAGTGCTACGACTATCTGCGGAAGCAGAAGGTCCGGCGCTTGGTGTACGAGGCGGATATGAGCGAGGAGGAGTCCCAGCGGCTGCAGAACACGGAGTCACCGGCCAGCCGCCGGGCGCCGATCGACCGGGACCTGGAACGCCGCGACTTCGTTTTCAAGCTTCTCATGAAGGTCCCCGAAGAGGACCGCATGCTGTTGATCGAGAAGGAGGTGGAAGGCCGCACCGTGGAGGAGCTGGCCGCCACCACCGGTTTGAATGAGAACACGATTAAGGTTAAGCTGTTCCGGGCCCGCCAGAAGCTGGTGAAGGCGGCCGGACGGCTGGGGAAAACTTGGGCCATTTGAAAACAGTTGTGATATTGTATGATACCCGGAAGCGGACCGTAGATCCGCCCGGTACAGGCCCTATAACTTGGTCCAGCCACCGGTTGGCCGCTGCGGTTTTGAGGGGAAGAAGTTATGCATCGTCTGCTGCATGAGCATTTGGAAGGGTACCTGTCCGGCGTTCTGCTCCCCGCCGAGCAGAGAGAGCTGAACACCCATCTGGCAAGCTGCTCCGGCTGCCGAAACGAGTTGGCTGTCCTGCAGGCCTCGGCCCAGGAACTGCGCCTGCTGCGTTCTCCGGAGAGTGTGACGGACGGTATGCGCCCCGGTTTCTTTCTGCGGGTTCTGCAAGGGATCGAAGAGCAGCGCCAGGTCCCGTTGTGGACCATGCTGGTCGACCCGGGCTTCGGGCGCCGTCTGGTCTTCGCCTGCCTGATGCTGCTGGCGCTGTTAGGCGGTTACGTAGCCGCCATCGACCCCACGGAGGTCCAGCACTTCCCCGAAGCCATCCTGGCGGGACGTCCCGCCTCGGGCAGCCCGCTCTCCCCGGCCCACCAGCTGGGCCCCGACCTGAACCGCAACCGGACCGCCACGCTGGTCACTCTGGCCGCCGATACCGACTGACCGGAGGCTACCATGCTCGATCCGAGAGACAGCACCTGCAAGGTCAAGCTCTTCGGCATGGTGGCCTTCATTTTCGTTTGCGGCATGGTCACCGGCGCTTTTACCTGGCACGTCGCGCAACGGCGCTGGTTCCCCCCCAAGGCCTCCATCCTCCATGCCGAAGACAAGACCGCGGCCATGGACCACTTCAACCGCGAATTGGAACTGTCCGAACAACAGGCCCGGGCCGTCGAAAGCATCCTCGATGAGTTCATCATGGAGCAGGCCGACCTCATGGCCCGCTACCACACCTCCCGCACCTCCGGCCATGAACGCCTCAACCAGGTCCTCAACGAAGAGCAACGCAAGCGCCTGAAAAAGGTTCTGGACGAGCTGAACACCCAGCAACAGCACTGAAGGCGGTGTCCAGTGGCCGGTTCGTCTCCCACGGCGCCCCTCAGCCCCGAGCGGAGGCCGGAGACGGCAACCGATCCTGGTCGATTGCTTCCAGCGCCCGGCGGCACTCCGCCTCCGAGTCGAAATAGAGCAGCCCCAGATCTTTCGCCCACTCGACAAAGCGGTCCTGGCTGTCCGGACCGGCCAACAGGATGACCTTCTGATTCTGAAAATACTCAGGGAAATAGGTCTCGAGCGCGCTGCGGACCGTATCGAAGAACGGCGGAGGCGTTTCCGTAACGATCTTGCCTCCTCGCCCCTCGACGCAAAGATATCGCGCCGGCCGCTGCGCCAAGCGCCCCATGTAGGAGTGCAACAACGGCCGTATGCTCCGCCGCACGGCGCCATGCAGGACGTTCACTACCTCGCGTCCTACATAATCCTCGTCGCCCAGCCATAGGACCTTCGGCAGCTCATTTACCAGAATCACCGGAGAGGCCCAGGAGAACCCGTCGAAAACAGACTGGGGACGCTGCTGCTCGTAAAAGTCGCACCGGACGAAGTGCCAACCCGGCTTCTGAGTGTAGCTGGAAAGTTCGTGCGCCAGGCGGCGCACCCTGGCCAGGCCATGTTCCCGTTCCCCGAGCTTCATCCGTTCGTCCAGGGACTTGAGGATTGCCTCCAAATCAAAACCAGCCCCCTGGTTGGTGACGCCCAACTCCACCCGTGGCGGGCGATCCGTCTCGATGGCGATTTCCACTGCGGCCATGCTTTCCGGAGCGTGCCTCGCCACGTTGGTCAGCAGCTCCCACAGGATGGTGCCGCCCCGGTCTATGCTGCGCTGGGTGAAGCCTTTCTCGCGAAGGCAGTGGTCCAACGCTGAGATCAGCGCGTAAGCCTGGCTGCTCACCTTGGGGTCGAGTTTGACCTGGAGCTTGCCTCGCGCCAGTTGCTGGCGCCAGGTTTCTCCCCCGCTCCGATCCGCCTCTCTGCGCTCCGGCTCCGGCTCGCCGCCGTTCCAGTGCCGGATCACCTGGGTCAGGTGTTCCCGCACCTTGGCCTCGAAATCAGCCGTCCCACGGTATTCCCAGACGAGCAGTCCTTTCTCCTGGGCGGCCTTGCGAAAGGCCAGCACCCGCGCGGCCTGCTCGATCTCCTCCAGGCTGCCGGGAAAGAACGACTCCTGGTTGAAGTACAAGAGGAGCTCCACCCGGCGTCCCTCCTGTCTGCGCCGGAACGCCCGATCAAACTCCTCGGCCGTGCCCGACGCCGCCCGCGCCGTCGGTGTCCCCAGGCGCTTCCACAGAACGCAAACCAGAATGTCCGGCTCCTCGATTTCCTGGTTGATGACGTCTTGCGCGTCTATTCCGCTCCCCGGCCAGGAATGAGTTTCCCACCGCACCAGCTCCAGCAGCAGGCGTCGATCTGCGGCGAGACCGCGGTTGATCTCATCGATCACCCGGCGGAGGCATTCGCGCTCGCCCGGGGTGTCCCCCGGCGAGGCCACAAACACGCGCAACTTGGTCCAACCGTTCGCCATTGCTCCCTTTGGGCCGTTCTACTTGCGAGCTTCTAATCCCGGCCACACCGGTACCTGATCCACAATCCGTATCCCAAACCCCTCCAGCGCCACCACCTTCCGCGGATGGTTGGTCAGCAGCCGTATCCCCTTTAGCTTCAGGTCCGACAGGATCTGCGCCCCGATGCCCGACTCGTACTGCAGCCGCCGTTTCCCTGACTCCGTTGTATATTCATAGTATTCCCGGCTGTGCGACACCATCTTCTTAGGCCCGGCGCCGGCGGCCTCCAGCGCGTATCCCGGCCCGGTCTGGTGCAGGTAGACCAGCACCCCGGCGCCTTCCTCGGCGATGCGGGCCAGCGACCGCTCGAGCACGTTGTGACACTCGCACCTGGTCGATAGGAACACGTCTCCCAGCAGGCAGCGCGAGTGCATCCGCACCAGCACCGACTCTCCGTTTTCGACCTCGCCCCTGACCACCGCCACGTGCACTTCCGGGTCCAGGTCGCTCTGATAGGCGATGGTCCGGAAATCTCCGTAGGGCGTCTCCAGCGTCCCCTCGGCGATCCGGTGCAGGTAGCGCTCGTTCTGCAGACGGTAGCGGATCAGTTCGGCGACGGTGAGCATGCGGAGCTCGTGCCGGCGGCAAAATTCCACCAGCTCGGGGACGCGGGCCATAGTGCCGTCGTCGTTCATGATCTCGCAGATGACGCCGGCGGGAACCAGGCCGGCCATCCGCGCCAGGTCGACCGACGCCTCGGTCTGACCGGCCCGTACCAGCACCCCGCCTCGCCGCGCCCGCAGCGGCAGCACGTGCCCCGGCCGCGCCAGGTCCGTCGCCGTCGAGGCCGGATCGATCGCCACCTGGATGGTCCGCGCCCGGTCGCCCGCCGAGATCCCCGTGGTCACCCCCTCCCGCGCGTCGATCGACTCGCAAAACGCCGTCCCATAAAGCGACGTGTTCTGCTGGGTCATCAGGGGGAGGCGCAGGTAGTCGAGCCGGTCCTCGGTCAGGGCCAGACAGATCAACCCCCGCCCGTACTTGGCCATGAAGTTGATGATTTCGGGGGTGATCTTCTCGGCGGCGAGAGTCAGGTCGCCTTCGTTTTCGCGGTCCTCGTCGTCGACGACGACCAGCATCCGTCCGGCGCGAATCTCCTCGATGGCCTCGGGCACTGTGGCGAAGGACATACCTATTTTGAATCTAGCACAGCCGCCCGGCGCATCCGTTTGAAGATCCGATCGCAGTTCCGAGCAGCATTCCGAACCTTTTCTGGGTCGATTTTCCTCAGGATTGCGACGGCGTGCTCCACCTTGTTGTATTCCCCCTTGCCCGTTCCCTTGGTGGCTCTCTTCAACCGGGCCAGCACATCGTTCTTAGGGATTTCCTCAACATTGGGGTTTCCGCGGACAGCCTTGTCGTGGAAGCCCCGTCCGTAGTAATCCTTCACCGCGGACACATCAGCCAGGAACCAAGCCTCCATTACCTGAACCATCCACAGCACGGAACCGGAGAGCCCCTGGGGAAGTTGGGTTTCCTGGAACGCCGTCCGCGTGTCCGGGCCCTCACTATCGATCAGGAGGAGAATCCGAGCTTTAGGATTCTGGCCTAAGGCCTTGCTGAAATCGCGGATCGCCTCGCTTCGGGAATAAGCTGTTATGAACCTCGGTCGCCCGACTTCGCGGAAGAACTCACGGAACCCTTCCTTGAGCCGCTCGTTGCCCTCATAGTAAACCGTCACCATCGATTCCCGCCGATTTCACCCTTCCTCCACAGACGCCCCAGGGAATAATCCTTTAGCCAGACCTCGAGTCTCTTCCTGCTGAGCCGCTCGAATCGGGAAGCTCCCTCCGAGTCTCGTTCGCACACCACCACCGACTCGGGACGAGCCGAAAGCGCATCCACCAACGACTCCGAATGAGTGGTGACGACGAGCTGCGTCCGTTCGGAGGCTTCCGCCAAAGCCTCCGCAATCAGCGATAAGGCATCGGGATGCAGTCCCGTCTCCGGCTCCTCGATACAGATCAGCGGTTGCGGGTGGGGGTTCAGCAACACGGCCATCAGGCACAGGAATTTCAGAATGCCATCGGAGAGACGAATGGACGGGGTTGGCTCGGGAAAATACTCTTCTTGCACTGTAACCGTCACCCACCCCCCGTGCGCGATCCTGGTATCAACCTTCTGCAGCCCTTCCCCGAGGCGCTTCACGTACTCGGATAGCCGCTCGATGCTCGTGTTGGAGCGCATTTCATCCAGCACCAGAGCTAGATTGTCGCCACCGTCGTCTAGAGGCATCTTGCCGAGTTGAGCGGACACGCCGGCTCTCGCTGCCGATCTTGCGTCGGTGCGAAACCCGTGATAGACGCCGATCCGACGGAATGTCTCGCCCAGCCGGGTAATCGGAGTAGAGTCGTTAGGAACCCGGTACTGCGAAAGCACGGATTCCGATCCCCTCGCCTCGGCGGCCTTGCCTTTGGCGCTACCGAGTCGGCCCCCGATCGAGAACTCACTCTTCCGCCGGTCCAGAAAGATCCGCCCAGATCCTTCCAGCCGCTCAACCTCTACGACCCCGTTGCCGGAAAACGCCAACCGGTACCGCAGGGCCCGCGGTTTGTCCCACTCCAAACAGCATTCCAGAACGGCCTGGCCGACCTTTTTGCTACCCTTCCAAATCCAGGCATCCGCCCCGCCGCCCTGCACGAGCGGCCTGCTCAGATCCTCGGGCGCCGCCTGCAGCAGCCGGATCGCCTCGATCAAGTTCGACTTTCCCGACGCGTTAGGCCCGATCAATACATTCAAAGGCTTCAGCGGCAGATCCACATCCTTCAGGGACAAGAGGTTCTGGATCCGGATCGAGGACAGCAACATGGCTACGGAGCCTCGTACAACCCGAAAGCGATCACGTTGCTCCCCGCCAGGAGGGCTACATACTGCTTCCCCCGGACGCTGTACGCGATCGGCGACGCCGAGACCTTCATCCCGGTATTGAAATGCCACAGCGCTGTGCCCGTCCGCGCGTCGTGTGCGGTGAAGCTGCCCTGGTCGTCCCCGGCGAAGAGCAGGCCTCCGGCGGTCGACAGCAGCCCCGCCCCATAACCGCGGGAGGCAATCTGTTTGAAGTCCCATTGGATCTTGCCGGTGGTCAAGTCCAGCGCCCGGACGTGCATCTGCCAGGGCTCCGCGGGGCTCTCCACGTAGCCGGTGGCCGCGAACGGGAACCCGCCCGGACGGAACTTGTCCGTCGCCTTGTAGCTGATCCCGCATCCTTCCAGCGCCCCCAGGTAGAACCATCCTGTATCCGGATTATAGGCGGGAGACATCCAGTTGGTCGCTCCGGCCGTCGGGGGGCACACCTTATTCCCCTGCACCGTCGGCTCCACCCCGGGCACGCGCACCGGACGCCCGTCCTCGGTCAGCCCGCTGGCCCAGTTCAGCAGCTTCACGAAGGGCGACCCGTGCAGGAACTTGCCGTTGGTCCGGTCCAGCACGTAGTAGTATCCATTGCGATTGCCCTGCACCAGGAGCTTCCGCATCTGGCCCTTGAACGGGGCGTCCACCAGCACCGGGATCTCCACCGCGTCCCAGTCGTGGACGTCGTGCGGCGTAGACTGGAAATACCATTTCAGCTTCCCGGTTTCGGCGTCGAGCGCCACCATGCATTCGGTGTAGAGGTTGTCGCCTTTGCGGACGTCGCCGTCGAAGTCGGGCGCGGGGTTGCCGATTCCCCAGTAGATGAGGTTCAGCTCGGGATCATAGCTGCCGGTGAGCCAGGTGTCGCCCCCGGCGGTCTTCCACGAATCGCCGGCCCAGGTCTCGTTGCCCGGCTCGCCCGGCTTGGGAATGGCGTGCCACCGCCACAAGCGCTTGCCCGTCTCGGCGTCATAGGCGTCCAGCCAGCCGTTCAGCCCGTGGTCGCCCGGCGCGATCCCGACGATGATCTTATCTTTGATAGCGAGCGGCGCTACCGGGCACCAATACCCGTCCTTCGCCTCGGCCAGCTTGGTCTCCCAGACCAGCGCTCCGGTACGGGCGTCCAGCGCCACCAGGTACGCGTCCAGCGTCCCCACGTACACCTTGTGGCCGTACACCGCCACGCCCCGGTTCGGACCCTTCTGCAACGCCGGCTGCCGGCGATACTCCCAAATCACGCGTCCGGTGCGCGCGTCGAGCGCGTACACCTCGTTGGGCTGGGTGACGTACATCACCCCGTCCACCACCACGGGGACGCCTTCCAGCCGGCTGGCCCCCCGCATCGGATAGATCCACTGCGGGACCAGCGCCTTTACGTTTCCGGTGTGGATCTGCTTCAGCGCGCTGTGCCGTTGCGCGTTATACGCCCCCTGGTAAGTCAGCCAGTTGTTCGGATCGGCCTTCAGCAGATCGGAGTAGGTCACCTGCGCGGCGGCCGTCCCCGCCGCCAGCAACAGCATGGCGATTCTCATGGCTCGGAATCTCCCGATTGCTGGCGCCGCCGGTTGGCCGCCTGCCGGCTCAAAAAAGCCAGCAGGTCTTCCAATTCCTGGGGCGCCAGTTTCTTGTCGTAGTCCGCGGGCATCAGCGATTTGGTGTCGTACACCACTTCGCGCAGCTCCGCGCGCTCGAACATCCGCAGCTTCTCGCTCGCGTCCAGCAACTGCAGCGAGAAGCTGTCTTCATTCTTGAGGATTCCCGTCACGCTCTGGCCGTCCGCCGTCACCACCCGCACCGGCTGCTGCCCCCGCGGCGGCAGCGGCTTCGCCTGGGTCAGGGCCTCCCGCAGGAAGCTGTAGGTCCGCTGCCCGCCCGCATTCGACAGGTCCGGCCCCATCAGGCCGCCCTTCCCTTGAATCGCATGACACTGCCCGCATTGCCCCTTCTCCCAAAAAATCTTCCCCCCTCGCGTTGCGTTGCCCTTCACCGGCGCGTCGTACGCCGTCGCCCGCAGGCTCCGTATGTATAGGACAATCTTCCGGACCACCTCGTCCGGCAGCCCCGCCGGCGGCATCAAGGTTCCCGGTATCCCGTCGCGGATGGCCTCAAACAACTCCTGGTCGGTACTCCGCAGATACCGCCGGTTGCCCGCCAGCGCCGGCCCCCGGTCTCCCACCAACCCATCGATCCCATGACAGCCGGTGCAAGTCCCGTTATAGAGAGCCTTCCCCTCCGCCACCGCTCCCTCCGGCAGGACCGGCCTCGGGCCGGTCTCCCCCCTGTTCCGCCGCTGAGCCGGCAACACTGCTGCCCCCATCACGACCAATCCGATCACAATTCCACGCATAAGCAGTCTTCCATGATATATAATCCCCCACAGGGAGTAGACTGTGAAGCGAAACCTTTCCCGCCGCGCCCTTCTCCGTGGATTCAGCGCTACGGGCGCCATGGTCCGTATCGGCCTGCCGCCGCTGGAGGCCATGTTCAACCCGCACGGCACGGCCTACGCCGCCAACAATACCACGTCCCCCATCGAGTCCCGCTTTCTTATCTGGTTTAACGGCAACGGCATCCCCGAGCGCTACTGGATCCCCACCGAGACCGGCCGCGACGTCACCCTGACTCCCTGCCTCTCGCCCCTGGCCCCGTTTCGCACCGACATCCACATTATCACCGGCCTGGACAACCCCGCCGCCCGTAAGCCCGGCCCGGGCAACGACCATCACCGGTCCATGAGCGCCCTGGTTTCGGGCACCTCCTTCACCGGACGTGGCGCCGGCGGCCCCTCCATCGACCAGGCGATCGCCTCCCGGATCGGCGCGCAGTACCGCTTCCGGTCCCTGCAGATCGGCGTCTCCCAGGAGTCGTTCGGCGAGAGCATCCAGCGCAACCTGAGCTGGACGGGCTACGACCGGGCGCTGCCGCCCGAGATGATCCCGCACAAGCTGTTCGACCGGATCTTCGGCGCCCGCGACCTGGCCTGGGTCAGCCGCAAGAAGAGCATCCTCGACGCCGTATCCGAGGACGCCACCCAGTTCAAGAAGGCTCTCGGCCGTCAGGACCAGGTTCGCGTCGAGGAGCACCTCTCCTCGGTCCGCGAAGTCGAGCGCGCCATCGCCTCGCTCCCCCCCGAGTACACCAAGGTTGAGGAGCCGGAAGCCGGCGGCGATATGAAGGACTGGCCCCGCATCGCCAAGGTCCAAACCGACCTCCTGGTCCACGCCCTGGCCGCCCGCCAGACCCGCGTCGCCTCCTACATGCTCACCAAGTGCCAGGGCCTGACTCGTTTCCCCTGGCTCGGCTACACCGCCCAGCGCCACCACGACTACACCCACCACAACGCCCAGAGCCCGGAAAGCCAGCGCGTCCTGCGCGACATCTGCCGCTGGCACGTCGAGGAATTCGCGTACCTATTGGCCAAGCTCAAGTCGATCCGCGAAGGCGACGGCAATCTGCTCGACCACTGCTGCCTGGTCTACCTCCACGAGCACGCCGAGGCCAACGACCACAAGAACAACGGTATGGTTGCTATTCTCGCCGGACACGCCGGACGCCTGGTCACCGGCGTCCACACCAAGGCCGCCGGTACGGTCGGCGATCTCTACCTGACCCTGGCCAATGATGTGATGGGCGCCGGCCTGGACACCTTCCCCACCGCCCGCGCCAAGCTTCCGGGGATTGTGTAGGACCGGGGCCCCGCCCGGTTCCGGCGCCGCTTCCGGGCATTAATCGTTCCGGCTATTTGCAGCGGTCTGATACGCGCCTGGCGACCGGCCTGGGAGGGCCCTCCATAGCGCTGAGTTCCTGCCCGGCCGCCTCCCGCGCCACTCCTGTTGCAGCCGCGTCCCCACGGCGTCCAGGCGGCCGTAGCGACGGCTTCGCGCAGGGTCGTCTCCGCCCCCGGCATCCTCCCACTGTAGTACACTCTTGGTCGGGCAGGTCCCAAGCCATGGTCTCAGCGTCACAACTCCGGGCCGGTATGGCGATCCGGCACGAGGGTCAGATCTACAAGGTGATGGCCGCGGAGTACCACGGGGGCCAGGGGAAGATGGGCGGCGGAACCCATGCGCGGTTGAAGAACCTCACCACCGGCACGCTGTGGGAGCATAGCTTCCGCGCCGATCTGAAGGTGGAGGATCTGGAAGTCGCGAAGCAGTCGATGGACTTCCTCTACAGCGACGACGACCTGTGCTACTTCATGAATCCGGACACGTTCGAGCAAGTGGGGGTCTCGACATCGGTGATCGGACCGCAGGCGCAATTCCTGGCCCCGGAGACGCGGGTGCCGGTGGAGTTTGTGGAAGGGCAGCCGGTGAGCGTGCTGTTTCCCGATATTATTGAGGTTCAGGTGGCCGCTACGGCGCCTCCGGTCCACGCCCAGCAGGATTCCACCTGGAAGGCCGCCCAGCTGGACAACGGGGTCGAGGTTATGGTGCCGCAATTCATCAAGGCGGGTGAGAGGATTCGGCTGGACTTGAACAGCCTGAAGTACGTGGAGCGGGCGCGCGGCCGGTGAGCTAAAATGACGGCGTCATGAAGACCACCCGCCGTCGTGTCCTCGAAACCGGACTGGCCCTGCCCTTCGCCGCCCAGCCTGCCGCTCCTTCTACCCTCTACTCCCGCCTGGGGGTCCGGACCTTCATCAACGCCTACGGGACCTTGACCACCCTGGGCGGCACTATCGTGCCTCCCGAGGTGCGCCGGGCCATGGACGAAGCCGCGCAGTCTTTTGTGCCCATCCATGACCTCCAGAAGAAGGTCGGCGAGCGCCTGGCGCAGCTTACCGGGGCCGAGGCCGCCTTTGTGACGGCCGGCGCCTCGGCCGCCCTGTGCCTGGCTACCTGTGCGGTCACCGCCGGCGCCGACCCCGCCCGGATCGACCGCCTGCCGGACCTGACCGGCATGAAGAGCGAGATGGTCATCCAGAAAGCGCACCGCAACTCCTACGACCATGCCTTCCGGATGGTGGGGGTCAAGCTGGTGGACGCCGAGACGGCCGACGAAGTTCGCCGGGCCATCGGACCCCAGACGGCGGCCCTGGCCATGGTCCTGAGCCACAACTCGCTGGGGCACCAGGTATCGCTGGAGGATATGATCGCCATCGCCCACGGCGCCCGCCTGCCCCTGATCCTGGACGCGGCGGCCGAAGTGCTTCCGCCCGAGAACCTGGGCCGGTTCGTCAAGATGGGTGCGGACCTGGTGGCGTTCAGCGGCGGCAAGGAATTGCAAGGGCCGCAGTGCAGCGGGCTTTTGCTGGGGCGCCGGGATTTGGTGGAGGCCGCCTACGTCAACAGCGCTCCCAACAACCGCTTCGCCCGTATCGCCAAGGTGGGCAAGGAAGAGATTGTCGGCCTGCTGACGGCGGTGGAAATCTTCCTGAAACGCGACCACGCCGCCGAGCGCCGGGAGCGCGTGGCGATGCTGGAGCGCGTGGCCCAAAAACTTCAGGGGACGCCGTCGGTGAAGACCGAATTCATCCCCAATCTGGACGCCAGCCACTCCCCGCGCTTGTCGGTGCAATGGGACGAGGGCAAGCTGGGCCTGACCGTCGCGCAAATGGTCGCCGGCCTGCGCGAGGGCGATCCTTCCATCGTCACGGCGGACATGACCAGGTTCCGGCCCAACTGGAAGGGCCTCGGCATCTTCGCCAACCAGTTGCGGCCGGGGGAGGAGTTGCTCGTGGCCGGCCGGGTGCGGCAGATGTTGAGCAAGGCGCCTGCCTAGTGGTCGATTGGCAGTAGAAATAGGTTGACAGGCAGGTGGACCCGTATTCTAATGAGGTCGATGGGGGCAGCGCGGCCAGATCGCCAGGCTCCGGTGGGACTGTTTCCCGATCAACCGAAACCGAGACTATATGACCTGGTGGTAGAAGTGCTGCGCACCAGGCATTACAGCCGCCGTACCGAGGAGGCCTACGTCCACTGGATCCGGCGCTTTCTGCTGTTCCACTGTGGCGCCCATCCGCGCGCCCTGGCGGAGGGCGATGTCAACCGTTTCCTGACCCATCTGGCCGTCCAGCGAAACGTGGCCGCCTCCACCCAGAACCAGGCCTTGGCGGCAGTGCTGTTTCTTTACGAGCACGTGCTCGAACGGCCGCTGAACCGCATCGAAGGAGTAGTCCGGGCCCGCCGGCCGAAGCGGTTGCCGGTGGTTCTGACCCGCGCTGAGGTGGAGCAAATCCTGGCCCATCTGGAAGGTGTTCCCGGCCTGGTTTGCCTGGTTTTGTATGGATCGGGCCTGAGACTGTTGGAAGCCCTCCAACTGCGGGTGAAGGACCTCGACTTTGGCCAAGCTGAAATTCGGGTGCGGGACGGGAAAGGCCAAAAGGACCGGGTGACGACGCTGCCGGAGATGCTGCATCGGCCGCTGGAGGAGCACCTGCGCCAGGTCCGGAAGCTGCACGAAGCCGATGAGAAGGGTGGCCTGGGCCAAGCGCCCCTGCCCCATGCGCTGGCCCGTAAGTACCCTCGGGCCGACCGCGAGTGGGGCCGGCAATGGGTCTTCCCGGCGTCATCCCACTACGCCGACGCCGCCACCGGGATCGCGCACCGTCATCACCTGCACGAATCGGCCATCCAGAAAGCGGTCCACGAGGCGGCCCGGCAGGCGGGTCTGGCGAAGCGCGTGACCACCCACTCGTTTCGCCATTCTTTCGCCACGCCTCTATTGGAGGACGGCTACGACATCAGAACGGTCCAGGAACTCCTGGGGCACAAGGACGTTCAGACGACG
>JBGOUV010000191.1:0-12729 GCA_041477815.1 Terriglobia bacterium | reverse complement strand
GGGAACGTATACGGGATCGATAACCCTGACCGCGGATGGGGCGGGCAACAGCCCCCTGACGATCGGGGTCACCCTGGTGGTCAGTTCGACGGCGCTGCTGGTGGTGAGCCCGGGCGCGCTGGTGTTTGACGTGACGGCGGGGTCGGGGGGCAGCGCGGCACAGAGTGTCTCCCTGACCAGCACCGATCCCACGGTCTTGAGCTTCACGGTGAACAGCTCCACCAGCTCCGGCGGAAGCTGGTTGCTGGTGGGTCCGCTGAGCGGGTCGACGCCCAGTAATCTCGGTGTGAGTGTAAACGCCGCGGGACTCGCGGCCGGCACTTACGCGGGCTCCATCACGGTCGCCGCCGGGACGGCGGCCAACAGCCCGCAAACTATCGCGGTGACTCTGCGGGTGGCGCCGGCGGCGACCATGGCCGCGTCACCGGCCACGCTCTCTTTCACCCAGACCAGCGGGGGCGCCGCGCCGGCGCCGGCGAGCGTCGCCATCACCAGCTCCGGGGGAGCGGTGAGCTTTACCGTCAGCGCGACCACCACGTCGGGAGGGACCTGGCTCTCGGTAACGCCTTCGGGCGGGACCACGCCGGTCACTCTCAGCGTGCTGGCCAGCGGAGGCGGCCTCCCGCCGGGCACCTACAACGGTACGATCACAGTGGTCTCGGCGGGTGCTACCAACTCCCCGCTGAACCTGCCGGTGTCGCTGGTGGTGGGAGCGGCGCTCTCGTCGAGCGCCAGCAGCCTCACCTTCAACTTCCAGCTCGGAGGCGCCACGCCGGCGGCTCAGACCGTGTCCCTGTCAGCGAGCGCGGCGACGGCCTTGACTTTCACGGCGACAGCGGCCGCCGGCAGCGGTACCTGGCTGTCGGTTAGCCCCACCGGCGGCGCCACCCCGGCCACGCTGAGCGTAGCGGTGAATCCGGCCGGTCTGGCGGCCGCCACGTATGACGGAACCGTCACGATTGCGGCTACCGGCGCCGTGAACAGCCC
The DNA here is from genome assembly GCA_041477815.1 of Terriglobia bacterium. Taxonomy (GTDB): domain Bacteria; phylum Acidobacteriota; class Terriglobia; order Bryobacterales; family JACQDG01; genus JBGOUV01. The sequence goes on along the minus strand of JBGOUV010000191.1, from coordinate 11,742 downwards.
GCTCGTCATCAACGTCCGGCTGGTGGTGGCGGCAGCGCCTGTGTTGCCTTTCATCTCCGCCGTGGTCAACGCGGCCAGCTTCCAGCCCTCCAGCGTTAGCGCGGGCCAGATCGTAAGTCTGTTTGGGACCACGATCGGGCCGGCCACCGCCGCGTTGTTGCGCGTCACCTCGGGCGTATTTGACACCATCATCGGCGAAACGCGCGTCCTGTTCGACGGGATCGCGGCGCCGATGATCTACGCCTCCAACCGGCAGGTGAGCGCCATCGTCCCCTACAACCTGGCAGGACGGCTCAATACCCAGCTCCAGGTGGAGTTCCAGGGGGTTCGTTCGAATACCATCCAGTTGCGCGTGGTGGACGCCGCCCCGGGCATCTTCACGATCGATTCCTCGGGTACCGGGCAAGGGGCCATCCTGAATACGAACTTCAGCGTCAATAGCCCCGCCAATCCGACGGCGCGCGGGTCGGTGGTCATGATCTACGCGACCGGGGAAGGACAGACGAACCCGGCCGGTTCGGACGGCCTGGTGACCGGAAGCGTGCTGCGCCGGCCGCTGCAGAACGTGACGGTGACGATCGGCGGCGTGGCGGCGGAGGTGCTGTACGCCGGCTCGGCGCCGGGGCTGGTCTCCGGAGTCCTGCAGGTGAATGCCCGGGTGGCGGATGCCGTGGCGGCGGGCAATTCCGTGCCGGTGGTGGTGACCATCGGAGGCGTGGCCAGCCAAGGGGGCGTTACGATGGCGGTGCGGTAATGTAAGAATCGTGGGTAAATCTCGCAGGCCGCCGGTGCTGCTGCTGATTCCCGGCGCTTTGGGCACCGCCCGGACTGACTTCGGGCCCCAGATCAAAGAGTTTTCGACGCACTTCCGCGTCATCGCACCCGACCTAAAGCGGGACTACCCCCGGAATTTCCTGGAGCGCGACGCCGCCGACTTGGCCGCGCTCCTGACCAGCCTGGGTATCGAAGAGTTCTTCGCCGCCGGCTGGAGCGACGGCGCCACCACCGCGGTCCTGCTGGCCCTGGCTCACCCGGAGCGCGTCAAGAAACTCGTCATCTGGGGCGGCAACAGTTTCTTCTGCGCCGAGGATATCGAGCGGATCGAGCGGGTGCGCCACCTCTCGGCGTGGTCCCGGCGGATGCGGGAGAGCCTGGAGGCGGTCTACGGGGACGCTCTGCAGGACCTTTGGTCCCGTTACTGCGACACGATCGGCGACCTCTACCGGGCCGGCGGCGAGATTTGCCGCGAGCGCTTGGGGCAGATCCGGTGTCCCACCTTGATTCTCCACGGCGAGCGGGACCCGCTGGTTCCGGCGTTCCATCCCCAGGTGTTTCGGGAAGGGACCGCGGGGTCACAGTACTATTCATTCCCGGAGGGCCGGCATAATATCCACCTGGTCCACGCCGCCGAGTTCAACCGGGTGGTGCGGGAATTCCTCTTACGGCAGCCGGCTCCCCATGCCGGTGTGTGACCAAAAGTCACCTGCCGCCTCCGGGTGGCTAAGGCTCAGCCATCCGTGAACCTCTCGCAACAGCCTGGGCAAGCCCTTGGATGGAAGGTGAGCCGCCTCCCAGGTTGCCATCTGCCCGCGCAACCGCCGGTCCATCGGGTTCTCCGTCTGGATGCCCGCCTTTCTGCACGCCAGGACCAGCTTGCGGTCGGCACTCGCCAACCGCTTGACCCCCAACTGCCGGCAGCTCTCCAGCAGGACAGCATCGAAGAGGTCCAATCCCTGTGCATCGGCTGAGTGCATGGCCGCCTCCACGACCGCGCGATCGATCGGGGTCACCGGCAGCGGCCCGGCTGCCATCTGTCGCAGCTTCCGAGTGGCGAGCGGCGGTGGCACGCCGTAGACCTTGACCAGCACGGTCTTCGCCTCCAGCAGAGTCAAGGACGTGGTGAACCATCCCGTGCGGCCCAGGATAAACTGCTCACACACCGCCGCCGCCGGATGGCCTTCCAGCAGGCTGTACACCAGCAGGTTGGCGTCCAGCCCCCGCTCTAGCGGAGCCTCAGAAGAGAAGTCCATCGCGGCTGATTTTCGAGAGGTCCAGACCCAGCGGCGTTGGGCCCATCTTCAGCTTTTCCGCAAAAACTTCCTCCCAGGAGACGCTCTTCGTGCGCTCCCCCCCGACTCCTGCCGCCGTCCTTCTCAATTCCGCTTCCAAAGCGCTGGCAACCCTCGCGGAGCTGGCCTTGCCATGAAAGACCCGGCTGACCAAAGAGGGGTGCACCCGGCATCGTTTGGCCACTCGCTGGAGCAGGCCTCTGTGCCGGTCGAGAAGTACTAATCTTTGCGTCCGGCTCAGCTTCATCATATGAGTCACTTCATGATATCACAGGTGTCTCCGAGCAGGCGGATGTTACCATGTTGGTGCTGAGCGATGCCCTCCCGGAGCCCCACTTCCGCTACCGAAATCACCCGCGCCCGACAATTCTTCGGACGCCAGGGTCTGCTCTCGCAGTGGCACCCCGACTACGAGTTCCGCCCCGGCCAGCTTCGCATGGCTGAAGAGGTCGAGGCCGCTCTCGCCGACAAGCGCCATCTGCTGGTGGAGGCCGGCACCGGCACCGGCAAGACCCTGGCCTACCTGGTCCCCGCCCTCGCTTCCGGCAAGCGCGTCGTCGTCTCCACCCAGACCAAGACCCTGCAGGAGCAGCTCTACCACAAGGACATTCCCTTCCTCGAAAAGCACTTCGACCGGCCCCTTAAGGTCGCCTACATGAAGGGGCGCAATAACTACCTCTGCCGGCAAAAGCTCTACGACGCCGAGAACAAACCGATCCTCAGCGGCCTGGTCGAGATCGAGGACTTTAAGCTGATCAAAGACTGGGAACCTACTACCAAGATGGGCGACCGCGCCGAGCTGCGCAAGCTCCCCGAAGACTCGGCGCTGTGGGGCAAGCTGGACGCCCGGCGCGAGCTGTGTACCGGTCAGAAGTGCCCGCAGTTCCAGCGCTGCTTCCTGACCCTGATGCACCAGCGCGCCGGCGAGGCCGACATCATCATCGTCAACCATCACCTGTTCTTCGCCGACCTGGCCCTGAAGGATCAGGAATTCGGAGCTCTCATCCCGTCCTATGGCGCCGTGATCTTTGACGAGGCCCACGAGATCGAGGAAGTCGCCGGCCAGCACTTCGGCGTGGCCGCCAGCACCTACAAGGTCGAGGATCTGGCCCGCGACATCGACGCGAGCGCCCGGATCGGGGGGTTCGGCTCGAACGAGCTGCGGCGCGCCGTGGACACCCTGCGCGAGCGCGCCCGGAGCTTCTTCGAGCTGCTTCCGGGCGGCGATGGCCGCTCCGCCTTCCGCGACCGCGACAAGTTTCTCGAAACCAACGAGCGCGCTTACCGCGACGTCCAGGACGCGCTGGAGTTGTTGAACGCCCAGCTCCAGCTCCTCCAGAAAAAGCAGATAGACGAGGTGATGCCGCTGCTGCGCCGGGTGCAGGAACTGCGCCAGGCGTTCGAGTTCCTGATGGTCCACGAAGACCGCCGCTACGTCTACTGGATCGAGCGCCGCGGCCGCGGCATCTTCCTGCAGGCTACCCCGATCGACGTGGCCGAGTCTCTGACGGAGCTTCTGTTCGACAACGTGGATACGGTGATCCTCACTTCGGCCACGCTGGCAGTGGAGGACAAGTTCGATTTCATCCGCCGGCGTCTGGGTATTTCTTCCGCCCGCGAGCTGGTCGTGCCGGGCCACTTCGACTACTCCCAGCAGGCCCTCCTCTATGTCCCGCCCCACCTGCCCGACCCCCGCGCCGGGGGCTTCGTCCAGGCCGCCGCCGAGGAGGTGATCCGCCTCCTCGAGCACAGCCGGGGCCGCGCCTTCGTGCTGTTCACCAGCTTCCAGCAGATGCGCCAGATCCACGACCTGGTCTGCTACGCCATCGAATACCCGACGCTGCTGCAGGGGTCCGCCCCCAAGAACGCGCTGCTCGAGGAGTTCCGCGCCACGCCCCATTGCGTGCTGTTTGCCACCGCCAGCTTCTGGCAGGGAGTGGACGTCCCCGGGGAACAGCTCAGTTGCGTTATCATAGATAGGTTGCCGTTTGCTGTGCCCTCCGATCCGGTGGTCGAGGCCCGGATCCGCAACGTCCGCGAGGACGGCGGAAATCCGTTCTACGATTACCAGATCCCCGAGGCCGTCATCGCCCTGAAGCAGGGCTTCGGCCGGCTGATCCGCAGCCGCAAGGACCGCGGGGTTCTGGTGCTCCTCGACAACCGCATCCTCAAGCAGCGTTACGGCCGGGTGTTCTTCGCGAGCCTCCCCGAGTACGCCTACACCAACGATATTCGGGAGGTGGAGACTTTCTTCGATGTTTGAAGTATCGGTCGAAAAATCCTTCGCCGCCGGACACGCCCTGCGCGGGTACAAGGGGAAGTGCGAGAACGTCCACGGTCACAACTATAAGATCCGGGTCACCCTCACCGGAGACCAGCTCGACTCGATCGGCCTGCTCGTCGACTTCGCCGACGTCAAGCGCCGGCTGCAGACCATCATCGACCGCCTGGACCACCAGTTCATGAACGACATCCCCCCGTTCACCGAGCTTAACCCCTCGGCCGAGAACCTGGCCCGGTACTTCTACGGGGAATTACAGCGCGGCGTGGCGCCGGTGCGGGTGGGCGCGGTGACGGTGTGGGAAACCGACACCACCGCCGCCACCTATCACGAGTAACGTGCAGGTCACCGAAATCTTCCGGTCCATCCAGGGGGAGTCCACCTACACGGGTTTGCCGTGCGTCTTCGTGCGGCTGACCGGCTGCAACCTGCGGTGCACCTGGTGCGACAGCGAGTACACCTTTACCGGCGGCGAGAAGATGACGGTGGAGGAGGTGCTGGCCAAGGTCCGGTCCTGGCCGGAGCGCCTGGTGGAAGTGACCGGTGGCGAGCCGCTGTTGCAGAAGGAAGTCTACCCCTTGATGGAGGGCTTGCTGGCGGCGGGATACCGGGTGATGCTCGAGACCTCCGGGGAGCGTTCTATCGCGCGGGTGCCGCGGGAGGTGGTCAAGATTGTCGACGTGAAGTGTCCGGACTCGGGGGAGGGGGGGACGTTTGATGTGGCCAACCTCGATCACCTGGCCGGCCACGACGAGGTGAAGTTTGTGGTGGCGTCGCGGCGGGATTATGAGTTTGCGCGGGACTTCATCCGCGAGCAGGGGTTAGTGGGGCGAGTGGCCGCCGTGATCTTGTCGCCGGTGCATGGGAGGATGGACCTGCAGGAACTGGCGGCGTGGATCCTGGCCGACCGGCTGGAGGTGCGGTTCGGCTACCAGCTCCATAAGTTGATTTGGGGCCCAGACACCAAGGGCGTGTAACGTCGCGGAGCTTCACAGGTGCCTGACGTCTCGACACTCGTGTCGAAACCTCTACCTATCGCCGGGCAAGGGTCGAGACGAGTCTCGACCCGGCCCCCTGCGCCACGTCCTGACCTCAGCGAGGCCGGGCGGAAAACAGTCCCTCCTCCGGCGCCTCCTCCACCGCCGATGGCGAATGACCCGGCACATGCGGCGGACACGAATTGGCCTGCACCGTGTGGCCGTGCTGCCCGTGGTGCTGGTGATTCTCGCCGGTATGAGTGGGTGGAACCACGGAATGCAGGTGGCCATGGGTCCGATGGTTGGGGGTCAGCGTCACGTTCTGGGTCCGTTGGGTAAGGTTGCCTGCGGCGTCGGAGACCGAATACGTGATGACGGTCGTGCCGTCCTGATAAACGTTGCCATTGGGCACGCCGGTGCGGGTGATCGAGCTCACTCCGGGGCAGTTGTCACTCGCCGTTGCCGTTCCCAACTGGGAGGTTTGGATCAGCGCTGGAGCTTCGCAGGCTGGGGCCAGGTTGGGCGGCGCTGTGAGCGCCGGCGGCTGCGTATCGTTGATCCGCACCGTGAAGTTGCAGCTTGCCCCCGTGGCAGTGCACGTGACCGTGGTAGTCCCCACCGCGAAGAAGGACCCGGAGGCCGGCGCGCACGTTACCGTGCCGCAAGTACCGGTCGTCGTGGGCGCCGCGTAGTTGGTCACGGCGCCACACTGGTTCACCGTATTGGAAGCCGTGACGTTGGCCGGGCAGGTCAAGGAGCAGCCGCCGCAATTCGCTGTGGTTATCGCCAGAGACCAACTATTCAGAGAACCGCCGTCCGCCGCCAGGTCGTCGCTGATGGTCAGCGTCCAGGTTCCGTTGGGGTTCTCCCCGATGAAGGCGCCTAGGGCCTCCTCCGGTACGAGCGGCGTGGCCGTGGTGAGGTTCACGTAGGCGTGGTCGGTCACCAGCCCGTTGTTGGTGGTGTAAGGTACCTGGCCTCCCGGGTTGGCGCTGTCATCCCATACCGTCCCGTTGAAAACGTTGTCATTGCTTCCGCCGTTGTCGGTAGTGATCGTCACCACCGTGCCTGCCGGCGACATCAGAGTAATGTCCAGGTCGGCGGCGAACGTGTGGGTGAGAAACGTGGTCAGGTTCACATCCGACAGGTAGGCCGGAGCGCCCGCCACCACCAGCGTGGAGGTAACCACCGCCGGACCAGTGGGGATCGCAACCGGTGTGCTCTGGGTATAGTTGTTCAGCGTGGTGATCGGCGCGGCCGGCAGCGTGGTTGTGTTTAGCGACCAACTAGCCAAATTACCACCGTCCCCCGCCAGGTCGTCGCTGATGGTCAGGGTCCAGGTCCCGTTGGGGTTCTCGCCTATGAACGCCGCCAGGTGCTCCTCCGGTACGAGCGGCGTGGCGACTACCAGGTTTGAGTAGAGATGGTCGGTCACCAGCCCGTTGTTGGTGGTGTAGGGTACCTGGCCTCCCGGGTTGGCGCTGTCATCCCACACCGTCCCATTGAATACGTTGTCATTGCTGCCGCCGTTGTCGGTAGTGATCGTCACCACCGTTCCTGCCGGCGAGGTCAGGGTGATGTCCAGGTCGGCGTTGAACGTATGGGTTATGAACGTTGTCAAGTCTACATCCAGAAGGTACGGTCCGGCCCCGCTCACGACCAGTGTGGAGGTAACCACCGCCGGCCCCGTAGGGATCGCCACCGGTGTCGATTGGGTGAACGTCGTGAGTGTAGACACACATCCCGGCGGCGCTGCCGGCGCCACCCGCACGCCTGGACCAGCATCAGCCGCCAGCGCCTGAACCCCGAGGTCCCCGGGCGACGGCAGATCTCCACCCATTTGCGCCGAAATCTGGTTCAACTGCTGTTGGAGGGAGTCCAACTGCGCGCGCAGCGCCGTGTCCGTGGCCCCGTTCACGCGCTCCGATTCCCCGATTTGCCCCTTTAGCACCCGCATCGCGACCGCCAACTGCCGCATCTGCTCGTGCATACCTTCCTTGTTGAGCCGCGCTTGGGCCATCAATAACCCTCTGGTGGGGCCCACCCCGCCGGCCAACAGCCAACTGAGCATCACACAAGCTACCGTCTGGCGCAATTTCTTCATTAATATCCTCTTGATTTGGCTTTTGGGTCCCAGGACACAGGACACAGCTACTCCTGTGCCAGAACCGGACGCGGTACGATAGTACTGTAACTCAATGTACCGTCCGTTGCCAAGAATTATTTTGGTCTACTGTTCGGTGGCCCCAGGTTCCTATCTGCCCGAGTGAACGGCGGAGCCCCAGTTCGCGTGCCTGGGGGGCGGCCTTTCGACGCCCTTTTCGCGCCGGGAACCCGATCACGGGGTTCCGCGTTCCTGACCCGGCACAGCATGACGGGGCCGGTTCAGCGGAAGCTCGAACTTCCGGCCCTGGCAAGCTCATCCGCCGCCTACGGCTCAACGCGAGGCGGAGCCGAAAACAGTCCCTCCTCCGGCGCCTCCTCCACCGCCGATGGCTAATGACCCGGCACCTGCGGCGGACACGAATTGGCCTGCACCGTGTGGCCGTGCTGCCCGTGGTGCTGGTGATTCGTGCCGCTATGAGTGGGCGGAACCACCGATTGCAGGTGGCCGTGGATCCGGTGGTTGGGGCTCAGCGTCACGTTCTGAGTCCGTTGGGTGAGGTTGCCGGCCGCGTCGGATACCGAATACGTGATGACGGTCGTGCCTTCCTGGTAGACGCTCCCATTCGGCACGCCGGTCCGAGTGACTGAGCTCACTCCGGGCAGTTATCACTCGCCGTCGCCGTGCCCAACTGCGAGGGCTGGATCAGCGCTGGGGCGATGCAGGCCGGGGCGATATTCGGCGGGGCGGTCAGGGCCGGCGGCTGCGTATCGTTGATATTACGGATCAGGAAACTCAAAGTCGTCACGGAACGCCCTGAAAAGTGCCTAAACTAAGGGCTCGTTAGGAAATAATCTATCCAGATGAGGCCGCGCCAGGATGGATTTCGTAGGGAGCTCGAGCAGGATCCCCTGAAAAACTTTGGCCGGATAATAGGAAATCCCGGTCCTCCATTTCCCAGGATCGTTCCCGAAGAAACAATTCGTCCGGGCAGATTCCGCTGCCTCCGCCGAAGCAGACCAGCCGAAGGCGAGGGCTAGGAAGGCAGCCCTTCGCAACCTCCGCTTTACCTCGGCCAGGTCAAACAGCTCCCCGCCCGCTGCGCTCCTCCCACGTCTCCGGCCCGAGGCCCGTCTCCACCTTCTCCATGGTGATGCAGTCCTCCACCGGACAAACCAGCCGGCACAGGTTGCACCCCACGCACTCGGCTTCATCCACGCGCGGGATGCGCTCCGGCGGCGTCTTCCCCGCCGGATCCCGGGGCACGCTCGGCGACGGCGTCCAGGCAATCTTGCGGCGGCTGGCCCCCTCCACCTGCTCCGGCGGGGCCCCGCCGTCCCGATGAATGCACTGGTGCGCCCCGTCCCAGCACGCGATGTAGCAGAGGCCGCAGCCGATGCACTTGTCCCGATCGATCTTGGCCACGATCCTATGGTTCAGGTCGAGGTGCTTCCACTCGACTACCCGGGGCAGGCTGCGACCCCGGAAGTCGTCTATCGTCCGGAACCCCTTCTCATCCATCCAGTTGTCGAGCCCGTCGATCATGTCCTCCACGATGCGGTATCCGTAGTGCATCACCGCCGTACACACCTGCACCGTCGTCGCTCCCAGCAGCAGAAACTCCGCCGCTTCCCTCCACCCCTGCACCCCCCCGATCCCCGACACCGGCAACCCTTCCCCCGCAATCTGCTGGACCAGGTGCAGCGCGATCGGCTTCACGGCCGGCCCGCAATATCCGCCGTGCGCCGACTTCCCGCCCACGTCCGGCCGCGGGGTCAGGGTATCCAGATCGATCCACGTAATCGAGTTGATCGTATTGATGGCCGACAACCCGTCCGCGCCCCCCCGTCGCGCCGCCCGCGCGATCACCCGGATATCCGAGATGTTCGGCGTCAGCTTCACCAGCACCGGCGTCCGCGCCACCTCCTTCACCCACGCGGTGATCATGGTGGTGTACTCCGGCACCTGTCCCACCGCGCTCCCCATCCCCCGTTCACTCATCCCGTGCGGACACCCGAAGTTCAATTCCAATCCGTCCGACCCCGCGCCCTCCGCCCGCTTCACAATCTCGTGCCACGCCTCCCGTTTTGACTCCACCATCAGGGACGCAATCACCGCCTGCCGCGGATACCGGCGCTTCACCTCCGCGATCTCGCGCAGGTTGACCTCCAGGGGCCGGTCCGTAATCAGCTCGATATTATTGAGCCCCATCATCCGCGCCCCGTTCCAATCAACCGACGAGTACCGCGAGGTGGTATTGACAATCGGCTCGCCGAGCGTCTTCCAGACGGCCCCCCCCCAGCCGGCGTCGAACGCCCGCATCACCTGGTCCCCGCAATTCGCCGGCGGTCCGGACGCCAGCCAAAAGGGGTTGGGACTCTCGATGCGCCCCGCAAATATCGTAGTCAGGTCAGCCATTTCACGATCCCCCGCGCCGCCCGCGCTCCCTCCGCCACCGCATCGACCACCTCTCTGCCGCCATTCACGCAATCCCCTCCCGCAAAGTATCGCGGATTCGTGGTCTGTCCCGTCTCCGGATCCACCTTCACGCACCCGTCGGCCAGCTCCACCCCTCGCCAATGCCGCAAGAATTCAATCCATCTGGACTGCCCGATGGACAGGATCACCATATCGCACGCCAACCGGAAATTCGATCCCTCCACCGGCTGCGGCCGCTTCCGTCCCGTCCGGTCCGCCGGACCCAGCTCCATCCGCACACACTCGATCGCCTCCACCGACCTGGCTCCGTGAACCGCCACCGGCAGCGTCAACCACGAGAACCGGATCCCATCTCCCTTCGCCAGCTCGTACTCGTACCGGAACGCCGGCATCTCCTTCTCCCCCCTGCGGTAGAGAATCGTAACCTCCTCCGCCCCCAGCCGCCGCGCCGCAGTAGCCGCATCGATCGCTGTGTTCCCAGCCCCCACGACCATCACCCTCTGCCCCACCTGCGGCCTGCCCGTCTTGTACTCGGCAATAAACCGCAGCGCGTCCACCACCCCCACCAGCTCCGACCCCGGCGCCGCCAGCGCGTGCGTGGGCCCCAACCCCACCCCCAGGAACACGGCCTGGTAGCGTTCCTCGATCTCCTCCATCCCGACGTCTCTCCCCACCTCCACGCCGGTCCGGAACTCCACCCCCAGCGACCGCACCAGCGCCACCTCGCGCAGCGCGTCGGGCGGACGCAGCTTATACTCCGCGATTCCGTAGGTATTCAAACCTCCCGCCAGGGGCTTGGACTCGTACACCGTAACCGCCACCCCGTGGCGCCTCAACTCCGCCGCGCAAGCCAGCGATGCCGGCCCTCCCCCCACGCACGCCACCGCCCTACCCGGCACCACCCGCGGCTCCGGCAACCGCGCGCCGTGCTCATAAAACCAATCCATCGCCTGACGCTGCAACCGCGCAATCTCGATGGGCTTCCGGTTGTACCCGTGCATCACGCACGACCCCTCGCACAGCACCTCCACCGGACACACCCGCGCGCAGCTCAGTCCCAGGATGTTCGAGTCCAGAATGGTCAGGGCCGACCCCCGCAAATTTGCGGAGGCAATCTTCTTGATGAACCGCGGCACGTCGATATGGGTCGGACATGCCGCCGTACACGGGGCATCGAAGCAGTAGAGACACCGGTTCGCCTCCACCGCCGCCTCCTGCTTGCCCAAGGCCGGGGCAATCTCCGCAAACGCCCGGTCAAACTCCTGCCGCGTCAACTCCGGCGCGATGTTCCTCATCCCCGTTATGCCTCCCAGGCCTTCAGAAACTCGCCCCGCGTGACCCCCGCTTCGGTGCAGGCATCGCGCCAGGTTGGACCCTTGATCCTGGCGTGGTTAGTATAGTGACTCCGGAGGGAAAGGTCCTGGGACAGTCAACCCATCCGCCGAGGTATCTGGAATGGAGCGGGGATGGGGGCGCGGGGCAAGGGGGCGGCGTTTGAGCCCTCTTGCCCCGCTCAGCACTGTCGCGGCAAGCGGCGTTAGCCGCGCTTTTCCAGGCGAAGAAAACAGCGTACATATAGGGTTAAGCAGGCCTCCCGCTGCTACGAGTTCCACGGGCCAACACCCGAGTTTACTAGCAGTGTCTCGAGCAGCGGGAGCCGCTTTGTTCCCAGAACGACATGCTCAGATGCCGTCCGGAACAACCAGGACTCTACTATAAGCCTTTCGCGGGAACAGGGCGCGCCTGCCCGAATGGAGGAGATTGCGAGATGAACGTTGATAGCACTGACGAACCCCGCTTTGCTGCTTATGTGGCCATAGACTGGGGCGACAGTAAACACGTCTGGTCCTTGCAGCCGGCTGACTCGGATCG
>JBGOUV010000370.1:0-7045 GCA_041477815.1 Terriglobia bacterium | reverse complement strand
TAATACGCGGGCCGGCCCCTACGAACTGACGGCAAGACAGGCCGCCTGCGAGTAACGATTGCTTGGGGGACCGCGAATCTGCTAACTTGACGGTTGTGATTGTCCGCTAGCTCCAGTCCGGACGAGCTTTTCTAATCCATCCGGGTGTGGTGTCTCCTCTCGCAATCCCATTCCAGTCCATTGGAGCGAACAGTCATGTTTTTGGAATCACTGGGAGCGGACGCTTCCGTCCATAGGCTCTTTCAACCCTACGCTGCACGAGGCTTGGTGTTGGCCCGTGTGGCTGTTTCCCAGCGCGATCACTACCGGTTGTTCACCGCGGCGGGCGAGCTTCCCGCGGAACCCTCCGGCGCCTTGTGGTATCGAACGCCCGGCCGTGCCGGTATGCCCGTAACCGGCGATTGGGTGGCCGCGCGGGTCGTCGGCCCGTCCGGGGCCATCGTGGAGGCGGTGCTGCCGCGCAAGACGGTGTTTTCGCGCCGCGCTGCCGGCCGGCGCGAAGACGAACAGCCGGTGGCAGCCAACATCGACCTGGTTTTTCTGGTCTGCGGGCTCGACGGCGATTTCAACCTGCGGCGACTCGAACGATATCTGACGCTGGCCGCGGAGGCCGGAGCCGAAGCCGTGGCGGTCCTTCATAAAGCGGACCTGTGCCTGGATATCGAGGCGCGAGTGGCCCAGACCGCTGCTGCGGCGCGAGACGTACCGATAGTGCCGGCGAGTACGAGGACGCCGCGCGGCCTCGATGGCCTGCGCGCCTTCCTGGCCTATGGCCGGACGGTCGCGCTTCTGGGCTCCTCGGGTGTGGGGAAGTCGGCTATCGTCAATTGCCTCCTGGGAGAGGAGCGGCTCCGGACCAACCAGGTGCGGGAGTCCGACAGCCGGGGACGCCACACCACAACCCGCCGGGAGCTGCTCCCGCTCGCCGCCGGCGGCGCTGTGATCGACACGCCGGGTATGCGCGAGCTCCAGCTCTGGGCCGGATCGGAGAGTGTGGATCGGACTTTCGACGAAATCGCGGAGATCGCGTCCGCCTGCCGGTTTCGGAATTGCTCTCATTCCGGCGAAGGTGGCTGCGCGGTGGCGGGCGCGATCGCCGCAGGCGTGGTGAGCGACGAACGTTGGAAGAGTTATCGCAAGCTGCTCGCGGAAGTAAAAAGGCACGAGGAAAGGACCGACCCCCGAGCGGCGGCCGGAAGGAAGCGGAGAGTCAAGGCCATGCACAAAGGCCTACGCGCATTCTACCGGCAGAAGGGTTCGTGACGGCGAGCTGCGTTTGGATTCTGAGCGCCTCCGGGAGATGTCGTGATAAACTGACATCGTCGTGTTTACAGGACGACAATCCCGCAGCGCCATCGGCGCCGCCCTCCTCTTCCTGGCTCTAGGCGCGCCGTGCGCCGCGCAGTCTACCACCGCCGAGCTGTTCGGAGTAGTCCGCGATCCCGCCGGATTGGCGACTCCCCACGCCGCGGTCGCCCTCCGGAACACCGGCACGCAGGCCCAGTCAACCGCCGTCACCGGCGCCGACGGCGCTTACCACTTCTTCGCCCTGCCGCCGGGGACCTACCGGATCACCGTTTCCAAGGAAGGATTCGCCGGCCTCCGCCGCGGCCTGGCGCTCCGCGTCGGCGACCGGATCTCGCTGGATTTGGCGCTGCACGTGGGCGATTTCTCGCAGCAGGTGGAGGTGACCGCCGCGGCCCCGCTGCTGCAAGAGAATCGCGGCACGGTGAGTTCCCTGGTGGTGCGCCGGAAAGTCGTGGCGCTCCCCCTAGACGGACGCAATTTCATCCCCCTCCTCGCCCAGTCCCCCGGCGTGATGCTGCCTCCCGGCGCCGTGCTCCCGCGCATCAACGGCAGCCGGCCTCGCGTCAGCGAGTACATCTATGATGGTATCAGCGTGCTGCAGCCGGAGCCGGGACAGGTAGCCTACTTCCCCATCGTGGACGCTATCGAGGAATTGCGCCTGGAAGCCAACAGCTATTCGGCCGAGTATGGACGCTCCAACGGCGGCGTCATTCTGGTCAGCCAGAAGTCCGGCTCGAACGAGCTGCACGGAACCCTGTTCGAGTTCTTCCGCCATGACGCCCTCAACGCCCGCAACCTGTTCGCTGCCACCGGACCCCGACCGCGCTTCCGCCGCAATCAATACGGCTTCGTGCTGGGCGGCCCCCTCCGCCGGAATCGGACCTTCTTCTTCGCCGACTGGCAGCGCGCCCGCCTCCAGACCGGCACGGTGCGCACCAGCACGATCCCCACCACGCTCCAGCAGCAGGGGATCTTCACCGCCGGAATCTACGACCCTCTGGCCCGCTCCCGCTTCCCCGGTGACACCATTCCGGCCAGCCGCTGGGACCCCGCTTCCCGCGCCGTGGCCGGCCGCTACCCGGCGCCCAATGTGCCCTCCTTCGCCAACAACTTCGTGCGCCTCGGAACCGAGAGAAGCGCCACGGACCAGTTCGACCTCCGGCTGGACCAGAACTTCCGCGAGCGCCACCGGGTATTCGTCCGCTATGCCTACTTACGAGATGATGCGCTTCCCATCACGCCCCTGCCCGACGGCAGCGGCAACATCGCCTCGGGCGTCATCGGCGCCACCCTCACGCGCGCCGGCAGTGCGGCCCTGGAACACACCTGGACGATGTCCCCCAGCCAGGTGAACCAGTTCCGTTTCGGCTACACCCGCCGCGGCTTCCGCCGCTCTTCCCTGCGCACCGGTCGCCCGGCGTCCGAAGTGTCCGGCATCCCCAACCTCCCCTCCACCGCGTTCTCCGACACCCTGCCGACCTATGACGTGGTCGGTTTCCAGCAGCTCGGTCCCCCCTCCAACGGCAACGCCGAGTTCACCACGTCGGTCACCCAGTTCGTCGACAGCTTCTCCTGGCGGCGCGGCCGCCACAGCCTGAAAACGGGAACCGACCTGCGTCTCGAGCGTTTGAATGTTCTCCAGCCCCCCAGCCCCACCGGCCTCTTCCAGTTCACCGGCATTCTCACCAGCGGCCCGGAGTCACCCGGAAACAGCTTCGCCTCGTTTCTGCTCGGCCAGGTCCAGAATTTCCAGATCGACGCGCAGACCGACGTCCTCGGACCGCGCGCCAGGATCGCCGAGTTCTTCTTGCAGGACGACCTCCAGGCCTACCGCCGCCTCGTCCTCAACCTCGGGGTCCGCTATACCCTGAACTTCCCTTCCACCGTGGACCGCGACCGCGGGGCCGTCTTCAACCTGGGAACCCAACAGCTCGACTTCCTCGGCCGGGACGGTTATCCGCGCGCGGCGCGCCACCTTGAGAAGGGCAACTTCGGTCCACGCCTGAGTCTGGCCTTCCATCTGACCGCCGCCTCCGTCCTCCGCGCCGGATACGGTATCACTTGGATCGAGCAGGCAGGCATCACCACCCCCTTCACCACTCCCCTTTTCCCCTTCCTCCAAACCCTCGGGCAGCGCTCGCTCGACAACCTCAACCCCGCATTCGTGCTTTCGCGCGGGCCGTCCGTCGTACTGCAGGCGCCCAACCCCGACAGCGGCCTCGGTCAAGGCGTGTTCGCCGTCCAGCGGGACCAGAAGAGCGGCTACGCGCAGCAGTGGAACCTCTCCTGGCAGAAGACCTTCGGGAGGAACTGGATCGTGGAGGCCGGCTACCTGGGTTCCAAGCTGACGAACCTGGGGGTGCCCGACGTGAACCTGAATCAGTTATCGGTAGCCCAGCTAGCCGGCGGGACGGCCCTGACCGAAACCGTGCCCAATCCCTATTTCGGCCGGATTCCACCGTCGTCGTCCTTGGGCGGGCCCACCCTCGCGCGCCAGCAGCTTTTCCGGCCCTACCCCCGTTTCACCACCGTGACGCTCTACCGCAACAACGTCGGCCATTCTACCTATCACTCCTTCCAAAGCCGTATCGAGAAGCGCTCCTCCGCCGGCCTGACGTGCAGCGCCGCGTATACCTTCTCCAAGCTCCTCGACGATGCCGGCGCCGTGTTCGACGCCGCTACTCTCACCGGTCCGGCGGCCTCCTACCAGGCGGCCGACAGCTTCAACCGCCGGCTCGAAAAGGATGAATCCACCGGCAGTATCCCGCACGTTCTGGCCGGCTCGCTCGTCTGGGAGATTCCGCGCGGCTTGCAAGTGGCAGGAATCCTGCGCCTCCAATCCGGCAGCCCGCTGCCGGTGACGCAGGCGACCAATCTGAACGCCTTCGCTGGCTTCGGCATCCAGCGTCCCAACCGCGTAGCCGATCCCCACTTACCCGCGGACCAGCGGACTACCGAGCGCTGGTTCAACACCTCCGCCTTCACCCCAGCCCCGCAGTTCGTTATCGGCAGCAGCTCGCGCAATCCCGTCCGCGGGCCGGGCTACCGGGCGCTGGACCTAATGATTGGTAAGACATTCCATCGGACCGAACGCCTCCGGGCGGAGTTCCGCGCGGAGGCCTTCAACGTCACCAACACGCCGCCCCTCGGGAACCCCAACGGCAGCTTCGGCACGGCCGCCTTCGGAACCATCACCAGCGCCCTCGACCCCCGCGTATTCGAGCTGGCCCTCAAGGTACACTTCTAATGCGTCCAGCGCCGGCGCCTATCCGAACCAGCCGCTCCCCTGTAAATGTGGGGCGGCCCCCTGGGCCGCGCCGGGCCCCCTGGCCCGGCCTGCCGGCGGGTACACCAAGCCGGCGTTGTGGCCGTACGGCCATGTCGAACTCCCTAACCGTCGCGCCTCGGTGCAGCCGGGTGAATCCATGAAGATCCGCAATCAGCTAGCCGCCGTCCGCAAGAGCCGGGGAGTCAGCGCCGCCGCCCTAGCCCGCCGGGTTGGAGTGGGCCGGCAGACCATCTACGCCATCGAGGCCGGCGCCTACATCCCCAACACAGCCCTAGCCCTGCGTCTAGCCTCCGCCCTGGAAGTTTCCGTAGAGGACCTCTTTTCTCTCCCCACCGAGCCCAGCCCCCCAGCCGAGGCGATGGCGGTGGACGTCCTCGCCGCCTCCCCCCCCGCCAAAGGCCAACCCGTTCGCTTGGGCCGGATCGGCCCGCGCTGGGTGGGAGTTCCGGTAGGCGCCTCTCCGTACTACCTGCCCGAAGCCGACGGCGTCGTCTCCTCTCCCCGCGCCCCGGGCAAGGTGGATTTGCTCGTCTTCTCCAAGGACGAGGCGTATCAGAAACGCTTGGTCTTAGCCGGATGCGACCCGGCCACCGAGTTGCTGGCGCGCCTGGTCGAGAAAACCAGCGGGGTGGAAGTGGTCACCGCCGCGGCCTCCAGCGTCCTGGCCCTCGACTGGCTGCGGCAGGGGAAGGTGCACGTGGCCGGCTCGCACCTGGAGGACCCGGCCAGCGGCGAGTTCAATCTCCCTTTCCTGCGGCGCGAATTTCCCGGCGAAGATCTGACCGTGTTTACCTTCGCCCGCTGGGAGGAGGGTTTGGTGATCGCCCCCGGCAACCCGAAGCGGATCCGCAAACCAGAGCATCTCGGCCGGAAAGACGTGCTCTTCATCAATCGCGAGCCGGGTTCCGGAAGCCGCGCCCTGCTTCGCCGCCTGCTCCACGAAGCCGGCCTCCCGGCCTCCCGCGTGAGAGGCTACGACAAGGTAGCAGCAGGACACTTGGCCGCCGCTTACGCCGTCCTCGCCGGTGAAGCCGATTGTTGCCTGGCCACGCGTTCGGCGGCGCAGATCTTCGGCCTCGACTTCGTCCCCCTGCGCAGTGAGCGCTACGACCTGGTGATGCGCCGTCAAATGATGGAGTTGCCCGCCGTGCAGGCTCTCTTGAACGTCCTGCAGCGGGCCACCCTCCGTCGCAAGCTGGAGATGCTCGCCGGCTACGACACCACGGAAACTGGGGCGGCGAAGGCCTGATCTAGGTTTCCCGCAGCAGCCACCGCACCGCGTTCCGCTGCAACTTCTCATACTCCGGATTCCACAAGACCGTCAATAAGTGCCCCGGCGCCAGGTAACAAACCCTCCCCTTGCCATAATCGTAAGCCCACCCCGCCGGCGACTTCGCCCCCAGTTCCTTATAGGTCTTCCCCTCTTCATTGACGCTCTCCAGCAACAGGTGCTTTGGATCTTTCTGATACTGCATATAGTGCTGCTCATCGGTAACCACAAAATCCTGCAGCCCCCGGGTAATGGGGTGGTCGTGGTTGGTAACCTTCACCCGAAAGGTCCGAATCGGCGGATGCCCCTCCGTCACCGCCCCCAGCACGTCCCGGAAATCGTCGTTGTGTGGGCTGATATAGGTCACGTTGTGCATAAACAGCACCCCGCCCCCGCCCGCCGCAAACTCCTTCACCGCCCGCCCCTGCTCGGCGGTGATCCAATACAGCGGCTTCCCGTCCGACGCCGGCACCGGCGGCTCGCTGACGATCTTCGGCCTTCCGGTGGCCACGTACCCGGCATTCGAGCTCTCCTGCCCCCCATACCCCCCGGGCCACAGCATCCCGTCCCGCAGGAGGATCAGCAACCGCCGCCCCGCCAGTTGCTCGCCCCCCAGCATTTTCACTTCATCGCAGAAGTCGATGGACAATCCCAGATCCTGGCCCAGCGTCTTCCCCAGTCCTACCCGTATGTAGTCGCTATTATGGTAGCGATCGCCGATTAGCGCGAACGCCGTCGCCCTCTGCGCCGCCGCCGCCCGGCCCACCGCCCCCCCAGCGACCAGCGCCAGCACCTGCCGCCGTGAGATCTTGATCGACATAAGCACCCCCACTGGCAGACTACCACAGCTGCGCTCGCGTGTTAAGATCCCCCACGTGTGGAATTCGGCGCTGCCTGTCCTACTTCACGGCTTCGGCGCGGGAGGCTTGGGGGCCACCGTCTTGGGTACGGCAGACGGGGGCCGGGTCACCGGGGGCTTGGGAGCCGGGGCGGCCGACCCACCCGCTGGAGCCAGCGCCGGTGGCGCCGCCGCAGGGCGGCCCACGCCTTGGCCCTTGTCGTAGAGGCCGATGATATCGGTGGTAATGTCCACGGTATTGACCGCGTACAGCACCGGGCTTTGCGGTGAGCTGATGTCCAGGATGATGTGGAAACCCTTCTCCTTGGCGTACTTGTCG
>JBGOUV010000471.1:0-4656 GCA_041477815.1 Terriglobia bacterium | reverse complement strand
GTTTCGCAGATCGCCCACGGCGCGTCCCTTGCAGAGATCCTCCAGGGCTACTCTGACCTGGAGAAGGAAGACATCCAACAGGCGATCGAATACGCCGCTTGGCTCACCCGGGAAAGAGTACCCACCTTCTAAGGCTAGCCCGGCGTGCGGCTCTCGCGGACATGGGCGTAAACCTGCAAATGATTTCACGAGGGCGTCCCTTGTCAGGGCGTGAACATCTTGACATCAAAGACGTCCACACATATGATGCTCTTATGAGGACCACCCTGACCATAGAGCCGGACGTGGCTCGGCGGCTGAAGGCCAGGATGCGGGAAGAGAAGCTCCCCCTGAAGAAGGTGGTAAACGACGCCTTGCGCGCGGGATTGTCTAAGACCAGCCGGAAGCCGGACGCGAAATTCGCCGTCGAACCGCATTCCTGCCAGTTCAAGGCGGGGATCGATCTGGATAAGCTCAACCAACTGGTGGACGAACTGGAGGCGGAGGCTGCGGTGAAGGGTCTCTCGCGGTGATCCTGCCCGACATCAACCTGCTGATTCACGCCTACAACTCAGATTCGCCGCGTCATGCGGCGGCCCGGACCTGGTGGGAGCAAACCTTGGATCGGCCGCGGCCGGTGGGCTTGGCGTGGGCCACTGTGCTGGGGTTCATCCGCATCATGACGCACCGGGGGATTCTAGGGAACCCCATGACCGTCGGGGAGGCGATAGGCCGGTCACGGGCGTGGCTGAACCACGCTCGAGTGCAGGTCCTGACGCCCGGGGAGTCCCATGGCGACATCCTGTTTCAGCTGCTGGAGCAGTTGGGAACCGCCGGCAACCTGACGACGGACGCACACCTGGCCGCTCTGGCGATCGAATACCAGGCCGAGCTCGCCTCCACCGACGCCGATTTCGCGCGGTTTCCGGGCTTGAGGTGGTTTAACCCACTCGTTACCGCACCCAAATAGTGCCGCAACCGACGCTGCTTACCGTGCCGGCGCGCCACTGGAGGGACTGCGGTCCCGGTCGCAGCCCAGGGGGGACGACGGCGTTGACCTGGTAGAGTCCGGCAAACCCGGGAGTCAATCCGGAGAACAACACTGTGGCCTGCCGGCCGCCTATTAGTACTTCCGGGATGAAGGTTCGGGCGAGGGGGGCGCTGGGGGCGGCGAGTCCGGCGGCGACAAGGGGCTCGGACGGGCCCAGCCCGGTTCCGTAAATCTCCAGCGTCTCGCCTGCTTCCACGGGACGATCCCGGTCGGCGAGCGCGCCGCCGTGAACCGCGGCGGCCACGCAGGTCCCGCCGGCGAGATAGGAGAAGATCGCCGGGGCCATCGCCTTGACCTCGGCGGCGCCGGCGGCGGGCTGGAAGCCGTCGGCGAAGCGGAATTGAAAGGCCGCCGCACCGTCGGGGACCTCAGGCGGCAGTTGCGCGTTCGCCTGCCACGGCGTGACGGCGACTAGCGGCACGGGACGGCCGTTCACCAGGAGAGAAAGCCCTGCCAGCGTTTCGGGCAGGGGGAAACGGGTGGCGGCGGCGATGCCGTCCGGCGCGAGGTTCAGACCGTAGGCGCTGATCAGCGATCCCGGTGAAGGAGGCGAGAAGCCGACCGCGCCGTTCACGCCGCCGCGGTTCAGGGCCCGGGGCGCAAAGGCCGGCCGCAGGTTCCCGCCAGCCGTGTCGATCGTGTAGATCGCGCCGCGCTCACCGGCCGCGGGTCCCAGGCTGAAGAGCACGCGGGAGCCGTCCTCGATCATCACCGGGTCTTGCGCCGTCGATGTTTTGAAGCTGGTCAGGGCGCGCAGGCCGGTCCCGTCAGAGCGCACGACCTGGATCTGGCCGTCGCGCACAAAGGCTACCAGGGAGCCGTCGCCCGAGATCGACGGGGCCGTGCTGCCCTCGCCGGAGGTCAGCGCCCGAGCCCCGCTGCCGTCGGTGCGGGCGCTCCAGATCCGGCCGGAGGCCTCGAACGCGGCGGTGCTGCCGTCCGCGCTGAGGGTGGCGTTCAGGGCATAGATGGAGGGGTCGTTGCCGAACCTGGTGAGGTTGCGGAGGTTGGCGCCGTCGAGGTTCATCACGTAGACATCGGTCGCCGAGGCAGCGAAGGTGGGACCGGACGGGGCGCTGCTCGAAAACACCACCAGGCCGGTGCGGCTGATCACCCGCTGCGGCGCCGGGGCCAGGACCCCACTGTAAACAGGCAGGCGGGTCGGGCCCGAGCCGTCGGCGTTGACCACCCGAAACGGATCCTGCCGCCGGACCGAGTAGAGGACCTTGGCCCCGTCCGGCGACAGGTGCGGGGTATTCACGCAATAGAAGAAGCAGTTCGGGCAGAGAGGCTGGATACATCCTTCGCGGTCCACGGTGAGAACGCGGTCGGCGCCGCTGGCGACGTCGACCAGGTGGACCTCCTCGCCGGCGCGGCCGAGCGAGGTGAAGGCCGCGCGAGAGCCGTCGAGGGAAAGGGAAACGGCGTTGACGCCTTGCGGCAGGACACCGTCGCTGCCCAGCCTGGTGAGCCGGCGCAGCCCGGTCCCGTCGGCCCCTACCACATACAAGTCGGTAGCATCGAAGGTAGTTCCGGTCGCGTCGATAGCCGTGGGGAGCGCCACCCGGCGTCCCGAGCCGTCCACCGCCGGCGGGAGCATTACGACCGGGCGGCCGAGGATCACCGGGAAAGAGGCCTGCGCGGCCAGGAAGGCGGGCCAGAGTAGGAACAGGAGCCACAACATCTCATTTCAGTATAGCGGCAGGGGGGTGGGGGTAGCTACCCTCTTCTCGCCGTCGGCCTCCACTATCTATTGAGCCGTTGTATAATCTGGCTACTACCATGACGCGGCCACCGGCGCAGCGGGTTTTTCTCTCGCATTCCACGCGAGATGACGAAATTGTGGCTAAAATCCGAAAACACCTGGAGGGGCTAGGCGTGGAAGTCTGGGCCGACTCGCGGCGGCTGGCACCCGGCGACAAGCTGAAGCCGGAAGTCGAATCAGCCATTGAAGCCAGCGACTGCTTAATTGCGGTTCTTAGCCAGAATGCGGTGAACTCGCCGTGGGTTCGTTTGGAAATCCAGCTCGCGCAGAAGGCCGGAAAGCGGATCATTCCCGTGCTGCTCGATGGAATTGAGCCGGGGGCGCTGGGCCTTTGGCTCGAGGTAGAGCCGGTGGCGCTGAAGATGAGCACGGCGGCGGGCGGGGTGGCGGACGCGCTGCCGGGGCTGCTGGCCGGGTTGGGCGAGCGCTTGTCCACCGACCCCGAGGGACGGCGACCGGAGCCTGCCGCCCCCATGGCGGACCTGGTGCTGGAGCTGGCCGACCCCGTGATCCAGGAGTCGGGTGGGACGCGACGGGCGGCGGCCTTCGCCACCTTGACCTACCAGCCGCCGGACGGGTCGCCCGAGGTTACGAGCAAGCGGTACCGGTTTACCGCGCCGCTGGGTCCGATTGAAGCGGGGGAGTTGACGTGGTACCTGGAACGCTATCACCGCTGGCCCGGGGGACCGTTCCGGGACCGCGCCCGCGAGGTGGAGCGGCAGCTTCCCGAGTGGGGCCGGCGGATCTACCAGGCCCTGACCACCGAGGTGGGGCGCGAGGCGCTGGAGGCCTGGAAACGCGCGGATGGAGCCGACCGGCGGTTCACGGTGCTGGTGGATCCGGACGTGCCCGAGGGGGAGAGCGAGGCGCGGCAACAGGAGGCACGCGAGGCGGCGACGCTGCTGCTGGCCCTGCCGTGGGAGCTGGTTCATGACGGAGGCGGCTACCTGTTCCACGGCGCGCGGCCGGTGCGGGTGCGGCGGCGGCTGCCGAATCGGGTTCCCCAGAAGGCGCTGGCGACGCGGGCGCCGATCCGCGTCCTGCTGGTGAGCCCGCGTCCGGAGGACGAGACCGCTACCTACCTCGACCATCGGGTGAGCGCGCGTCCGCTGGTGGAGGCGCTGTCGGGGCTGGGGGAACTGGCGGAGTTTAAGCTCCTCTCGCCGCCGACGTTTGCGGCGCTCGAGGCCGAGCTTGCAGCGGCGCTGGCGGCGAAGCGGCCGTACCACGTGGTCCACTTTGACGGGCACGGCGTGTACAGCCGCAAGCACGGCCTGGGTGCGCTTTGCTTTGAGGACCCGGCGGATGCGGGGAAGGTCGAAAAGAGGCGGTCGGCGCTGGTGACCGCGGAGGAGCTGGCGGAGGTGATCCGCGAGCATCGGGTGCCGCTATTTTTCCTGGAAGCGTGCCAGACGGCGAGGTCGGACGTGGACCCGGCGGCGTCGGTGGCGGGCAAGCTGCTGCAGAGCGGGGTGGCGTCGGTGGTGGCGATGAGCCATTCCGTGCTGGTGGAGACGACGCGCCGGTTCGTGACGGTGTTCTATAAGGAGCTGATGTCCGGGCGGCGGGTGGGCCAGGCGATGCTCGAAGGCCAACGGGCACTGCACGCGGACAAGCGGCGGGGAAGGGTCTTGACCGGGGAACTAGAGCTGCAGGACTGGTTTGTGCCGGTGCTGTTTCAGGAGGAGATGGACCCGCAATTGATTAAGGAGACGCGGGCCGAGAACGTGCAGGAGGTCCTGGAAAAGGAGCGGCGGCTGGCGCTGGGGGAGGTGCCGGAGCCGCCGGCCCACACGTTCGTAGGACGCAGCCGGGAGATGCTGGAGGCCGAGCGGGCGCTGGAGCAGGACCGGTATGTCGT
>JBGOUV010000405.1:0-6058 GCA_041477815.1 Terriglobia bacterium | reverse complement strand
GTTTTTTTGGGGCTTTTTTTTTTATTTGGGGCTTGGGGGTTTTTTCATTTTTCAATTTTGGGGGGGGGGGGGGGGGGGGGGGGGGGGCGGGGGGGGGGGTTAATTTTGGGGGGGGGGGGGGGGGGGGGGGGGGGGGGGGGGGGGGGCATCGTGGCGGCCAAGAGCGGGGGCAGCAAGAGCGCGCCGCCGGCGGGACCGCCGCCGACGATCTTGTCCACGGGAACCGTGACCGTAGGGGGTCCCCGATGAGAGGTCTGGGTCTGGTCGCAATAGTAGCGCTGGCGGCGCCGGCCTGGGGACAGGTCCCCAACTTCGTATTCAGCTACCGCAGCACCGTGCAACCCACCCCAGTACCGGTGCTACCCAGCGGAGCGATTCCGTTCGGGAATCAGCGGTTGGGGACCACGGGCAATTTGAACCTGATCATGGGCAACCGCGGCACGGTGGGATGGACCATCCTGGAGGTGAGCATATCGGGGCCGCCGTTCGGGCTGGTGGCTGGTCCCACGGGTACGGGGACGGACCTGGCGCCGGGCGAGGACCGCCTTATCACCTTGTCGTTCACGCCGCGGTTGCGGGGGCCGGTGGACGGCGCCCTGACCATCAAGGTACAGCCGCGACTGAGCACCACGGACCCGGATCAGGGTCCCGGTGGAGATCGCATTGCGACCTTCATCTTCTTCCTCAGCGGGACGGGCCTGGCGCCGGACCTGGTGCAGAGCTACATCCTGTCGGCGGACGGGAATCAGGTCATCGTGGCGAACAACGACACCATCACCTTCCCGCCGACGGAGGTGTTGCAGACCTCCACCGGGACGTTCGTGATCACGAACCGGGGGAACGGGCCGGGGATGGTGACACGGGTGACGCTGACGGCGCCCGGCACGATGCGGCTGTCGGGGGTACCGCTGTTGCCGGCGCCGGTGGAGGCGGGGCGGGACGTGCGGTTCTCGTTCCTGTTTTCCCCGCTGACCCAGGAGCGCGTGAACGGAACGCTCCGCCTCGAGTTTGAAGAAGGCCAGCCGCCTCTGAACGTGCTGCTGACCGGGCAGGGGATGGGGGCCACTTACGTCTACGAGTTCCTCCAGGACAACGGGACGATTCAGGTGGCGCCGAACGGGACCTTCACCGTGCCCACCACCACGGTGGGGACGACGGCGTCGGTCAACGTGCGGGTGCGGAATACGGGCAACGGGATGGGGCGGGTGACCAACATCGCGGCGTCGGGGACCGGGTTCGCCCTGACCAACCTGCCGTTCCTGCCGGCGACGGTTCCGGCCGGGCAGGCGGTGACTTTTACGGTGAACTTTGCGCCCACTCTGAGCGGCCCGGCGGAGGGGCGGCTCCGAATCGACGATGCCGTCATCAACCTGGCGGGAACCGGGCTGGGGTCGACCCTGATCTTCGGCGTGCGGCAGGGGACGACGGTGACGCCGCTGCCGGTCAACGGCACGGTGAGCTTCCCGAACACGACGGTGGGGACGCGCAGCTCGCAGTCCGTGGTCATTACTAATACTGGGAACACGGAGGCGCGGGTGGCCAGCATCAACCTGACCGGAGACCCCTTCACCCTGGAGCGCCTCCCCAGCCTGCCGGTGTCGCTGGGAGCGGGGCAGGCGGTGGAGTTCACCGTCCAGTTCCTGCCCACCGGGGTGGGGGCGGCGAACGGGTCGGTGCAGATCGACCTGCAGCGGATCAACGTGGCCGGGGTGGGGGTGCTGCCGCCGCCGCTGCCGGCGGTAACCTACTCGGGAGCCACCGGGACGGTGGAGCCGGGGGTGCAGCCGGCGGCGGGTGTTACCATCGCCCAGGCCTATCCGCTGGATATTACCGGAAGGCTGACGCTAAGCTTTACGTCGGACGCGTTTTCGGACGATCCGGCGATCCAGTTTTCGACCGGGGGCCGGACGATTAATTTCACCATCCCGGCCGGATCGACCACGGCGGTGTTCCGGGACCAGACGGAGGTGCAGTTTCAGACCGGGACGGTGGCGGGGACGATTACGCTGGGGGCGACCTTCACCACCGGGGCGGTGGATCTGACGCCGGTCCCGGCGCCGGTGAAGACCCTGACCGTGCCGGCGGCGGCGCCGCGTCTGCGGGGGGTGCAGATCGGGAGCCGGTCGGCGACGTCGTTCGAAGTGGTGGTCACGGGGTTCTCGACTTTGCGGTCGCTGACGGACCTGGCGCTGCAGTTCGCCGCGGCGGCGGGGGGGAACCTGCAGACGTCGAGCCTGGGCGTCAACGTGGAGGTGCCGTTCTCGACGTGGTATCGGGGCGGGGGATCGGTGCAGTTTGGCAGCCAGTTCACGGCGGTGATCGTGATCCAGGTGAGCGGGGACATCAACGCCGTGCAGTCGGTGACGGTGACGGCGTCGAACGCGCGTGGGGCGTCGGCGCCGGTGAGCGTAAATCTGCGCTAAGGGCCTGTTATGAGAGCCATACATGAGCCGGGCGAGGGTCGAGACGAGTCTCGACCCGGCAGGCTAAAACCTGCGCCACAAGGAAGTGCGATGCTGGCGGCGGCCGTTCTGGCGTTCTTCTGGAGCGGCGCCGTAAAGGCGCAGCAACCGGAGCAACCCGCGCCGCCCAAGGTAAAGGTAGAGGAAGCGGCACGGCCGCCGGCGGCGACCGGCGCGCGCGACGTCATCATCGGTCCGGAGGACGTGGTGACGATTTACGTGCTGGATGCGGAGGAATTGAACCGCGGTTGGCGGGTGAACACCACCGGTGAGCTAAATCTACCCCTGATAGGCAAGATCCAGGCGGCGGGTTTGACGGTGGAGGAGTTCGAGCGGTCGCTGACGGAGAAACTGAAAGCCGTCATCCGGTTCCCGCAGGTGTTTGTATCGGTGACGGAGATCAGGAGCCAGCCGGTGACAGTGGTGGGCGCGGTGGGCAAGCCGGGCGCCATCCAGTTGAGCGGGCGGCGGACCCTGATGCAGATGCTGCTGGAGGCGGGCGGTCCGGCGGATCCGGGACCCACCTTGACGGTGACGCGGAGGAAGGAGTACGGCACCATACCGCTGCCGGGGACGCGGGTCACCGGCGATGGCAAATACACGGTGGTGGAGCTGGATTTGACGCCGGTGATGGAAGGACGCACCGAAGGGTCGAATTTAGTGATGCAGCCGTATGACCTGGTGACGGTGGCTCCCAAGCCGAAGTTCCAGAAGTTGGTGCACGTCATGGGGGAGGTAAACCGGCCGGGGGCGATCGAGCTGTTACAGCAGCCGTCGGTGACCGTGATGCAGGTGCTGGCCGCGGCGGGGGGCACCACGCGGTTCGCCTCGCCTCGGAGAGGCATGATCATGCACGTGAACCCGGACGGGGTGCGGACCGAGATCGCGATGGTGGACCTGAAGAAGATCACGGAAGGCAGAGTCAAGGACCTGGAACTGGTGGCGGGCGACATCGTGGTGGTGCCGTCGGCGCAATGGAAGCAGTACCTGGACCTGAGCACACGATCGATGGCGTCGGGTACGTGGTTCATCCTGGCGCGCTTCTAGACGCACGACCGAACTGCCGGTCGCGGCTCGGCGCTGGGGAGACAGGAGACAACATGGCACCTTCGGATCATCTGCCGGAACGGACACGGGCGGCGCCGCCGGCCCGGGCCCAGTGGGATTTCGCTGACGAGGCGCAGAGCGGCGACTGGATGGAGTACTGGCACGTACTGCGGCGGCGCCTGGGAGCGATCGCGCTCCTGACCGTCCTGGGAGCCCTGGGAGGGCTGCTGTACAGCCTGCCGCAGACGCCGATCTACCGGGCGCAGACCACGCTGGAGGTCCTGGGACTGAACGAGAATTTTTTGAACATCCGGGACGTGGATCCGACGGCGACGGGCCGGGATTTCGGGACGCAGTCCTACCTGGAGACCCAGATCGAGATTCTCCGAAGCGCGTCCCTGCTGGAGCGGGTAGCCCGAAAACTGCAGCGGGAGGAGCCGAAAGCGGTCGCGCCGCGGCCGGCCAACCCGGCCGCGTGGCGGCGGGCGCTGGGGCTGGGTGCACCGGCTCCGGTGACGCGGGACGAGGCGCTGGCGATGGCCGCCTCCAGCGTAACCGTGCGGCCGGCCGGGCAGGCGCGGATCGTGCGGATCGCGGCGGAGTCGCCGGATGCCAAGCTGGCAGCCGATTTCGCCAACACGCTGGCCAGCGAGTACATGGAGCGGGCCCTGGAGGTGCGGTGGCAGGCGACGCAAGGGACCACCGACTGGCTGACCCGGCAGTTGGCGGACATGAAGCAGAAACTACAGAAGTCGGAGGACGAGCTGCAGGGGTACGCGCGGGTGTCGGGGTTGATGTACACCTCGGACGAAGGGACGGCGGCGGATGAGAATCTGCGCAACCTGCAGAACGAGCTGGCACGGGCGCAGGCGGACCGGGTGTCCAAGCAGTCGCAGTACGAGATGGCGACGGCGGCGCCGCCGGAGGCGCTGGCGGAGGTGGTCGACAGCGGAGCGCTGCAGAACTACTCGCTGCGGCTGACCGATCTGCGGCGGCAGATGGCCGAGCTGCAGGCGACCTACACGCCCGGACACTACCGGGTGCAGCGTATGCAGGCGCAGATCGCGGAGATAGAGTCGGCCCTGGTCAAGGAGCGCGTAGCCGCGCTGCGGAAAGTGCGGAGCGATTACGATGCGGCCCTGCGGCGGGAGAAGCTGCTGGCTTCGTCCTACGCCGCGCAGACCAAAGTGGTGGCCGACCAGGCGGCCAAGACCATTCAGTACAGCATCCTGAAGCGGGAGGTGGAGACCAACCGGACGCTCTACGAGACGATGCTGCAGAAAGTGAAGGAGGCGGGGATCGCCTCGGCGATGAAGGCCTCGAACATCGCAGTGGTGGACAAAGCGACGCCGCCCGGGCGTCCGGCCACGCCGGACCACGTTTTGAATACGGCGCTGGGGCTGGTAAGCGGGTTGCTGCTGGGCGTGGTGTTCGCCTTCGTACGGGACCACGTGGATCGCAGCCTGCGGGAACGGGGTGATGCGCCGCTGTATCTGAACCTCCCGGAGCTGGGGGTGATTCCCTCGACGCAGGCCGATCCCGGGCCGCGACTGGAGTCGAAGCGTCCGCTGGTGCTGTCGCTGAAGCGGGCGGAGACTACGAGCATCGCAGCGAGTGCGGATATGCCGGCCGGGGAGGGCGGACGAGTGGAGCTGGTGACTTGGAACCGGAAGCCGTCCCTGCTGGCCGAGTCGTTCCGGGCCACACTGACCTCGATACTCTCGTCGGGGCAGAACGGGAATCGGCCGCGCGTGGTGGTGTTCACCAGTCCGGGTCCCGAGGAAGGGAAGACCACCATCGTGAGCAATCTGGGGATCGCGCTGGCGGAGATCAACCGGCGGGTTCTGCTGGTGGACGCCGATTTGCGCCGGCCGCAGTTACACAAGGTATTCGACCTGCCCAACAGCTGGGGGTTGTCGGACCTGCTGCGGGAGAAGAATCCGCTGGCGGAGTTGCCGCTGGAAGCGCTGGCGCGGCCCACGCAGATTCCCGACCTGTACGTGCTGCCGAGCGGTCCGGGAACGGTGAGCATCTCCAATCTGCTGTATTCGCCACGGCTGCCGGAGCTGCTGGAGCGGCTGCGGCGGGAATTCGACACGGTGCTGATCGACACGCCGCCCATGCTGCAGATCGCCGACGCGCGGGTGCTGGGGCAGTTCGCCGATGCCGCCATCCTGGTGCTGCGGGCGGGTCAGACCTCGCGGGACGCCGCGCTGGCGGCGAAAGAGCGCTTCGCCGAGGACAACATCCCGCTGCTGGGGACGATCCTGAACGACTGGAAGCCGTCGGCGTCGGGCGGGAAGTATTATGACTATCAGTACTATTATCATTATCATAGGGACTAGACGCCGGAGATGAGCAGCGCGGCGACGCCGGTATTTCGCATCCGGCCGGAGCGGGGATGGGTGGCGCTGCGGCTGCGGGAGGTATGGGAGTACCGGGAACTGCTGTATTTTCTGATCTGGCGGGACGTCAAAGTCCGGTACAAGCAGACAGTGCTGGGCGCGGCTTGGGCGCTGCTGCAGCCGCTGGCCACCATGCTGGTGTTC
>JBGOUV010000348.1:0-7551 GCA_041477815.1 Terriglobia bacterium | reverse complement strand
GTCTTGCCGGACATGGTTTTCACGATGTCGCCCGGCCGCTGCGCCCGGCTGCCCGGCATGTTCTCCACCGCCGGCACAAACGCCGTCACCGGCACGGACGGCTTCAGTTTGCTCAGCGCCCGCAAGACCGCGATCATGGTCGCGCCGCCGGCCATGTCGTACTTCATCTTCTCCATTCCATCGGCCGGCTTGATCGAGATGCCCCCCGTATCAAACGTCACCGCCTTGCCCACCAGCCCCAGGTGAGTTTTTGCCCCCGCCCCGCCCGCGGGCCGGTACCGCAGCACGATCAACGCGGGCGGCTCCGCGCTCCCCTGCGCTACGCCCAACAGCGCCCCCATTCCCAACTCTTCCATGCGCTTCCGGTCCAGGACGTCGATCTCCAGTCCCGTCTCCGCGGCCATCTTCCGAGCCCGCGCCACCAGTTCGAGCGGCGTCAGCCGATTGGCCGGCTCATTGATCAGCTCCCGGGCGAAGTTCTGCGCCTCGGCCGTCACCACGGCCCGCTCCAGCGCCGCCCGCGTGGCAGGCGTCTCGGCCGCCGACACCTCCACCCGCTCCATCCGCCGGCCGTTGTTCTTTTCCGTCTTGTAAGAGTCCGGCTCAAAGTCGGCGACGATCACCCCTTCCACCACCGCCTCCACCCGGTCCCCGACCGGCACGAAGCAAAAAGACGCTACGCCCTTGGCCTTCAAGAACCGCAGCGCCGCTCCCGCCGCCCTACGCAAGTCCGTCGGCCCGAACGCGTCCGCCTTGCCTCCTCCCACCAGCAGCAAGCGCTTCGCCGCCAGCCCCGCCGGCCGATGTACCAGCGCCATCTCCAAGGGCTTTCCGGTCACCTCTCCGGCGCGCCGCAGCTCGCCCACCAGTCCCCCGGCCAAGCCATCCCGGGATTCATCCCCCTCGTACACCACGACCGCCACCGCTTCACAGTTGATCTTCTCGACCGCGTCACTCTGCAAGGTAACCGTCATCTGGATAATCTCGCCTCCCTGGCTTCTTCGTCGGCCGATCGTTTCCGCTCGGCCTCCCGCTTGTCGTGCAGCTTCTTTCCCTTGGCCAGCGCCAGCTCACACTTGATCTTTCCCTTCTTCAAGTACAGCTTGGTCGGGATCAGCGTCAGACCCTTCTCCCGCGTCTTCCCGATCAGCTTCCGGATCTCCTCGGCGTGCAGCAGCAGCTTCCGGCGCCGCACGGGATCGTGATTCTCCAGGTTACCGTGCGAGTAGTGGCTGATGTGGGCATTGACGAGCCAGGCTTCATTCCCCAGCACTTCGCCATAGGCCTCCTTCAACTGGACCTGTCCTTCCCGGGCCGACTTCACCTCGGTCCCGGTCAGGACCAGGCCGGCCTCAAACCGCTCCAGCAGGAAGTAGTTGTGGCCGGCCTGCCGGTTGGCGCTGAGTATACGGCCTTCTTGAAATTTCGCCTCCACGCCGGCCGCCTCCCTATCGTCTACCTAGTTGAATCGATCCGGGAACGAGTGGAAATGTCCAATTTTACCAGAACCTCCGCCGCCCTGCTGACCCTGTGGCTGGTCCTGTCTCCCGGTCTCGGCGCGGCCCCTAAAGGCAGCCGTCTCTATCAGGAAGGCCACAAGGCCGAGCTCAACCGGGATTACGACCAGGCCCTCGACTTCTTCGAGCGCGCTCTTCGCGAGGATCCCGAAAACCAGCGCTACCTCATGGCCACCCGCCGCCTGCGCTTCGTGGCCGGGCAGTGGCACGTCGACCAGGGCCAGAAGGTCTTCGAACAGGGCAATCTCCAGGAAGCCGCCGTCGAGTTCCAAAAGGCCCTCCAGATCGACCCCGCTTCCAGCATCGCCGGCCAGCAACTCCGGCGCACCCTGGAACTCCTCGACCGCCAAAAGAAAAGCGGCGGCAAGCCCCAGGCCAACGCCAAGCCGGAATCGCTGTCCCCTCTTACCTCCGCTCGCCGTGAATCCGAGGCCATGCTGGAGACCGCGCAGTCCCTGGCCAAGCTGAAGCCCATCTCCTCCCAGCCCATCAACCTCAAGATCAACAACAACAGCAAGGTGATCTTCGAGACCATCGGCAAGCTGGCCGGCATCAACTGCCTGTTCGACCCCGACTACCAGGACCGCCGCTTCACCCTGGAGCTGACCAACGCCACCCTCTACGAGGCCCTCGACTACGTGTCCACCCTCGCCCGCGCCTACTGGAAGCCCCTCTCCGCAAACGCCATCTTCGTTACCAACGACAACACCACCAAGCGCCGCGACTTCGAGGAATTCATCGTCAAGACCTTCTACCTCACCAACACCTACACGGCCCAGGAGCTCCAGGAAATCGCAACCATGGTGCGGTCGGTCACCGACATCCGCCGCGTCTTCACCATCAACTCCCTGAACGCCATGGTGATCCGCGGCACTTCCGATGCGATGGCCCTGGCCGAAAAAGTCATCAACGACATAGATAAATCGCGCGCCGAGGTCATCATCGACGTGCTGGTTCTGGAGGCCAGCCAGAGCCGCACCCGCGAGCTCGGCATTACGCCCGTCTCCGGCTCGACGCCCGGCATCAATCTTCCCATCGCCTTCACCCCCGGCGGCGTGGCCCCCAGTACCGGCGGAACCGGAACCGGTACCGGCACCGGTGCCGGCACCGGCACCGGAACCGGCAGCACCCCGGTCGCCACCGGCTCCAGCATCCCCCTGAACCGCGTCACCTCCGTAGGCTCCGGCGACTTCTCCCTCAACCTGCCCGGCGCCAGCATCAAAGCCTTGATGAGCCGCTCCGACACCCGTGTCCTGCAGTCCCCCCGCGTCCGCGGCTTCGACGGCTACAAAGCCAGCCTCCGCATCGGCGACCGCATCCCCATCGCCACCGGCAGCTTCCAGCCCGGCATCGGCGGCGTCGGCATCAACCCCTTGGTCAATACCCAGTTCAACTACCAGGACGTCGGCGTGGTTCTCGACCTGATGCCGCGCGTCCACGCGGGCAAAGAGGTCTCCATGCACATCGAGATCGAGATCTCCAACGTCCGTGACCGCATCGACATCGGCGGCATCTCGCAACCCGTCATCGGCCAGCGCAAGATCATCCACGACATCCGCCTGGCCGAAGGCGAGGGCTCCATCATAGGCGGCCTGATGCAGACCCAGACCACCCGCTCCACCTCCGGCGTTCCCCTACTCGGCCAGATCCCTATCCTCGGCCGCTTGTTCTCCAGCGAGCGTGTGGAGACCTCCGACAACGAAATCCTGATCGTGCTGTTACCCCACGTGGTCCGTATCCCCGATATCACCGACCTCAACCTCCGGAGCGTCTCCGCCGGCACCGACCAAACCGTCAAACTAAACTTCGTCCCCGCCGCCAACGACCACCCGGCGTTACCTCCGGCCACCTCTCCGCCCCCAGCCACCATGGCCCCGCCTTCCGAACTCCGGCCCCCGGCCCCCGCGCCGCTGGCCCCGCCCCCCCCTGCGCCCAACACCCCAGACCCAACACCCGCGCCAGCCGCGTCCCCAACCCCCGAACTCCGGCCCCCGGCCCCCGCGCCCTCAGGCGCCGCCGCGCGGCTGCGCTTCGACAGCAACCGGGTCTCCGCGGCGCCCGGCGCGCGCATTACCCTGAACCTGCTGGCCGAGAACGTCACCGACCTCTTTTCCGCCCCCCTCAAGGTCAACTTCGACCCCAAAGCCCTGCGTCTGCTCGACCTCCGCCGTGGCGCTCTGCTCGCCAACGACGGCCAGGACGTCATCTTCTCCAAGAACGTCCTCAACGACGCCGGCGAAGCCACCATCAATCTCTCGCGCTTCCCCGGCTCCCCCGGCATCTCCGGCTCGGGCGTGCTCCTGACCCTGGAATTCGAGGCCACCTCCCCGGCCACTACCTCCATCCAAATCTCCAATGTGGCCGCCCGCAATAGCCGCGAAGCCATGCCGCTCGAAAACACCCAGGCGGAGGTCACGATCAAGTGATTCGCCGCTCGCGGCAAGCCGGCATGACGCTGGTCGAGCTCATCGTTGCCTTCACCATCATGCTCATCCTCACCACCATGGCCTTGCCGCTCGCGCGCGTGAAGGTACGGCGCGAGAAGGAGCGCGAGTTGCGCTACGCCCAGCGCGAGATTCGTTCCGCCATCGACCGCTACAAGGACGCTTCCGACCGCGGCATCCTTCCCCCCGGCAAGCTGGAGTCGGAAGGCTACCCGCCCGACCTCCAGACCATGGTCGACGGCGTCAAGAAGGCCGGCACCGTCGATACCAAGGTACGCTTCCTCCGCCGCGTCCCCCGCGACCCCCTGACCGGCCAGGCCGAGTGGGGCCTGCGCTCGGTGCAGGACGACCCGGCCGCCCAAAGCTGGGGCGGCCAAAACGTTTTCGACATATACTCCAAGAGCATGGACACCGCCCTCGATGGTTCGAAATACTCAGATTGGTAGCCGCTTCCGCGGCATGACGCTGATCGAGCTGATGATCGTCCTCACGATCATCATCACCGTCATCTCCGTCGCCGTCCCTCTGTATCAGAAGGCGATCATGCGCTCCAAAGAAGCGGTCCTCAAGCAGAACCTCTTCACCATGCGCAGCCTGATCGACGAGTATACTTTCGACAAGGAAAAGGCCCCCCAAGCCCTGCAGGACCTGGTCACCGAAGGCTATCTCCGCGAACTCCCCCTGGACCCCCTCACCAAGAAACGCGACTCCTGGAAAGTCGAGATGGAAGACGCCATGCGCTCGGTGGACCAGAAGGAGCCCGGCATCATCGACGTCCACAGCGGCTCGGACCTGACCTCCCTGGACGGCTCGAAATACAGCGAATGGTAGGAATTGAAGCTCTTACCTCTTAGCTCTTAGCAAGCCGGGTTGCTGATAGCTAACAGCTAAGGGCTAACAGCTTCCGTTCTATTCCCTGATCTCGTAAAGCCGCATCGGCCCATACTCCCCTACCAACCGTAACCCCCAGGCCCCCGGATCTTTCGCCAGGTACGGCCCGATCAGGTTCATCCCCTGCCCCCCCAGATCCGTCAGGATGTAATCCACGCCCGCGCGCTTCAGATCCCAGGTAGCCAGCCGTTTCATTTCCATCCGCGGCGCGTCCCGCTCCGCCTGTCTCATCTGCGCGGCCAGGGGCAGCCACCGCCCCAAAGTATCCTGGGCCTCGAGGCGCATCTGCATTTGGTTCTGGTCCGCCGAGCAATGCACCTCCAGCGCGCTCAGACGCAGCGGCCCGGGGAAATCTATCTGGTACTGCATGCCCGGATACAGGGGCCACCAGCTTCGCCACCGCGTGGCCGGGTCTCCGTCCAGGGCCCGGGCCCCGTCCCACGGGTTCGGACGGGCCCGAATCTTCCAGCTAGGCTGCGGCACTACATATTGCCGTCCGGCAAACAGCAGCACCTCGTGCATACTCCACATCTCCCGCCGGTCCGACCCCGTCTGTACCAGCCGCACGCTCCGCAGCTCGCGCGGGTTCCAGTCGAACCGGACCACCCGCACCGGCCCCCAATCCTCCAGCACGGGCGTCAACAGGTCGTCCATCAGCACTTCACACCGGGCGCACTGGTAGCTCACCAGCACCTCGCGGGAGGTATACGCCTCGGACACACCGTCCGGCGAAAATACCCGCTTCCCCGGCGGGACTTTTTCCTCGATCAGGCGCGCCACCGCATACCCCGGCAACACCCGTTGCAAGTACCGCTCCTCCGATTCCAGCCGCAGCGCCGCCCGCCACGGGGCCGCCGGCGCCAGCCGCCACGGTTGCTGCTTGTTCCACTTCTCAATGGCCTCCGGCCACGACCCCACCGCGTGCCCCGCCACCAGCACTCCGGCTGCCACCCCCGCCGCCACCCGAGGCATCCGCCAGATCGCCATCCCCATCGCCAGCGCCAACCACACCAGCGAAGGAATCAGGAACCGGGTGCCGATATTGGTCATCCAGGGAAGCGCTAATAGCAGCGCCGCCACCCACACCCGCCGTCCCAGTTTGTCCCCCAGGGCCACCAAGCCCAGCGGCGCCCCCAGAAACAGCGGTCCCAGCAACCCCTGCAGCTTTCCGCCCGACACCGCCACTTCCCAAGGAAACCGCAGATAGTCGGTCCAATTCTTCTCCGCCAGCCCCCCATAGTGCCGCATGAACATCGCATACAGGCGCTCGAACGACACGTGCACGTGCGGGTTCTCGAACACGCTGTTGAAGAACGGCGCCACCGGATTGCCCACCACCACGGCGTTCTTCACCAGCCACGGGACCGCGAACAGGGCCGCCATCAACCCCACCCGCCACCACGCCTTCCAGCCCCGCCGCCACAACCACGCCAGCGCCAGCGGCAGGGCGAGAAACGCGGTGTACTTGATGGCGAAGGCGAAGCCCGCCAGCACCCCGATGGCCGGCCACAACTCCTCCGCCCCCACCAGCAGCAGGTAGACCATCAGAAACAGCACGAACGCCAGGGCGCAATCGTTATAGGCGCTGGTCCCGTCCACGCCGACCACCGGCGAGACGGCATAAAACGCCGCCCCCGTCGCCGCCGCCGCCGGAATGCCAAACCTCCTCCCCAACGCCAGCAGGCCCCCTACCGTGGCCACCAGAAAAGCGAAGTGGACCATCTTGGCCGCCGCATGCCGCCCCAGCGCGAAGGCGAACAGGAAGAGCATCTCCGTCCCCTGCGACAACATGGCGTACATGTGCGTGGTGATCCGGCTGAAGCCGTGCCCGCGCCAGTATCGCGCCACTAGTCCCAAGTGATACCCGGAGCCGTCCGGACTGATCTCGGGCGCCAGCGCATGGACCAGGTATAAGCCCCCATAGGCCACCGCCACCGGCAGAAACCACCAATACACTCTCGACGTCGCCGCTTCCCGCGCCGCCTCCCCGCCTCTCGCCCGCAGGCCGGCCCACAAGCAGACCACGCCCAGCCCCACCAATACCGGCGCATACACCAACTGCGCCACGCATAACGCAAACACCGCCAAACTCAGCCACGCCGCCCCCACCCCAAAGGCCGCCACCGGCCGGTCCCAGCGAGTCAGCTTTTCCCAGGCCCCCGTGCGGATTAGAAACCACCGGCCTACCGCCCCGGCTACGGCCACGGTGAACCCGCTTGCCAGCAGAATTCGAGCCATCCTCTCCAGCCCACTCCTCGAACCGGTTGATCTTTACACCCAGGAACCCCAGCGAGCCGGCGAGATGTCTTGCTGTGGCCCTCCTTCCACCAGATTGTCGCTAACTTTGGAGCCGCGATCAAGGTTTGCGTTCTGTCACCGATAAGAACATCATCTGCCGGAGGGCAGAAGCTGCAACGACCGCAGACATACTTCCGAAGGCGTAAAAGCCTTTGCCCGAGGATTTAGGCGTTCCTCCGGATTGTCTCTCAGGAATGCCAACCCTAGAGTTGAAGTCGGGACTTGCAGGGTTCGTGGCCGAAGATCCACCGCCTGCATCGGTCCTCCAGCGGTAAAGCGCAAAACCAGGAGGTCTCCCCCATGACCCTTTACAGAGGGCTAACCCGATGTGTGTCTTATCCCGCGGTTTTTCTGCTGGTCTGGACTGTTTTGTCCGGTTCACCGGGCCGGGCTCAAACCGG
>JBGOUV010000239.1:0-10704 GCA_041477815.1 Terriglobia bacterium | reverse complement strand
TTGTTTTCCAGGTGAATGTGTAAGTGCAAGTCGGTCTCCAGTTCCTGAAGCCCCTCGAACAGGGCGCGGTAGGTATTGCACGCGTCTGCGGGCAGGGCATAGTCGCCGGTCACACGGCGCATCTCCCGCAACGCGTTGGCCGCGTTGTCATGCTCGTATTCCATCACGCGAATGGGGTTGTTCACCGATCCGCAATGACCCCCGGGTAGTCCCGCGCCGGCCCTCTGGGCGGCCTCGATTCGCTTGATCAGCGGGAACAGAATCATCTCTTCCTTCATCATGTGGGCGGTCAGTTCTTCCACCAGACCCTGCCAGGCCTGCCGCAAGGGCAACAGCGATTTGGCGTGGTTAGGACCATGGGCGGCGATCACCTTGACCAGTCTCTGGTCGAGCGCCGGCATGGCGCTGCGCAGGTAGGCGTGGTGTATGGTGACGATGTGGTCAGCGAGCTCGGCGAGCGGGGCCGTGGCCCAGTCCCGGGCGTCCCGGGTCGGCTTGGTCTGCTCGACCTCGGCTAGGATCTGCTCGGCGGAAAGCCCCTTTTCGCGGCAGGCGACCTCCAAGGGCCGTCCCCCGCCGCAGCAGTAATCGATTCCGTGCTTCTCGAAGACGCGCGCGGCAGAGCGGTTCGCCGCCGCGATCTCGCCAACTGTTCTTTCGGTAGTGGAAACCATTCTAGCCTCCGTCTTCCTCAGCCTAGCGGACCGGAACCACCGTGGCTGTGACCGCAGTCACATCCTCACCATCCGGGGCCACGTAGAGTGAAGCTATGCAGAACTTCGACCAGGCGCCGTTTCTGGTGATCTGGGAGGTAACCCAGGCTTGCGACTTGGCCTGCGCACACTGCCGGGCTTGCGCCCTGCCCTCTCGCCACCCCCTGGAGCTTACGACCGGCGAAGGCTTTCGATTTCTGGAAGCGGTGAAAGCCTTCGGCAATCCGCTCATGGTATTTACCGGGGGAGATCCGCTCCGGCGGCCGGATCTGCAACCCTTGCTCGAAAGGAGCGTCGGCCTCGGTCTGCGAACCACGGTCACGCCCAGCGCGACGCCGCTACTGGATGCGGAAGCCATTCAGATGTTAAAGACCGCCGGGATTTCCCGCATGGCCGTCAGCCTGGATGGCCCCGATCCGTTGTCGCATGACGGCTTCCGCAGGGTGGAGGGATCGTTCGCGCGGACTCTGTTCGCGCTGGAGGAGGCCCGGCGCATCGGGCTCGAAACCCAGGTCAACACCACAGTCACCCGGCACAACAGGCTTCGCCTGGGCGAACTGGCAGGCATTGTCGAACGCTCGGGCGCCCGGCTGTGGAGCGTGTTTTTCCTGGTCACGACTGGCCGGGCTCTGGTTCAGGATGACTTGAGCGCCGAGGAATACGAAGAGGTCTTCGCCTTTTTGTATGATCTCTCCAAGACCGCTCCGTTCGATATCAAGACGACCGAGGCGCAGCACTACCGCCGCTACGCAGCTCAACAGCGGAAGGCGGTAGGCGGCCCGCCGACGCGAGACGCCCGGGGAGCGATCGGCCGCGCGGGCGGAATCAACGATGGCAAAGGCTTCGTCTTCATCTCCCACACCGGCGAGATTTACCCGAGCGGGTTCCTGCCGGTTTCCGCCGGGAATGTCCGCCAGCAGTCGTTAGCCGACGTTTACCGGCAGTCGCCTTTGTTTTTGGAATTGCGCAACAGCGCCAACCTGAAAGGCAAGTGCGGGCTTTGTGAATACCGCAACCTGTGTGGCGGGTCCCGCTCGCGGGCCTATGCCCTGACGGGCGACTGGTTGGGCGAGGATCCCAGGTGCGTGTATCAGCCACGCCCAGGTGGGTGAAGTCGCTCCGCCCCCG
The DNA here is from genome assembly GCA_041477815.1 of Terriglobia bacterium. Lineage (GTDB taxonomy): Bacteria > Acidobacteriota > Terriglobia > Bryobacterales > JACQDG01 > JBGOUV01. The sequence continues at coordinate 8,863 of JBGOUV010000239.1, read as the reverse complement.
TGGACCGACACTCCCATATTCATTGCCTCCACCCTCCAACCGGTGTATCGTATTCCCCATGAGCACCCCGCAACCCCGCCGCCACTTCCTCCAGACCGTCGCCGCCGGCCTCCTCGGCCAGGGCGTCCGCGTCGGTCCCGGCCTCAGCGCCGTCTCCGCTTGGACCGGCCTCTCCACCAACTCCGTCCTCGCTCAGGCCAGCCCCGCCGAACCCGGCCCGCTCAAAATCGTCAAGGTCGAGCCCTACATTATGCAAGTACACCGCGGGCCCGACGGTAAGCTCCGGGGTAACTACTACCTGTTCTGTCGTATCCAGACCGATAACGGCATCACCGGCTGGGGTGAAGGCACCAACTTCCCCAAGGTCGCCACCATCGCCACCGAAATCGAGATGCTCAAGCCCTACGTCGTCGGCCAAAGCGCCTGGGACATCGAGAAGATCTGGCACACCCTCTACCGCGGCCGCAACGCCATGCACGGCTCGGCGGTGCAATCGGCCATCTCGGCCGTCGACATCGCCCTGTGGGACATCGTCGCCCAGAAGGTCAACGTGCCCCTTTACAAGCTCCTCGGCGGCAAGATCAACGATCGGATCAAGATCTACACCTCCTACCGCTGGGGCCAGATCCCCCGCACCGCCGAGGCCTACAAGAAGCGCACCCAGGAGCTGGTCGCTGAAGGCGCCATCGCCGGCAAGTGGGACCCGTTCTTCGACGAACCCTACACCCCCGGCATCAGCCCCAACGAGCGTCTCGACTTCTCCCGCCAGGCCACCCTGAAGACCATCCAAGAGGTCGCCGAAATGGTTCGCGGCATCCGCGCGGGCGGACCGCAGTTCGAGATCTGCGTCGAGGCCCACGCCAAGTTCAATACCGCCTCCGCCGTCCGCATTGCCAAGGCCCTCGAGCCCTACAATCCCATGTTCTTCGAAGAACCCGTCCCCCCCGAGAACGTCGATGCCATGCTCGAAGTCCAGCGGGCGACCTCCATCCCCATCGCCGCCGGCGAGCGCCTTAAATCCCGGCTCCAAACCCGCGAATACCTCGAGCGCCAGGCTTTCCGTATCTACCAGCCCGACGTAGCCCGCGCCGGCGGCATCACCGAATTCCGCAAGCTCGCCGCCCTGGCTGAAAATCACTTCATCCCCGTCGCCCCCCACAACCCCAACGGCCCCGTCTGCCTCGCCGCCCACCTGCATCTTTCGGCTGCCCTATCGAACTTCTTTATCCTCGAAGAAGGCAACACTAATCCGGATCTCAATCGCCAGCTTTTCGGGTCCTGGCAAGACAGCCGCGCCTACTTCCTTCCACCCGAATCCCCCGGTCTCGGCCTCCGCTTCTCCGACGCCTTCCTCCGCGACCACGCCATTGACGTCCGCAAGGCCCAGCAGGGAGAATTAAGTTCATGATCGACACTCTCCACCATATCCGCTTCAACCGCTGGGCCACCGCTCTCACAATAGAGTCCGTCCGTCCCCTAACCTCTGAAGAGCTCGACCGCCCCATTGGCGGCTCCTACGGCACCCTGCGCGGTACTCTGGCTCACATCTACATGGGCGACCAGATCTGGTGGGACCGCCTCCAAGGCCGCCCCACCGGCGGTCTCAGCGACTACCAACCCCCTGCCGACCGCGCTCCCTGGGAGGAGGAATGGCTGGCGCTCCTGGACCGCTACATCGAATGGGCCCAGGCCGCCGACTGGAATCAGGTCATCTCCTACCGCTTCATTTCGGGCGACCAATATCAGAGCCCCATCTGGCAGATCCTCTTGCACCTCACCAACCACGGCTCCTACCATCGGGGCCAGGTGTCGAACATGCTCCGGCAGCTCGGCCGCACCCCCGCTAAACAGGACCTGATCGTGTACTACCGGGATCATCCATCGGATTGATCCGCCTCGCTATACTGGTTCCTTGCCGAACCTCCCAGGGAAATTCTTCACCTTCGAAGGCCTCGACGGCTCGGGCAAAACCACCCAGCTCGAGCGCCTTGCCCAACGCCTGGAAGCCGCCGGCCACACCGTAGTCCGCGCTCAGGAGCCCGGCGGCACCCGCGTGGGCCGCGAGATCCGTAAGATCGTTCTCGATGCCCGCTCCACCGACCTCCGCGCCGTCCCTGAGCTCCTGCTCTACTTCGCCTCCCGCGCCCAGAATGTCGAAGAAGTGATTCTCCCCGCCCTCCAGGCCGGCCACATCGTCCTCTCCGACCGCTTCACGGACTCCTCCACCGCCTACCAGGGCTACGCCCGGTCGCTCGGCGTCGACGCGGTCGCCACCCTGGAGCGCGTCGCCTGCCGCGGCCTTCGCCCGGATCTCACCTTCCTGATCGACCTCGACCCGGAAACCGGCGTCCACCGGGCCCTCGGCCGCGATCCGGCCGCCGCCGCCGATGAAACCCGCTTCGAGCGCGAGAGTCTCGCCTTTCACCGCCGCGTCCGCGAAGGGTATCTCGAAATCCACCGCCGCGAGCCCGGCCGCGTCCTGCTCATCGACGGCCGCCGCGCCCCCGACGAGATCGCCCGTGACATCTGGAGCCGCGTACAGGCTTATGTTTGATACCTTCCTCGGCAACGCCCGCCTCGCCGCCGACCTCCGGCGCCTGCTCGCCGCCAACCGCCTCCCGCAGACGCTGCTGTTTGCCGGCCCCGCCGGTGTCGGCAAAGCGACTCTGGCCCGCCTGCTCGCCGCCGCCTGCAACTGCGCGAAGGACGCCTGCGGCCAATGCTCCACTTGCCGCCGCATCCTCGCCGACGACCTCTCCCTCCCCGAATACCGGAAACTCTTCGACGAGCGCGCCAAACTCGCGCCCGACAAACGCAAGGACAACCCCCTGGTCATCTCCAGCTTTCCCGAGTTCCTCACCTTCCCCCCCGACGGCCCCCTAGCCCAGATCTCCATCGACCAGGTTCGCAAGCTCAAGGAGTACGCGCAGTTCGGCCCCTCCCAGGGCCGCCGGCGCCTCTTCCTGATCGACCAGGCCGACCGCATGGACTCCGCCGCCGCCAACTCGCTCCTGAAGGTCCTCGAAGAGCCTCCCCCCTACCTCACCTTGATCCTCACCGCCACCAACGCCTTCGACCTGCTGCCCACCATTCGTTCCCGCTCCGTGCCCTTCCACTTCGCCCCCCTCAGCCGCGAGGAGATGGACCGCTTCCTCGCCTCTCGGCCCGATATCCCGGCCGCCAACCGTCCGAAGCTCCTGGCCTGGGCCGAAGGCAGCCCCGGCCGCGCCCTCTCTATCGATATCGAGACCCACGAGCGCCGCTGACGCGCCATGCTGGCCCTGCTCTCAGGCAGCTTCCCGGACCTGCTCCCCTTCACCGAGGCCATCGGCCGCAGCAAGAGCGAGAAGCTCGACCTCCAGCTTGACGCCCTCTATAGCCTCCTCCGCGACGTCCTATGCCTGAAGCACGGCGCCGGACCCCTGGTCAACGAGGACCTCCGCGCCCAGCTCACCCCCCTAGCCGCCCGCATCGACTTCCCCTGGCTCGAAAAGGCCGTATTGGAGGTCGATCGCCTCGACGACCTGGTCCGCCGCAACATCCAGAAGCAGATCGCCCTGGAAGCCCTGGCTATTACCCTAGCCCGGTAGTAGGATTGATGTAGCCGCGTCCTTCCTTTCCGGTCGAGGTGCTGTCATGAGGCTGACGCAGGTACTCTTGGCGTTCGCGGCCTCCGTCGGCTTGTCGGCGGAGAAAGCGGCAATGCATTATTCGTACACGGGAGACGACCCCAGCCAGTGGACTAGCTCGGTGATCCACCAGGGAACTTCGGGGAGCGCGTCCGCATACACGACCTTCATCGGCGCCGATTACGCGCCAGCTCGGATCGTCACCGATGCCGCCGGCAACACTTACGTCGCGGGGAGACGGCTCTTTCAGGTTTTCCTACCAACGTTTTCGGCTCCGGTCGGGCTTTCGGACGCGTTTGTCACTAAGCTAGACCCGTCCGGGGCAGTTCTGTTCACCGCGACAATCGGCGGGAAAGTCAACGATGAGGTCCGGGGTCTCGCCCTGGATCCGGCGGGCAACATCTACCTGGCGGGGAGTACGACCTCGCCGAATTTCCCGCTTCGCAACCCGCTACAGAGCGAACCTGGCGGCGGCTTTCTGGTAAAGCTCGGCCCGGACGGCAGCCGTCTGATCTACTCCACCTATTTCGGAGGTACCCGCGCCACGAGCGCAGTAAACGCCATTACGGCCGACGCGAGCGGGAACGCATATGTGACCGGCACGACTTTTGCCCGCGACTTTCCACAAACGGAGGGCCTGCGGTACGCGCTGATCGGGCTGGGCGAGGGGCCGGGAGCAGTCTCGGGAGCCTTCGTCACCAAGATTTCCGCCGCCGGCGACAGGATTCTCTACTCGGGTCTCATCGCCAGCTCCGGCATGATTTGCGGCGGGAGCACTTGCTTCCTAAGCACCAAATTCAACGTCGGCGTCGGCATCGGCTTGGATTCCGCGGGAAACACGTACATCGCGGGAAATACCAATACGATTAGCCTGCCCACCACGCCGGGGGCGTTCGCGCCCCAGGGCATCGGGGCCTTCGCCGCCAAAGTGAACGCCGCCGGGTCGGCGCTCGTTTACCTGACGTACCTGGGGACGACAAGCTACATGAACCAGCCTTTTCCCCCGAGTGCTGCCAATACCGTGAATGCGCTTGCGGTGGACAGCGCAGGAAACGCCTACCTGGCCGGTCGCACCACCGATGCAAGGTTTCCGGCGACGCGCGGTGTCTACCAGCCGGCTTTCTCCGGTCCCGGAGCACCGTCGCTCATCTCACCACAGCCGCCCTCCGATGCCTTCGTCGCAAAGCTGAACCCGGATGGGTCCTCGCTGGTCTGGGCCACCTATCTCGGCGGGCCGGCCGCAGAATCGGCGACGGCGGTGGCGGTTGATCTGACCGGAAACGTGTGGATGGTGGGGACTACCGCGTCGCCGGACTTCCCAAACTCGAACGGTTGGTCCTCCGGCAGCGACTTCGTGGTGGGGCTCAACCCGGAGGGCGCGGCGCTCTTGTACTCGGCGCGCTTCCCCGCCGACACGGCGTCCGGGGCCATGACGGTGGACTCCACCGGAGCGGTGCACGTCACCGGGCTGAGCGGCCTCGTATCGGCCCTGGAGCCCAGGCAGCCGCCGGCGATGTTCATCGGCTACATCGTCAACGCTGCGGGCAGTCTCCCTTCCGGCCGGATCGCTCCTGGGGAGATCCTTTCCATTTTCGGCCCGGGCATTGGGCCTGCTACGCCTGCGACGGCGGCCTTGGACAGTTCGGGAAGGGTCACCAGGTCACTCGCCGGCGCTCAGGTTTTCTTCGACGACCTCCCGGCGCCGTTACTTTACGTCTCCAGCAACCAGATCAACGTGGTGGCGCCCTTCGGTCTGGCAAGTAAGACCTCGGCTCGGGTCCGAGTGGCGTTTGGCGGTGCGAGGAGCCCGGATTTTCCAGCCGTCGTATTCCCGACCGAACCGCAAGTCTTCCGGAATGCGATGGGCTACGCGGCGGCATTGAACGAGGACGGCTCCCTCAACTCGCCGGACCGGCCGGCCAGGGCTGGATCGGTGGTCACGATCTGGGCTACGGGTACTGGATGGGTTCCGGCTGCCGACGGGGCGGTCGCGGACTCCGCTCAGGATTTCCACTGCTGCCAGGTTCGAGTGGGTTCGCTGGACGCCGCAGTGCTGTATGCGGGGGCTTCGCCGGGCTTTGTGGCGGGCCTCACCCAGATTAACTTCCGGCTACCGGTGCAGCCATACGCCGGCTCTGCCGGGCTCAGCCTGACCGCTGGTACCCGCAGCGCCGCGGCCACGATCCATGTTGGGAACTGAAAAACAAAAAGTTGCCAGTTGCGCGCCTTGCCGTTAGTGTGTTATCAATAAATGTAGCAGTTGATCACTGAGCTTACACTGATCCGCGGCGGAAACGAGCTTCCAACCTTAGCCTTACCTGGGGTCGTGCTCTCCACTCCGTCCGTAACAGTGCCCAAGCCAGGAGGCGATGCTTGGAAACCCGCGATCCCGAAACGCCCTCATCCCTTTCGCAAGACGCGCCAGGAGGCAAGAAGGTTAATCACGTGGAGTCGGCCAACCGTAAACTCATCCGTCCCTCGCTCACGGAATACAAAGAGCTACAGCAACAGCAGCAGCAGTTGCAGGCACAGAGGCAGTTGGAGCTAGAGCAACAGCAGGCTGCCGCCCTCGCCGCTGCCGCCCAATTCAAACCCCACCGGCTGGAACCAAGGCCGGATCACCGGCCGGAGCACCGGTCCGCTGTACGGTCCGACCCGAGGCCCGATTCACGCCCCGATTCGCGCCCGGACCACCGGCCCGATTCGCGGCCGGATCGCATGGGCGGCCCGCCGCAGAAGCGTCCGGTCCCGCCCGACCAGACCAACGCCGAGAACTTCTACTACGTCAAGCAGATGCAGTCCCGCACTCCCATGGTGGTGGTGCTCCAGGACGGCGAAGAGCTGCACGGCGTAATCGAGTGGTACGATCGGACCTGCCTGAAGGTCAACCGTCTCGATGGCCCCAACGTGCTGGTCTACAAGGCCAACATCAAGTATCTCTACAAAGAGAGCGATAAGAACGGGTCGTCCGGGGCGGAGGAGGCCGAAGCCGGCTAACGGTTCTTGTTCGAAAGCTGCATGCGGTACGCGCGCCGCTCCTCGGCCTCCGCGTACCGCCTTTTTTCATCCTCGGTTTCCGGGATCACCGGCGGTACGGGGAGCGGCTTCCGGGCCGCATCCAGGGCCACGAAGGTCAGATAGGCGGAGGCCACGTGTTTCCGCTCGCCCGTCAGCAGGTCCTCGACGAACGCCTTCACCCCCACCTCCATCGACGTCCGAAACACCCGGTTCACCGACGAGCGCAGCAGCACCAGTTGTCCGATCCGGACCGGCGCGAGGAAGCTCATGTGGTCGAAAGCGGCCGTCACCACAAAGGTGCGGGCGTGCCGGGCGGCGGCCAGCGATCCGGCGATGTCCATCAGGTGCATGAGCTTGCCGCCGAGCAGGTTGCCCAACCCGTTGGCGTCGTTGGGCAGGGCCAGCTCAGAGAGCTCCGACTGCGATTCCCTTACGCTTTTGGGATTCATAGCTTTCGACGTAAACCCGGGCCTGCCGCGCCAGAATCGCATTCCCCGGCACGGTGCGAAACGCGCCCCGCCCCCGGTCGTATTCAAGCGTCCCGTGCTCGTGCGGCAGGTAGCCCTTCTCCACCACGTATTGGATGTCGACCACGCCATCGGCGTCTCGCGCGATGGTAAAGCGGACGGCCTCCGCCGCCCCGTCACCCGGAAACCGGTCGCACCCGCCGGCGGCGGCGTAGCCCAGGTTGCAGCAGTCGAGTTGCGAGAACTCCAGGGGCCGGTACTCCTCGCCGCCCCGCGCCCGGCAGATCCCCGCGAAACCGCCGCCCAGCGGCAGCCGCCGCGGGTGGGTCCACAGCGTCTGGTCCAAGCGGTCGGTGGGGTAGAAGAAGGGGCAGGCCACGCGCTACGTCCGCTTGCTATAGTAGTGAGTTCCCATGGAAAAGTCACGTCTGGAGATGCTGGAGGAGTTCCTGGCCGCGAGTCCCGCCGATTCCTTCGTCCGCTACGGCCTCGCCCAGGAGTACGCCAGACAAGGGCAGGCCGGGAAGGCGGTGGAGCAATTCCGCGAGTTGATCAGCCGGAATGCCGAGTACAAGGCCGCCTACTACCACCTGGGACAGGCCCTGGAAAAACTAGGAAAGCTGGACGAAGCCCGCGGGGCATACCAGGAGGGCATCGAAATCACCGGACGCCTGGGCGACGACCACGCCCGCTCGGAGCTGCAGGCGGCGTTGGACTTGCTGGGCTAACGGCTCCCAGACACCGAAGGTGTGATACTCTCTCGGCAAGACGCCAAGAAAATCCTATTTTGCCTTTCTTGGCGTCCTTGGCGCCTTTGCGCGAAAGATGAGCGGTTCCTAGCTATAGCTAGACTAGCGTATTACCGCCTTCCCCAACCCCGGATTCCCCGCGCTATCGGTGACCCGCAGCGTCACCAGGTGCTCTCCGGGCTTTAGGTTCTCCAGCACCACTTTGAACGACTCGGACTTCGAATCCAGGATGCCGTCCTCCGGAAAAACCGGGGACCACGGTCCGGCGTCCAGCGAGTACTCGGCGCGGCGGAGCATCGAGGCCCCATCCTGGGCTTCAAACTGCACCTCCGCCCGCCCCTCCCGCCGCGCCATCCCCCGCAGCCTCACCACCGGCGGGGTGTTGTCGATCAGAAACGGCGGGCTGACCATCTCGGCCTCGCGGGCCGCCGACGCCGGATTGGACAGCGCGTCCGACACCACTACCTTAACCTGATATACTCCATCGGCCAGGACGTCCGAGTCCAGGGTGAGGTAGCTCTCCGACAGGTTCTCCTTGAGGAGCTTCCACTCGTTCTCGCCCTCGCCCCGAAAGGTGACCCGGGCGGTGAGCTTGTCGCCGTCGGGATCCTCGGCCTGCCAGGAGATGGACGTAACCTGGGCCTGGGTCGAGCTGCGACTCAGCGCGGGGGTGGTGGTGCCGGGGTTGGTGGCGGTGGACACCGCGCCGGTGTCGGTGACGGTGATGGCGAAATCGGCGGCGCCGGTGGCCGACGGCGTGGTCGCGGGCGTGGTGGGCGTGGGGCTCCGGGACACCGACATCTGGGTGGGCGTCACCAGGATGCTCCGGATCACCGGCGGCGTGTTCTGGGGCAGGTAGGGCAGCGACACGCTGTCCAGCACGGGTACGCGGTCGCCGGAGCCGCGCAGCTCGGCGCGCCACTGAATGAACCGGGCGTTGGGGCTGGGGACCGGGCTGCCTTCGGAATCCCGCAGCGGCACGGACCACTCGCTCCAGGTC
>JBGOUV010000077.1:0-20037 GCA_041477815.1 Terriglobia bacterium | reverse complement strand
GCCGCCGCGTCCGCTGCTGAATCTGAATGCCAGCGAGGACAAGAGCTACCAGACGGCCCTGGCGTCGCTCGAGGAGCTGAAGCAGGCCTACCGGATCTTCGACAAGGAAGGAGACGTCGTGGTCCTGGAGGCGGCGGGACGCCACGGGATCATCGACGAGATGCGGCGGTCGGCGTTCGAGTTTATCGACAGGTATTGGGGAGCGGCGACGTCTACCCATCCGGCCCAGGTGGGGGAAGGTTTGCTGGAGAAGCCGCAGGACCTGTGGGCGACCGAGACGGGGCAGGTGGCGACGGCCCTGGGGGGCACGACGATCTTCGACATCAACCGGCAGCGGGCCGGGGCCTGGGTGCTCAATAATACCCGGGCGAAGATCCGGGCGGAGGAGGTGCGGCAGTTTCTGGATCTGCCGGCCACGATCCTGCCGCTGGGGGTGGAGGCGGCGGGGTCGGTGGAGAGGGGCGGGCGGAGAATCGAGAAGGTGATTCTGCAGAGCGAGGCGGGAATTCGCGCGCCGGGGCTGGTGTTTTTGCCGAAGCAAGCGGGGAAGCGGCCGGCGGTGCTGTACCTCGATGACCGGGGAAAATCGGAAGAAGCCGGACCGGGCGGAGTCTTGGAGGAGTTGGCGGGAAGAGGGTTCGTGGCCCTGGCCGTGGATGTCAGGGGGGTGGGGGAGACGGCGCCGGAGGACCCGGCGGGGCGTCCGGGCCAGCGTCCGCACGAGCGCATCTATCGGGATTTCTTCTTCAACCCGCAGGCCAACCTGGCGCGGGCGGCGATGAACCTGGGGCGTCCGTTGCTGAGTATGCGGGTGCAGGACGCGCTGGTGGCGCTGGGGTACCTGGCGTCGCGGCCGGACGTGGACGCGTCGGACATACAGGTGATGGGACGCGGGGAGGGAGGGGTCATCGGGATCTTCGTGGCCGCGCTCGATGAGCGGGTGCGGCAGACGGTGGCGCACCGGTCGCTGGTGGACTTCCGGACCCTGGTTGAAAATCGGTATTATGCGCAGCCGGCCAGTTTGTTTGTGCTGGGGATTTTGCGGCACTTCGATTTGCCGCAGGTGGCGGCGGCGGTGGGGCCTCGGCGGGTGCTGCTGATTAACTCCGTGGACGGGATGGGGAGGAGACTAGGGGCGCCTACGGTGCGGGTCCGGTACATGTCGGCGCCGAATATCGAGGCGGTGGTCAATGACTATCCGAGTAATTTCGTGGAGCTGGCGGTGAGCAGCGAACGCCTATGAGCGCCTCCGGCGCGGGTGTGGGGTGTCGGGTGTTGGGTGTTGGTGCGGGCCGCTTGCTAGCGGCGACGGGCTTTGGGCTGGCGTTGTTGTGGGCGGCACAGATGCCGGAGACCGCTGCGAAACTGGAACTGGTCGCCGAGCCGTCGATGCCGGTGCGGGTGTACCTATTCAAAGACAAGCGGCCGTTCCGGTTGAGTCCGGTGCAGGCCATGCTGCCGCTGCGCGTAGACCTGTTCTATCGGGAACGGTTGTGGCGGGCGGGGGAGTCGCCGGAGACGCTGGAGGTGAGCTGTAACGACCAGTCCCACTTCTTGCTGCTGCGGGGGAAGGGGTCGTACGAGCTGCCGGCGGGACAGTATCGCGTAGAGGCGTATCGCGGGTTGTTCTATACGCCGGCGGTGGAGGAGTTCGAGCTGAAGGCGGGGGAGACGCGGCGGGTGTCGCTGCGGATGACGGATTGGAGCGGCGGCAAGTCGCGAGAGTGGCTGTCCGGGGACGATCACATCCACCTGGTGCGGACGCGGCAGGACGATGACGTGTTCCTGCGCTGGCTGGAGGCCGAAGACCTCTCGGTGGGGAACTTCCTGCAGTTGCAGCGGCAGATGGACGCAGCGCCGCAATACGCGTTTGGGCGGGCGGGGGAGGCGAAGAAGGCGGGGTACTCGGTGCGGCCGGGTCACGAGTCGCGGTGCGAGTATTACGGGCACATCAACCTGCTGGGGGGGCGGGAGATGATCCGGCCTCTGAGCATTGGCAAGATGTACGCGAACCAGGAGGCGGCGTATCCGTTTCCGGCGGTGTTGTTCGGCCGGGGCAGGAAGGTGGGGGCGACGGTGGGGTATGCGCATTTTTCGGGCAGCATGCCGCACTCGACCTTGCTGCTGGACCTCGCCCTCGGGAACATCGACTTTCTGGAGGTGTTTCAGTTCGGGGTGTTGAAGAGCGCCGAGTGGTACGAGCTGCTGAACGCCGGGTTGAAGGCGACGGGGATCGCGGGCAGCGATTTCCCGGTGCTGCTGAACCGGATGAAGCCGTGGCCGCGGTGGATTCCGCTGCTGGGGCCGGAGCGGACGCTGGTGAAGGCCCGGGCGGGGGAGTCGGCGTACGAGGCGTGGGCGGAGGGGGTGCGGCGGGGGAACGTGGTGGTGACGAATGGGCCGCTGGTGGAGGCCCGCGTGGAGGGGGACGAGGTGCGTGCCGAGGCGCGGTTCTGGCGTCCGCTGGAGAAGCTGGAGATTGTTCGCAATGGCGTAGTGGTGGCGGCGGCGACCGGGGACGGGAAGAAGACCGAGTTGGCGGTGTCGGTGCGGCTGGAGGGCGCGGAGAGCTGCTGGGTGGCGGGACGGGTGACGGCGAAGCGGGAAGAAGGGGAGCCGGAGATTCAGGGGCATACCAATCCGCTGTACTGGCTGCGGGAGGGACGGCCGGTGGTGGTGCGGGCCGCGCGGGACGCGGTAGCGGCGAAGTGGGAGAAGGAATTGGCGTACTACCGGGGCGCGGGGTTGCCGTTCCAGAGCGAGGAAGAGCGGCGAGAGTTTTTTGATAAGGGCGACCAGGCGCTGGCTACCCTGCGGGGAACACCTTCTCGCGCAGCGCGATAAGGTGGGGGTCGGAGGCCAGGGGACCGAAGAGGGGACCGGACTTGAGCCACATCATCCAACTGGAGCGCTCTTCGTAGGCGCGGTCCAGCCACTCAAAGGCGGTGTCGAGGTCGCCCAGGCCGTAGTGGATGATGAAAAAGCAGTAAGCCGAGACGAAGGTGTGCTGGGACATCTCCTGCAGTTGCGCGAGGATCTGGCGGGCCTCGGCGGCGCGGCCGGCGCGGCCCAGGGTGTGGGCCAGGTCGGCGAGGGTAACCAGGGTCGGAGCGAGGTCGCGGGCCTTGGTGAAGGCGGCGATGGCGTCATCGAGGCGGGGGGCGGTGAGATGGGCCCAGGCGAGACAGCGCCAGGCTTCGGCGAACTGGGGGTCGAGGTCGAGGGTGCGTTGGAGCTGGAGGAGGGCCTCGTCGTCGCGGCCGGCGATCCAGTAGGCGGTGCCTAGATAGGTATTATTCACTAAGGACAACGGATCGAGATCGACGGCGCGGCGGATCGCGGCGATAGCCTCCGCGGCGTGCCCGAAGGGCATGAGATAGCAGGTCCCGTAAAGGAGGTGCGCGTTGGCCAGGCCGGGGTTTAGCTCCAGGGCGCGGAGAAACTCGCGCTGGGAGGCGGACCAGTCCCAGTCGAAAAGCGCCAGGACCACGGCCAGCGAGGCGTGGGCATCGGCCAGGGTATCGTCCAGCGCCAGGGCTTGGAGCGCCAGGGCCTTGGCCTGAGGCATCACCTGCTGGGGCGGAGCCAGGCCCCAGAAGCCGAGCAGGCAGAAGCAGTCGGCCAGCCCGGCATAGGCGGGGGCGTAGGCGGGGTCGGCGGCGATGGCCTGGCGGTAGTGCTCCATGCCGCGGCGGAAGCCTTCTTCGGTCCACTTGTTCCAGTAATACCTGCCTTTGAGCAGGTGGTGGTAGGCTGCGAGGTTTTCGGTGTACTTCTTGACCAGGGGGCGGTCCTCCTCCCCGGTGAGCTTGACTTTGAGGGCCTTGACGATGGAGCCGCAAATCTCGTCCTGGATGGCGAAGACGTCCTTCATCTCGCGGTCGTAGCGGTCGCTCCAAAGCTGGAAGCCGTCGGCGACGTTGATGAGCGTGGCGTTTACCCGGACCTTCTCGCCGGCGCGGCGGACGCTGCCCTCCACGACGACGCCGACACTAAGCCGGCGGCCCACCTCGCGGACATCGGTGGCCTTGCCCTTGAACTGGAAAGCGGAAGTGCGGGCGACCACGCGGAGGCCTTCGAGCTGGGAGAGGGAGCTGATGAGGTCCTCGGTCAGGCCGTCGCTGAAGTATTCGTTTTCGGGGTCGGTGGAGAGGTTGGCGAAGGGGAGGACGGCGACGGCGGGGGGGGCGGCGCGGGTGCGGCCTCGGGAAGAGGTGGGGGCGGCGCTGCCGTGTTCCAGGTCGCGCAGGTCGGCAATGACCTGGTCCATCGTCTGGTAGCGAAAATCGCGGTTCTTTTCCAGGGCCTTGAGCACGATGTCCTCCAGGCGCGCCGGGGCGTCCGGACGGCGCTGGACGAGGGACGGGGCGGCGGTGTTCATGATCCCGTAGATCAGGGCCATACCGCTATCGCCGGAGAAGGGGAGGCTGCCGGCGACCATCTCAAACAGCACAATGCCGTAGGAGAAGATGTCGGAGCGGTGGTCGACGGGGAGGCCCTGGGCCTGCTCGGGGGACATGTAAGCCGCCGTGCCGATGGTGTAGCCGGCCTGAGTCAGCTCCGCAGCGCCGGTAAGCTTGGCGAGACCGAAGTCGGTGAGCTTGAGGACGCCGTCGTCGGTGAACATGGCGTTCTCGGACTTGACGTCACGGTGGACGATGCCGCGGCGGTGGGCGTGGGCCAGCGCCTCCGCAAGCTGGAGGCCATAGTGCAGGGCCTCGGGGAGGGGGAGCTGCTGGGAGCGCAGCTTGCTCTTGAGGGTGCCGCCGGCGAGGTACTCGAAGACCAGAAAGCGGGCGCCCTCATTCTCGCCGACGTCGTGGATGGTGGCAATGTGGGGATGGGCGAGAGCGGCAATGGCCCGGGCCTCCTGCTCAAAGCGGGCCACCAGGATCTGGTCGGTGAGAAGGCGGGCCGGAAGGAACTTCAGAGCGACGAGGCGGTCGAGGCGGGTATCGCGGGCCTGGAAGACCTCGCCCATGCCGCCTTCGCCGAGCTTGGTCACGATCTCATAGTGACCGATGGTTTTGCCGATCATACCGGTGCGGAACAAAGATATCATGGATGGATATGACAACGGCGACACCTAACACGGAGCTGGTGGCGGCTCTTGGGAATCGGGCCACGCGGCTGCGGATCCATTCGATCCGGGCCACGACGGAGGCGGGGAGCGGGCACCCCACCAGTTGCGCCTCGGCGGCCGAGGTTGTGGCCACGCTATTCTTCTCGGTGATGCGGTATGACCCGGAGGATCCGGGGAATCCGGCGGCGGATGTCTTCATCCTGTCCAAGGGACACGCCGCGCCGGTGCTGTACGCGGCGTGGTCGGAGGCGGGGGCGATTCCGGAGGCGGAGCTCCTGACCTTGCGCCAGCTGACGTCGGAGCTGGAGGGCCACCCCACGCCCCGGCTGCCGTTCGTGGACGTGGCCACGGGGTCGCTGGGGCAGGGGTTGTCGGTGGGGTTGGGGATGGCGCTGAACGCCCGGCGCTTGGAGAAGTCGGACCAGCGCATCTATGTCCTGATGGGGGATGGCGAGATCGCGGAAGGGTCGGTGTGGGAGGCGGCGTCGACGGCGGCGCACTACCACCTGGGAAACCTGTGCGCGACGGTGGACGCCAACCGGCTGGGGCAGAGCCAGCCCACTATGCTGGAGCACGACATGCAGCGGTACGCGGCGCGGTGGGCGGCGTTCGGGTGGCAGGCGCTGGTGGTAGACGGACACAGTGTCACCGAGCTGCTGGCGGCCTATGCGACGGCGGCGCGCACCACGGACCAGCCCACGGTGGTCCTGGCGCGGACGTTCAAAGGGAAAGACATTGCGGCCGCCGAGAACAAGGAGGGGTGGCACGGCCGGCCGTTCAAGAAGGGTGAGGAGATGGACACGGCCATCCGGGCCCTGGAGGCCAAGCTGAACGGGGGCGGCGGCGCGTGGGCGCCGCAGATGCCTCCGGCCCGGCCGGCCCTGCGTCCGGCGACGGCGCCGGTGGCGGGGCCGCCTTACCAACTGGGGGAGCAGGTGGCCACGCGGGAGGCTTTTGGGTCGGCGCTGGCGGCCCTGGGCGAGGCGAATCCGCTGGTGGTGGTGGTGGACGGGGACGTGAAGAACTCAACCTACACGGATAAGTTCCAGAAGAAGTGCCCGGAGCGGTTCTTCCAGGGGTTCATCGCCGAGCAGAATATGGTCGGCGCGGCGATGGGGTTGGCCACCAAGGGGAAGATTCCATTTGCGTCGACGTTCGCGTGCTTTTTCGCGCGGGCCTACGACTTCATCCGGATCGCCGCCATCAGTGGGACCAACATCAAGCTGGTAGGGACCCACGCCGGGGTGTCGATCGGAGAGGATGGGCCGACGCAGATGGGCCTGGAGGACCTGGCCGCGGTTTGTGCCGAGCCCAACTACACGGTCCTCTACCCGTCAGACGGCGTGAGCGCGTGGCGGGCCACGGAAGCGGCGGCGGCGATCCGGGGACCGGTCTACGTGCGGACCAGCCGGCCCAAGACCCCGGTGATTTACCCGAGCGACGAGAAGTTCGAGGTGGGCAAGTGCAAGGTGTTGCGGCACACCGATCGGGACCGGGTGACGGTGGTGGCGGCGGGGGTGACGGTCTACGAGGCGTTAAAGGCCCACGCGGAGCTGGCGGGGCTGGGAATCCCGGTGCGGGTGATCGATCTCTACAGCGTCCAGCCGGTGGACCGGGAAACGCTGCGCGAGGCGGCGCGGGTGACCGGAGGCCTCCTGGTGACGGTGGAGGACCACTACCGCCACGGCGGGATCGGGGACGTGGTCCTGGGGCTTTGGCCACCGACCGCGTGGAGGTACACAAGCTGGCGGTGGGGGAGATTCCGAGGAGCGGGCGGCCCGAGGAGTTGCTCGAGAAGTACGGGATTTCGGCGTGGGCGATCGTGGAAAAAGTCAAGAGCCTGGTCGGGTAATCGGCGCCAGCTTCAGCCGGCGCGCCGGCGGAGGTGCTGCCTGCTGGGCAACTCGCTGCGATAAACGCGCTTAAACGCGGTCGCCCAGGGCGGCCGCGATGATGCGGATGTCGCGGACCGGGCGAACCAGGCCCTGGGGCTCGACGGAGGCGGCTTGGCCGGAGACCCCAGGCGGCGCGGTCCAGGGTAATGTGGCGCGACGAAGCAGGCGCCGAGCGCGACCGCCGCATAGGTCGTTTGAAGCCCTACCTGGTGGCCGGAACGGCCGACCGGGCACGCGAACCCGGCCCGCCGGGTGCGACTCCGAGCCGGGAACGCGTCTCACGCGGTGAGAGTGGATGGTAGGGGGTGATCCACCCTGCGGCCTCTACAGGGCTCCGGCGGCGCCACCATGGGGTGAACGTGTTGCTTCCCCCGGCGCACGGGAATCCACCGATCTGCCGATGGGATCTCTGGGACGATGGATCAACGTCTTAAGGAGGTTCTGGACCGATTCGCCGAAGATGCTGCGGCGGGCCTGAAGGCGTTGCGGGGCCTGCTCTCCGAAGACCGGCTGGCTTTCCGTGCGGCGGCCCTGCGGGCCCTGCAGGAGCGTATGGACACTGCCGGCCACGAGGCCTTGGCCTGCCTGCTGGCGGAGAGGGATCTGCTGACCGAAGCCTTGTGCGACCCGGCCGTATTTGCCAAGGAACGAGCCATCGAAGTCGCCCGGGCCGCTGTCCAGGCGCAGCCCATCCTGGATTCCAAGCTGGCCCACCGGTTGCCCGAACTCGACGCCCAGCGGGCCGAGCACGTACTGGCCATCCTGGAGGTGATCGGCGAAGGCTCCCGCGTGACGCCCATGCTCCGGTACCTGGCCCGCGATACCAATCCCCGCCTCCGATCCAAGGGGGCGCTGCTGGTGGGACGGGCCAACCGGAAGCCCGAGTGGTTGGAGCAACAGATGCAGGAGACCGACCCGCGCGTGCGGGCCAACGCCGTCGAGGCGCTGTGGGGCGTAGACGCGCCCGGAGTCCGGTCGCAGCTCCATCTGGCTGTGGACGACCCCTACCTGCGGGTCTCCAGCAATGCCCTGGTGGGACTCTACAAGCTGGGAGACCTCTCCTGTCTGCCCCGGCTGCGGGAGCGGGCCTCCCACACCAAAGCGCCGGAGCGTGCCAGCGCCGCCTGGGCCCTGGGCGAGACGGGCGACCCGCGGTTCCTTCCCGTGCTGCGCGAGATGAATCCGGATCCGGCCGACAAAGTGGCCCGCAATATCACCCGCGCCATCGAGCGGATCGAACGGGCGCAGAGCCAACGGTGCGGCCGTCTGACCCTGCATCTGGTCCGCCGGGAGGTTCCGTCGGAGGGATCGGTCCGGCTCGAAATCGCCATCGCTCCCGAAGAAGGCGACCTGGTCGACCTCCAGCCTACCCAGTTCATCCTCTGGGAAGGGCCGCGTGCGGTGGAGGCTTACAGCCTCACCCCTCGCGTCCGGAGCCACGCCCTGGTGCTGGGGTTTGCGCTCTGCGGCGGCATGGACCTGGGCGATGCGGATCTGGAGGCGGCGCGGGCCGCGGTGCTGGCCCGCCTGGAGCGGAAGCGCCCCGCCGATTCCTGGGCCATCGTGCGCCACATGGACGAAGCGATTCGGTATATTCCCGACAAAATCGCTCTCCGGAAGATGCTCCAGGCTGCTGTGGCAACCGGCTTCCAGTCGACCGGCAAGACCGATGTCCTGTCCAAGCTGGCCGAGCGGGCGGGGACCGTCCGGGGCGACCACCATATCATCGTCCTGGCCGGACCGCAGGGGATTCCCAGCGGTATTCTCCCCACCGGCCAGCCGGATCCCGCCCACATTGTCTCCGCCGCCCGCCAGCACAAGTGCGCCATACACACGATTGTGCTCGGTCGGGCCCCCGAAGGCCCCCACGCCCTCGAAGAGCTGGCCGGCCAGACCGGCGGGATGAAACTGTGCGCCGGCGCTTCCAGCGACTTGGAGGAGATCTACCGCCAGATTTGTTGTGGGCTCTTGAACCGGTACGAGCTTTGTTATCGGCCGGCCGATGGCGCCCTCCCGGTGCGGGTGGAGGTTTGCGCGGCGCAGAGCCGGGGGGAGTTGCACCTCTCCTAACCGCCAGCACCTGGCGGACGAGCCGGCGATAACGGGAACCGCTCCCTGACGGTCGCGGCGCGGTGCTGCTACAGGGGTTCGAACCGGGCCTGGAAGAACCGCAGATACCGCGGCTCATACGTCAGGCGCAGGCCGTGAAGCTGGTCCCTCTCCTCATACACGAACGCCAGCGACTCCGCCACCACGTCCATGTGGGCCTGGGTGTAGACGCGGCGGGGAACCGTAACCCGCACCAGCTCCAGGCTGGGTAGGTATTCCTGACCCGTTTCCGGATTGCGGCCGGCCGAGACGGCGCCGCGCTCCATGGTGCGGACGCCGGAGTCGACGTAGATCGCGGCGGCCAAGGCCTGGGCCGGGTACGCGGTCTGGGGGAGGTGGGGCAGAAAGCGCTTCGCGTCCACGAAAACTCCGTGACCGCCGATCGGCAATACAATGGGGATGCCGAAGCCGAGCATCTTCTCGCCCAGGTACTGCACCTGGCCGACGCGGGCGCGGAGGTGATCGTCGTCCACCGATTCGTGGATGCCGATGGCCATGGCTTCCATGTCGCGGCCGGCCAGCCCGCCGTAGGTGTGGAGTCCTTCGTAGACCACCACCAGGTTGCGCGCCTCCTCGAAGACCTCCCCCTCGTTCAAGGCCAGGAAGCCGCCGATGTTGACCAGGGCGTCCTTCTTGGCGCTCATGGTGGCGCCGTCGGTGCAGGAGCAGATCTCGTGAACGATGGAGGCGCAACTGCGATTGGCGTAGCCGGGCTCGCGCTGCTGGATGAAGTAGGCGTTCTCGGCGACGCGCGTGGCGTCGTGGAGAATGCGGATGCCGTGCCGGGCCGTGAGCGCGCGCAGCGCCCGCAAATTGGCCATCGACAGCGGCTGGCCGCCCGCCATATTCACGCTGGTGGCCATGCTCACGTAGGGGATATTCTTCGCTCCCACCCGCTCGATCAGCGACTCCAGCTTGTCCAGGTCGAAGTTGCCCTTGAAGGGGTGCGTAGACTCGGGGTCGTGGGCCTCCGGGATAATGACATCGGCGAAGCGCCCGCCGGCCAGCTCCTGGTGCAGGCGGGTGGTGGTGAAGTACATATTGCCCGGGATGACGTGTCCGGGCCGGATCAGAATCTTCGAGATGAGGTGCTCGGCGCCGCGTCCCTGGTGGGTCGGGATCACGTGCTTATAGCCGTAGACGCGCTGGATGGTCTCTTCCAGGTGGTAGAAGTTCACACTGCCGGCGTAGGCCTCGTCGCCGAGCATCATGCCGGCCCACTGGCGGTCGCTCATGGCCGAGGTGCCGCTGTCGGTGAGCAGGTCGATGTAGACGTCGGCGGAGCGCAGCAGGAAGGTGTTGTAGCCGGCTGCGGCAATGGCCCGCTCGCGCTCCTCGCGCGTGGACACGCGCACCGGCTCCACCATCTTGATCTTGAACGGCTCGGCCCAGGATCTCCGGTTTGGAAGAGGCATGATCTAAGTCCTCACCACCACTGGACACTGGCCCCTGGACACTGGCCACTGCCTACTGCGCCGTCCAGCCGCCATCGATGAGGATGTCGGCCCCGGTGATGAAGCCCGCGGCGTCCGAGCAGAGGTAGACGGCCAGGGCGCCGATCTCCTCGACGCGGCCCCAGCGGCCCACGGGGATTTTGGAGAGGAACTCGGCGTTGCGCACGGGGTCCTCGATCAGGACGGCGTTCATCTCGGTGGCGAACGGTCCGGGGCTGATGCCGTTGGCGGTGATGTTATGCGGCGCCAGCTCCAGGGCCAAAGCCTTAGTCATACCGAGCAGGCCGGCCTTGGTGGCGCTGTAGGCGGTCCGGCCGGGCAGCGAAACGTGCGACATGATCGACGTCATATTGAGGATGCGGCCGAATTTCTTCCCGATCATGCTGGGGACGAAGGCGCGGCAGCACAGGAAGGGTCCGTTCAGGTTGGTGCCGACGACGCGGTTCCATTCCTCCAGCGTAAACTCGTGGACCGGCTTGCGAATGTTGATGCCGGCGTTGTTGATGAGGATATCGGGCGGACCGAGGCGCGAGCGAATTTCGGCGGCTATAGCGGTGACGTCGGCCTCCGCGGTGATGTCGCCGACGAAGCTTTCGGCGCGGCCGCCGCCCGCTTCGATGCCGGTCTTCACGGCGGCGAGCAGTTCGCCGTTACGGGCCACCAGGGCGATGGCCGCGCCGGCCGCCGCCAGCGCTTCCGCCATCTGCTTGCCCAATCCTCTGCTGGCTCCGGTAATGACCGCAATGTGTCCTTGGAGTGTGTGGTTGGCGCTCAACGGTGCCTCCAGTCACAGGAGGTTAGCATAGAGCTAAGGCCGGCCGGAGGCCTTGCGCAGCCGGAAGGGAATCTGGACCACCGCCTCCAGGTCCACCGGGACGCCGTTTTTGGTGGCGGGCTGGAACTCCCATTTCGCGAACGCGGCCAAGGCGCTGGCGTCGAGGCGCTCGTCAATGCCCTGGACCAGGCGCACCTGGTCGACCCGGCCGTCGCGACGGATGACCGCATAGAGTAATACCTTGCCCTCCACGCCCTCGGCCGCGGCGGCGGCGATGTACTTGGGGTCAACCTTGCGGAGGGCGACCGGGGCGGTGAGAAGGTCGTCGGGGGAAGAGCCGCCCAGCTCGGTGAACCGTACGGTCCAGCTCCCGTCGAAGCTGGTGATATTGGGCATATCCACGGCCATGGTATAGACACTGGAGCCGCGGAGGATGGGATCAGGCGAGGGCGCGGCGGGCGCGGCGGCCAGGGCGGTGCGGGTGATCGGCAGGGTGGAGAGGAGTTGGCGGCGGAAGGCCGCGCGATCGTCGCCGGACGGCCTCGGACGCAGGAGGCCTGCCGCCGGCGCGGCAGAGATGCTGAGGTGGGGAAGGCGCAGTTCGGCGGTCTGGGCGGGCTGAGATCCGGCCTTACCGCCGTTTCCGCCCGCTTCCGGTCCGGCGGAGAACTCCGCGGAGCGATTTCCGGGAGGGGGCGGGAGGGGCGCGGGTGCGGGATCGAGGCCGACAATCACAGCGCCCATGGCGCCGGTCGCCGCCGCCGCAGTCACCGGCGCCTGGGGCGCTTCGCCGGCGGTCACGAGCTTCGGTCCTATGGGGCCACGCGGCGACCGCGAGGGGACCACGAACCTGGGCCGCTCGATCTCCGGCGCTGGTTGCAGCCGCCCGCCGCTGGGGTCGGGAATCGGCGCCAGGGCCAGTTGGGGAGCTTCCGCCGCCGCCACCGGCGCCGGGGCCACGGGGGCCCGCGAGGACCGCTGGGGGACTTGAAAACGCGGCCGCTCCGGCAACTCGACGGGCAACCGGGGCGCTGTTGAAGGGTTCACCGCCACCTCCGGCGCCGAGGTTTCCAGCGGCTTCGGCGGCTGCCTCTGGACCGCAGTCCTTCGCTCGGGGACTTGAAAACGCGGGCGCTCCGGCAATTCGACCGGCAGTTGGGGCGCTGTTGAAGGGTTCACCGCCACCTCCGGCGCGGGCGTTTCCAGCGGCTTCGGCGCCGGCCTCTGGACGCGAGACGTCTGGATCTGAAAGCGCCGCCGTGGCTCCGGTGGCGGCGTCGGATTCCAGGCGAGAAGGTTGGGAAGCGGCAGGTCGGCCGCCAACCGAATCTCCGGTGGCGATTGCAGAATCATCTGCCGGCGGCTCTCGGGTTGGGGGGCAGTGGCCTGGATCTTCTGAGCGGCCCGTTCCGACGACCCCTTGGCCCTATCCAGGGAAGACGCCTCGAGCGGCGCCACCGGGGGCAGCTCGACCTTCTGAACGTACCAGATGAGCCGGCTCCGCTCGGCGGCGATCCGGTCGCGATGCGGGGTTGCCGCCTGCACCTCCAGCCAACCGCGGTGAGAGGCCTGCAGCAGCATTACCACGCCGGCGACGTGGATACCCAACGATAGAAGAAACGCCCGTAGACGTGGTTCCAACACTACGCGCTTTCCTTATCGGCCACTTTTGAGAGTAACACAGGCTACTATGGAAGCACCGTGCAAAAGACCCTGCAGGAGATTGTGGACTTCATCGCCGGGACGCGGCGGGAGCTGCTGGCCGCCGCGGACGGGTTGACGCCGCGGCAGCTCGACTACCAGCCGGGCCCGGACCGCTGGTCCATCGGCCAGTTGCTGGAGCACGTGGCCGCCACAGAAGCGCGCATGGGTGGGAAGATGGCCCAGTCCGCCGCCCAGGCCCTGGAGCGCGGGCTGCCGGCGCGCGAGCCCGGCGTGGTGGATCTCGCGATCTTTGTGGAGCTGCGGACGCGGGTGGCCGGGGTACGCTTCCAGGCCCCGCGGGAGGTAGTGCCTTCCGGTGGTCTGGGCTTGGCGGAACTAGTGGCGCGCTTGGAGTCGGCCCGCCAGAGACTGCTGGACTTGCTACCCTTGCTGGCGGCCCATGATATGACCTCGGTGGGCTTTCCCCATCCCCTGCTGGGCGACAACTTCAACCTGTACCAGTGGCTGTTCTTTATGGGGGTTCATGAAACGCGTCACCGGCGGCAGGTGGAGAGCGTCAAACAAGAGGCCGGATTCCCTAAGGGCTAATCTTCGCTGCATCTTCGCCCCCGATTTAGTGGTGTTGCGCCGGGGGAGGGGTTTAGCGTAGAATGTCCCTTTTGCACCGATAAGGGGAAAGAAGCCATTGGCTTGCAGCAAGCCCGCTTGCTAAGAGCTAATTGGTAATAGCTAAAGCTGATGGACCGCGTCCAACTACTAAGTTTAGTGTGTTTGCTCACCGTCGCCCCGCTCGGGGCTGAGCCCGCCCGATTCGACCCCACCCAGATTCTGGATTCCTACTTCACCGCCTCCCGCAGCCAGCGCGACCGGCTGAACGGATCGGTAGCCCAGGTCAGCATTGACGCCGAGGTGCCCCGGCTGAACAAGAAGGGCCGCCTGAACGGCCTGCGGCGTATCTCACGCCTGGGCCGCCTGACCTACGACGTCCTGCGGTTCGAAGGCGACAATTCGGTCAAGAACCACGTCATCGCCCGCTACCTGAGCGCCGAAGCGCAGGTTCGCGAGTCGGGCGATGCGTCTATGGCCATTGTGCCCGAGAACTACAAGTTCTCCTACAAGGGCCGGCGCGAGATCGCGGGCCACACCGTCCACCAGTTCGAGTTGAAGCCCCGGGCCAGGCGCCAGGGTCTGTTCAAGGGGAATCTGTGGATTGACGCCAAGACCTATTTGCCCCTGCGCGAGGCCGGCCGCTTTGTCAAGAACCCTTCGGTCTTCATCAAGAGCGTGGATTTTACCCGCGACTACCGCATGGAGAACGGGCTGGCCGTGCTCGACCGCCTGGAAACCACCGTGGACACCCGCGTCGTTGGACCGGCCCATATGACCGTTCACTACGACGATTACCACTTTGAGCCGTCCGTGGTTGAGGTGGGACAGACTCTCACCGACAATCAGTAGTCTCTTATGAGAACCCTGTTCCTGAATCCGCCTTCGTTTGAAGGCTTCGACGGGGGAGCCAGCTCGCGTTGGCCGGCCACGCGCGAGATTGAGTCGTACTGGTATCCGATCTGGCTGTGCTACCCGGCCGGCATGCTGCCCGACAGCAAGGTCGTCGACGCCCCTCCCCACAAGATCTCCATCGAGCAGACGGTCGAGATGGCCAAGGACTTCGAGTTTCTGGTCCTGTTCACCTCCACGCCCGGCTTCTACAGCGACGTGAAGATCGTGGAGCTGATGAAGGGAGCCAACCCCGACATCAAGGTATGCTTCGTCGGGCCGCACGTGGCCACCCTGCCCGAGCAGAGCCTGAAAGCCTCCGCGGCCATCGACTTCGTCATCCGCGGCGAGTTCGACTACCAGGTAGTCGACTACGCCAACGGCAAGCCCCTCGAAGACCTGCCCGGCGTGAGCTTCCGCAAGAATGGCGGCTTCCAGCACAATCCCGAGCTGGAAAAGGTCGAGGAGCTGGACAAGCTCCCCTGGGTCACCAAGGTTTACAAGCGCGACTTCGACATCACCCGCTACAACGTCCCCTTCCTGCTCCACCCGTTCCTCTCGTTCTACACCGAGCGGGGCTGTCCGGCGCTGTGTACCTTCTGCCTGTGGCCCCAGACCCTGAGCGGGCACCGCTGGCGGACGCGGTCGGCCGACGACGTGGCCGCCGAAGCGAAATGGGCGCTCGAGAACTTCCCCGGCCTGAAGGAGATCTTCTTCGACGACGATACCTTCAACATCCGCAAGTCGCGGGTGCTGGAGCTGTGCGAGAAGCTCAAGCCGCTGAACTTCACCTGGAGCTGCACCTCGCGCGTCACGGTCGATTACGAAACCCTGAAGGCCATGAAGGACGCCGGCTGCCGGCTCCTGATCGTGGGCTACGAGTCGGGCGACGAGCAGATCCTGAAAAACATCAAAAAGGGCGCCACCGTCCAGCGGGCCATCGACTTTACCCGCGACTGCAAGAAGCTGGGCCTGGTGATCCACGGCGACTACATCATCGGGCTGCCCGGCGAGACCCGCGAAACCATTCGCCGCACCATCGACTTCGCCAAGCGGCTCGATACCGAGACCATCCAGGTCTCTATCGCTCATCCCTACCCGGGCACCGAGTTCTACGACTACGTCAAGCAGAACAACCTGATCACCCTGGACTCCATGACCGACGAGATGGGACACCAGTTGCCGAACATCCGCTATCCGGACCTGGACCGGGCCTCCCTGGTCGAGGCCGTGGAGCAGTTTTACGGCGAATACTACTTCCGGCCCAAGGTTGCCTGGCGCATCGTGCGCAAGGCCATGTTCCATTCCGACGAGCGCCGGCGGCTCTATAAAGAGGCTCGTGAGTACCTGTCGCTGCGCTACAAGCGGAAGAAGTTCGTAGTCGCGGAACGCGACGCGCAGCCCGCCTCAGCCCATTGAAGACCCGCGTCTGCCTGCTGATCATCATCGTCGCCAACGCGGTGGGGAACGTGTTGTTGAGCTACGGGATGCACCAGGTGGGCAGCATCGCCTCCTACTCGCCCCTGACGCTGCTGCGGTCCTCCCTGCGCGCCGCCTCTAATCCCTACGTGCTGATCGGCGTCGGCTTCCTGATCGTCTTCTTCCTGGCCCACATGATCGTGCTGAGCTGGGCGGACCTCAGCTACGTCCTCCCCATGACCGCGGTAGGCTACATCCTGGTCACCGTGCTGAGCTGGTGGTGGCTGAGTGAGCAGGTGCGGCCGCTCCGTTGGCTGGGGACCATCGCAATCGTCGCCGGCGTGTCCCTGGTGGGTCGCACGCCGCACCGCACCACCGAACCGTTATGACCTGGTTCCTGCTCACCATCGTGGTCCTGGCCACCGCGCTAGGCGACCTGTTCCAGACCATCGGCATGAAGCAAGGAGGCGAAATCGACGACTTCCGTCCCGGCATGCTGGGCACCGCCCTCGCCACAGTCCTCCGGAACCGCTGGGTAGCCCTCTCGATTGTGTCGTTCGCGGCCTCCTTCTTCGCCTTCCTGGCCCTGGTATCAGTAGCGGACCTGAGCTTCGCCGTCCCGGCCACCGCGGCGGCCTACGTGGTGGAGACACTGCTGGCGAAGACCATCCTCAAGGAGACCGTGGGGAGAGAACGTTGGGCCGGGGCGCTGTTGGTGACCCTCGGGGTAGTCCTGATTTCCCTGTGATCCAAAACGCCCCAGCGCGGTTCGGTGTGTGAGCCATGCTGACCCTCCTCCTGTGGGCCTCCATCGCCTACTATGTCGCCGCCCTCCTGGCCGCCCTCCGCTTCCGCCCCCATCACCCCTCACCCAACACCCCTCACCCAGTATCCATCCTGAAGCCGGTCCGCGGCCAGGACCCCGACTTCTACCGCTGCCTCCGCAGCCACGCCGACCAGGACTACCCGGAGTTCGAGCTCCTGTTCGCGGTCCGCGATCCCGCCGACCCCGCCCTCCCCGAGATCCATCGCCTGGCCGCCGAGTTCCCCCATCGCCGCATCGAAGTCTTTCTCACCGCCGACGACCACGGCCCCAACGCCAAGGTGAACGGCCTGGAACGTCTCCGCCGCGAAGCCCGCTATGACCTGCTGGTAGTGAGCGACAGCGACATCCGCGTGGACGCCGCCTACCTCGCCCATGTCACCGCCCCCCTGGCCGACCCGCAAGTCGGAATGGTAACCTGCCCCTACCGAGGCGTCCCCGCCCCAGGGTTGCCGTCCCTCCTCGAAGCCCTCTGGATCTCGACCGATTTCCAGGTCAGCGTCCTGGTGGCGCGCTTGCTGGGAATCCAGTTCGCCCTGGGAGCCACGATGGCCTTCCGGCGCGCCGACCTGGACCGCATCGGCGGCTTCGCCCCCCTGGCCTCCTATCTGGCCGACGATTTCTGGCTGGGTCAAAAAATCCACCAACTCGGCCGCCGGATTGTGCTGTCCGACTACGTAGTGGAAACGGTTCTGCCCCCGGACCACTGGCGCGACTCCTGGCGCCACCGCCTGCGCTGGGGACGCACCCTGCGCGTGTGCCGTACAGCCGGTTATGCCGGCACCCTCATCACCTTCGCCGTGCCACTCGCGGCGGCCGCCTGGAAGATGTGGCCCCTGGCGGCCGCAGCGGTAGGGCTGCGGATGCTGGCGGGACTCTGGGTCGGACGGGGATTGCTGGACGACCGCCGCGCCGTCCGCTACTTCTGGTTAATACCGCTAGCCGACCTGGTAAGCTTCGCCGTCTGGGCCGCCAGCCTGTTCGGCAGAAGAGTAACGTGGCGCGGCGCGTCCTTCCGCCTCCACTCCGATGGCCGCATCACTCTATCTTGACATCGCTGTACGACATAAACAGGCTGTCAAAGGCGTCGAGAGTCCGTCCGCCCCCCGCAGGTATATCCACGTTTGTCGCCCGGTTGGGGCGGTAGTGAATCGCTATCGACCCGTCGTTGACGCCGTTCTGCATGCCGGAAGGCGTCATCCGCCGCATTAGGGGTTCGGGGAGCACAAACGAAGTCTGGTCGCCCCGGAACCGGCACGCCAAACGTGCGACTTGGTCGAGTTGGCGGTTGGTGGAAGTCAAATCCACGCGCACGTTGTAGTCTGCCCTCGGCGGCCAGCCGGCGGCGTTGATTATGAAATCCCGTGAGCGCGGCACGACACCGCCGTTCACACCGGGAAAGGTGACGACGGCAAAGCGATTCTCCAATGGGAACGCGTACGGGAAAGTGATGTCAAACGGCCTGACCTCAGTGGATCCGCTCGCCCGAAGCCGGAAGTTGCCGAGGACGAAAGCGCGCTCCCCAACCCGCGCTGAATACACCGGAGACCCTGTGGACACGGACATAGTGTCCCCGGACCCGTCCGGGTAAAACAAGCCCACGGTCCCGGCGCCTCGGAAGGTGGCGGCCTGTGCTAAGGGGTCCACGGCGCCCAGCCGGTAGCTCCAGTGCTGGCAGCCGAAGCCCAGTTGATGGGAGTCTTTGAGCGCCTGGAAGGGGAAATCCACGATGGACAAAAAGGCCCCGCTGCCGGCGATCGGGTTCTGGCCGAGCCGGCTGAACGTGTAGATATGGGCGCGCTCGCGGTAGAACTCGCCGTAGAGGATCGGGTCCGTGCCCAACCAGCGGCGGCGGAGGGTGACCGGCTCGCCGTAGGGGTCGTCACACACATCGCCGTCCCCGATCGACACCGAGCCGGTATTGCTGGGCGCGCGGTCCATATCGCTCGCGTTCAAGTCCATCCAGATCGACTGCCAGCAGCCCGATTTGATGGGGACACGGAAGACCACGGCGCTCGCGCCGGGTATTCCTCCGATCGGGCCGGCGTACAGATACGGCGTCGGCTGACCGTCGATGCGGAGTTGGAACGGAGAGGTGGTCTGGGCCACGGTGTCTTCGGGCAGATCGCGTACCTGATCCAGGATGCCCTCCAGCGACAGATCGCGGGGCAGGGCGGCGGCGGCGGTTAGGGCCGTGGGCCCCAGGCCGGTTCCGATGGCAATAGCAATCGACCCGGGGCGCAACGGCTTGAAGAGGGTGCTGGGCTCGAGATCCGTACCCACTACCAGGATCGGGCCGTAGCCCGCCCCGTTGAGAGTGAAGAACCCGAACGCGCTCAGGGCCACCCGCAGGTTGAATGCGGCGCTGGTCCGGCTATTGTAGGTGACGGTGAGGGTTCCCGTCCCGGCCGGCGTGGTGGAGGGCAAGATGGCCAGCAGGCGCCTGGCCCCCACCGCCAGCAGATAGGGATTCACTTACGCTGGCCGATGGTGACCTCTGCCGACACGCCTTCGGCTTCGGTCACCAGGGGCAAACCGCGGACGTAGACCGTTTCGGCCGGTCCCAGCCCGGTTCCTTCCACGGCGATGAAACTGGACGGAGCCAGCGCATAGTGG
This sequence comes from Terriglobia bacterium, assembly GCA_041477815.1. Taxonomy (GTDB): domain Bacteria; phylum Acidobacteriota; class Terriglobia; order Bryobacterales; family JACQDG01; genus JBGOUV01. The sequence goes on along the minus strand of JBGOUV010000077.1, from coordinate 701 downwards.
GGCGCCCCGGGAGGGATATTGCTGGCCGGGTTGACCACGCTTTGGACCACCGGTTGCGCCGCCAGCGTCCCGCCCAGCAGGGCCGCGGCAATCGTCAGGGAGCTGATATGGAGTTTATTCATGGGTGCACCTATTGGTACGCCAACACCAGGCCGCTGATGCGGGTGAAGGAGAACAACCCCAGGTCCAGGCCGGTCGCCTGGAACGTCACCGGGTTGGGGGAGGCGTCCACGGCCAGGTAGCCGGTGGGGAGCCCCTCCTGGATCTCACTAGGGGGCAGACTGGAAAGCACCTCGGCGGGGATGGTAAAGGTCCCCGCGGCGGCCCGCTCGCGGCAGGCAAAGCCGGCGCCCACGCGCGCGCCGGCGAGTACCGAAGCGCCGGTGATGTCCACAAACTCGGCGGCGCTATCGCCGCCCGACCACGTGACCGTCAACGGCTGCGTGCGGCTCACGCTGCGCAGGGACGCGCGGTTGGTCCAGTTGAGCTCGTCCCCGATCGTCAAGCTGGCGCTGAAGGCGCCGACCGTGGCCGTGCCGGAGCCGTTGGTGACGGTATAGGCGCCGCGCTCCAGGTAGTCGGGCTGAAAGCCGGTCCCCAGTCCGGGGATATCCTGGCCGCCGCCGCCCAGGGCGGCCGCGTAGAGACCGGTCGAGGCCTGGCGCGGGATGGACTTGGCCCCCCGCGGTCCGCTCAGGGCG
>JBGOUV010000083.1:0-19377 GCA_041477815.1 Terriglobia bacterium | reverse complement strand
GGCTTCCGGGCCGAAGCTGGCTTTCGCCCGGGAATGTCCTGCAGGCTCGTTTCGCATGGGGGAGCGCGATTATCGCGACCAGGGCTATGGCGATTGGACCGGTTTCTACGACTGGCTGCGGAGCGCCCCGGACAGTGTGATCGGCGTGCGCTACTGGCCCTTCGATAACACCCGTTTTCTAGCCGATTTAGTGGGCAGCCTTCCCTATGTCAAAGTCCCGGAAGACGGCTCGTGGCTGGAGATCTATTTTCCCGGCAGGGGCCACGTCGAGGCCAGGGCTTCGGACGACCAGTCCTTTGGATCGAACAGAATCTTTTGCAGCGAGGAGGGAGGCTGGGCGATTTCGTTCGATACCACCGGGTTGAGCGCCACGGAGGTTCTCAGCCTCGCCAAGACCAACGCCGAATGGGAGACCGTGGAGACGCCGGCGCGATCGGTTCCCGGATCGTCGGCGCCGGTCCGGCCGAGGAAGCTGGCCAAGGGCGCGAGCGCGGTGAAGTGACCAGGGCTCCCAGCCGCCCATGACCCTCCGTATCCCCCACTTCCGCTACCTCATCGCGGCCATGCTCTTCCTGGCCACGATGATCAACTACCTCGACCGCCAGGCCATCTCGGTGGTCTCCCGCGACCTTCGCCAGGAGTTCGGCCTCACCGAGCAGGACTACGGCCACATCATCTTCTTCTTCCTGCTGGCGTACGCCATTATGTACGCCGCCTCCGGACCGATCATCGACCGCCTGGGGACGCGCCGGGGGTTCGCCGCCAGCATTGCGTTCTGGTCGGCGGCGGCTATGTCGCACGCGCTGGCGCGGGGGAAAAGCTCGCTCATCGCCTGCCGGTTCCTGCTGGGCATGGGCGAGCCGGGGAACTGGCCGGCGGCGGCCAAGGCGGTGGCCGAGTGGTTCCCCGCCAACCAGCGCGCGCTTGGCGTGGGTATTTTTAATGCCGGCTCCTCGATCGGATCGGCCATCTCCTCGCCGGTGGTGGCCTGGCTGACCCTCCACTACGGCTGGCGCTCGGCGTTCGTGTGGACCGGCAGCGTCGGCTTCCTTTGGCTGGTCCTCTGGCTGATCCTCTACCAGCCCCCGCATCTCTCGCGCTGGATCACCGTGCGGGAATGGAACTTCCTGCGCGGCCAGGTCCGCCCGCCCGAGGACACCGTGGCCCAGCCGCTCCCCCCCGGCGAATGGCTCCGCATCCTGCGACGGCGCGAGTGCTGGTCGCTGATCCTGGCCCGCTTCTTCACCGACCCGGTCATCTACTTCATCATCTTCTGGCTGCCCGAATACCTGCGCAAAGAGCGGCACTACGATCTGGCGAGCGTCGGCAAGTACGCCTGGGTGCCGTTCATCTTCGGCGACATCGGCTACATGTTCGGAGGCTGGTTCTCGGGCTACCTGATGCGCCGGGGCTGGACGCTGCCGCGCGCCCGCAAGCTGGTCCTGATCGGCGGCGCGGCGGTGATGCCGGCCGGGATCTTCGCCACCTGGGTACCCGACGCCGCCTCCGCCATCGCCCTCACCTGCTGCATGACCTTCGGCCACGCCCTCTGGGTCTCAAACCTGCTTACCTTGCCCACGGACCTGTTCCCCGGACGCCAGGTCGCCACCGCCAGCGGCTTCACCGGCATGGGCGGCGCCATCGGCGGGATGCTGGCCAACCTCACCACCGGCTATGTCGCGCAGCGCTTCTCCTACCGGCCCATCTTCACCATGGCCGGACTCATGCACCCGCTGTCGCTTTGTTTGGTCCTGTGGCTTTTGCCGGACCGCCGGTTTGCTTGGGCATCCGGCCCAATCGCAGAAACAGCCGGTCCAGGGTCAGCAGATACAGGGCCACCAGGGGCGACATGACGGCCGGCAGCAGGCCCCGCACCAGGAATCGGGACACCGCCTCCACCGGCCGGCGCAACCATCGCGGACCCCACGGCTTGATCAGGAGCAAGACCGCGGCTGCGGGCACCAGCAGTACTCCCGCCGGAATAGGCAACAGCGCCAACAATACGGCCGCTCCGATCGCCGCCAATACCGCCACCACGCCCAGCGGCCGCAGGAGCCGGAGCGGCTTGAAGAAGATGTGACTGGCTACGTCGAGCTGCCGCAGATAGTCCGGCGGGGGACGCTCGATCCAGGACTCCAGCGCCTGAAAGCGGAACGCGGCATTCGGCGCCGTGACCGGGGACACCCCCGCCAGCTCCTGCTCGGCCAGGCGGTAGCCGTACAACTCGAGCGACCAGGCCTCCACCTCGGTCAGCGAATCGAAGTCGATGCGGAACCGGCCCAGGCGGTCTTGCACCTCGGGGGCAACACCGCGGCAATCCTTACGAATATGCACCAGTACCTTCGGCGGGCGCCGCCGCAACTGCTCTTCCCGCAGCTCGTTCCGTAGAATCTTGACGCTCCGCAGCGCCACCCCCAGCACCGACACCGACGGCTCCTCCTCCTCGTCCAGTTGGAAAGAGGCGTCGCTGAGAAGGAGCTGGTCGCAGCCGCGCTCGACCAGGGTCGCGAGCCCCAGGTCATCGCGGATTCCGCCGTCTCCCACGCGGGCCCCCGGCAGATCCACCGGCGCATACACCCCTGGAAACGCCGCCGTCGCCGCCACCGCCAGTCCCAGGGGAAGGTCGCTATCGGAGCCCGCCTCGATCCGGCACACCTTTCCCGTCTGCAGGTTGGTAGTGTTCAGGATCAGCGCCGGACGAGAAAGCTTCAGATCCCGCACCCGCACCCCGTGGTAGAAGTACCTGTCGAAAAGCTCCCCCAGACGGCTGGCGGGCAGCCGCAGCGAGGCCAGCGGATTCAGATATACGCGCATCCGCAGGTTGCGCTGCGCCACGCGCAGGAGCTCCACCTCCAGTTCCTGAACCAGCCGGACATAGTCGGAGTCGGCGGGGTTGGAATTCGTCTGGAGGAGGTCCTGCAGGCGCAGACAATAGAGCGCTCCGATGGTAGAGCCGCCCGAGACCGTGGAGATGACGTCGAGCTGACGCAGCAATCCCCGGCGGGCCATCTGCGCCAGCACCCCGAGGTGCAGGAACGCGGCCCGAAAGCCTCCTCCCGACAGCGCCAAGCCCAGCATCTGCTCGCTCTGCTCGCGGGTGGTGGGTGAGGGGTGTGGGGTGATGGGGCCGGAACCGCTGCCAACTACCCACTGCTCATCGCCCACTGCCCGCGGCTAGAACCCTTTCTGTTTATCCACCACGTTCAGCATCACCTTACCCGCCTGAAACCGCCGGATGTTCTCGGAAACCAGCGCCAGCCTGCGGCCGCCGACCACATCCGACTGTCCGGCGATGTGCGGCGTGATGACCACGTTGTTGAACTTCCACAGCGGGTGACCTTTGGGCAGCGGCTCGGGATTGGTGACGTCCAGTCCCGCCCCGGCCAGGCGCTTCTCGTCGAGCGCCTTCACCAGCGCCTCGCTGTTGTAGGTCTTCCCGCGCGATACGGCGACGAAGAAGGAGCCCTTCTTCAGCATCCCGAATTCGGCCGGCCCCAGCATCCCCTCGGTCTCCCTGGTATGGGGCGCGGACATGAACAGGACGTCGGCCTGGGGCAGCACCTCGTGCAGGCGGTCGGGCGTCACGATCTTCTCGACAACATTGGTGATGGGTATGTCTTTGGGGTCGACCCCGATCACCCGCATTCCGAAGCCGTGGGCGCGCTGGGCGATCTGGGTCCCGATGCCTCCCAGCCCGATGATCACCGCCGTCTTGCCGGTCAGCTCCACCGGCCGTCCGGCCAGCTCGCCGCGCAGCCATTCCTCACTGGCCTGCTTGGGAATGGTGACGTAGAGGTTCCGGGTCAGCGCCAGCAGCAGCGCCAGGGCGTGGTCGGCGATGTTGGGACCCTGCACGATCTTGCAGTTGGTCAGAGTAATACTGCTGGCCACGAAATCCGGAAACAGGTAGGTTTCGGCCCCGGCGCTGTAAATCTGCACCCAGCGCAGTTTCTTCTGGGCTTTCAAGATCGCCGGATTCATGGCCCCGAAGATCGCGTCGGCATCGGCAGCCTCCCGCAGGACCTCCGCCGGGGTCGCGGCGGCCACAAACTTGATGTTGGGGAACGTTCTTTGCAGTGGCGTGAACATCTCCGAGAACTGGCCGGCGACGACGATCTTGGCCGACTGCGCCGCCGCCACAGCAGCCAGGGCCATCCCTAATAGAACCATCCGCTTCATATGCCCGTCCCTCCGCACTAGACACTACCACAGGCCGGGGCTGGGTTTCAGGGTTTGGGCGGCGCGGGGGGGGCCGGGGGGTCGGCGAAGAAGGCCTCGTTGAGATGCTTGATCTCCATGCTGGAGAGAATGCGCTGGACTTCGGCCTGCACCTTCTGGGTCTGGAGCTGGGTGGCGATGTTAGAGGCCGCTTCCTCGAACGGCGTCACCTTGATCTGGTCCAGCTTGAAGATGTAGTATCCCGCCGGCTGGGGCACCGGTTCGCTGACCTGGCCCGGCTTTAGCGCGAAAACCACGATCCGGATCTCCGACGGCACGCCCGTGGCGTTCCGCTTCATCCCCCCGATATCGCCGCCCTTCTCCGCCGACGCCGCATCGTCGGAGTTCTCCTTGGCCAGGGTGGCGAAATCGGCCCCTTTCTTCAGCGCCGCCGCCAGCTTCTCGGCCTTGGCTTTGGCTTCGGCCTCGGTCAGGCGCGGGCGACCCTGGGCGTCCGTGCCGCCGGTCTTCGAGAAGGCGATGTAGATGGCCCGCACCGTCGCCTCTTCGTACTCCGCCTTGTTCTTCTCGAACTGCTCCTGAATCTCCTGCTGCGTGATCTTGACCTGCGTATTCAAATAGGAAACATAGGCATTAGCCAGGAAGTTCATCCGCAGGAACAGCCACTGGTCGCGATAGGGCTCCTGCTCATTCACCTTCTCCCGATCGGCCGCCCGCGACAACGCCAGCAGCCCGGCTACGCTCTTGAGAAACTCCTTGTTGGTCTGCTGGGTGGCCCTCTGGAACTGCTGGGCGGCGCCGTTGCGCAGGCTCTGTATCATACCGGCGGTGATCTTCTCGCCATTGACCGTAGCCACCACCTCGTCGGACTTGACGGGCGGCTTAGCCGGCGGCGCCTGCGCGCTCAAAACAAGAGAACTGGACGCGGCCAGAACGGCCGCGCGGCAAAACGAGGCTGGCAGCATGAATACGTCATCTTAACACATGCTATCCTCGTGACCGATGCCGGAGCGTCCGGATCGTTCAGCCTCGGCCGAAAAGCGTCACGTCGCGTTCCAATCGGTCACCGGCGCGGTGTTCATCACCGTGCTGAAGCTCATCACCGGGATCGCCACCGGCAGCCTGGGCATTTTGTCGGAAGCGGCCCACTCCGGTCTCGACCTGGTGGCCGCCGGCATCACCCTGCTGGCCGTACGAATCTCGGACAAGCCCGCCGACAAAGACCACCCCTACGGCCACCAGAAGGTGGAGAACTTCTCCGCCTTCCTGGAGATCGGGCTGCTGCTGGCCACCTGCGCCTGGATCCTGTTCGAGGCCGCGCGCCGGCTGCTGGGCCATCCGGTGGAGGTCGAAGCCACCCCGGCGGCGTTCGCCGTCATGATCGCCTCGATCGTCGTGGACTTCCTGCGCTCCCGCTCCCTGCGGCGCGCCGCCGACCAATACCATAGCCAGGCCCTGGAAGCCGACGCCCTGCACTTTTCAACCGACATCTGGTCGTCGACGGTAGTGATCCTGGGCTTGCTCGCCGTCCGCCTGGGCGACCGCTATGGGATGCCGCAGCTCCACCGCGCCGACGCCATCGCCGCCATCGGCGTGGCCCTGATCACCCTGCTGGTGAGCGCGCGGCTGGGCAAGAGGGCGGTCGAGGCGCTGCTGGACGCGGCCCCGGAGGGCTTGACCGAACGCATCGAGCACTCGGTGCAGGAAGTGGAGGGCGTCCTGGGCGTCGATCGGGTCCGCACCCGCCACGCCGGCGCCCAGTACTTCGTCGACGCCAACATCGCCGTCGAGCGCGACGCCCCCCTGGAGCACGCCAAAACGGTCACCGACGCGGCCCGTCGGGCGATCCAGGTCATCCTGCCCGGCGCCGACGTGATGATCCACGCCGAGCCCCACTCGGACGGCGTGGAGAGCCTCTTCCGCCTGGCGAAGCGCGTCGCCGCCCGCCGTCGCCTGTCGATCCACGACCTATCGGCCTACGAGACCGACGGCGGCGTCAGTCTGGAGTTCCACCTGGAGGTGGATGCGAACCTGTCTCTCGACCAGGCCCACCGCCTGGTCTCACTCCTCGAAGCGGAGATCCAGCAGGAAGCCCCGCAGGTGACCGACATCCTCACCCACATCGAGAACGAAGGCTCGGAAACCTCCCAAACCCCGCTGCCGGAGGAGGAAGCCGCCCGCTGGCAAGAGCCGCTGGCCCGCGTGGCTCGCGAATTCCCCGAGGTCCTCGACTGCCATCACATCACCCTGGTCGGCCCCCGCGACCGCCTGTCGGTCTCCTGCCACTGCGTCTTTCGCGGGGAGCTTTCCATCCAGCGCGTCCACGAGATCACCTCCCGCGTCGAGACCCGCTTCCGCCAGGCCTTCCCGGAGCTGCATCGCGTGACCATCCATCCCGAGCCCCATACGGAGTTGGAGGGAAAGATTTGAGAATTTGAAATCCTCAAATCAGTAAACGGGCTCCTCCCCGGGCGGACGGGTTTTCCAGCGGCGATGGATCCACAACCACTGGTCGGGGTACTGGCGGATGATCGCCTCGAGCGCGGTGTGCAGACACTGGGTATTCACCTGTAAGTCGGCGGCGGGATCCAGTTCCACCGGCGGCCAGAAGCGCAGGACGTAGCGGCGCTGCTCCTCGTCCCACAGGGCGAAGCCGGGCACCACCGGGGCGCCGGTACGCAGGGCGATCTTGGTGAGACCGGTCGAGGCGCAGGCCTTCTTACCGAAGAAGTCCACAAAGACGCCGCCGTCGGGGGTGGCGTTCTGGTCGACCAGCATGCCGACGGCGTGGTTGGCCTGGAGGGCCTCCAGGAGGCGCCGGGGCGAGTCGGTCTTTTCGATGACGCGGTTGCCGGAAAGAGTGCGGTAGCGGCGCGCCAGGCGGTCCAGATAGGGGTTGTCCAGCGGCCGGACCAGGATGTGCATGGGGCGGCCGTAGAGTGCGTGGGCCAAGGCGCTCAGTTCCCAGTTGCCGAGATGGGCGGTGAGAACCAGGACGCCGCGCCGGCACTCCAGCGCCTTCTCAAAGTGTTCCAAGCCGTCGTAGCGGATCCAGTGGTGGATGTTGTCGCGGCTGAGATGGGGGAAGTGGGCGAAACTCAGAACCAGCCGGGCCAGCGAGCGATAGACGCCCCGCAGGATGGCCTGGCGCTCGGCCTCGGCGAGTTCCGGCAGGGCGAAGGCGAGGTTGCGACGGGCCACCCGGGCCAGCCGGGGCGTCACCACGCGCACCACTTGGGCCAGCAACCGCGACTCCAGCCGCGCCGCCGGCAGGGGGAGATACTCCAGGCTCTTCAGGATCGGCCACGCCAGCGCCCACTCGATCCCATCCCGCACCGCCCCGTGTTTGGACATGTTCCTTCCCACTATAACCGTGGCGACGGCTAAACTGATGAGGTGCGACTGTGGGCAGCGGCGGCGGTGGGCGCTTATTTCCTGTTTTTTTTTCGGCTCACCGGTATGGGACTGATCAGCGCCGACGAGCCTCGTTATGCCTGGGTGGGGCGGGCGATGGCGCAGTCGGGCGACTGGGTGACGCCCCGGCTGTGGGACCAGGCCTGGTTCGAGAAGCCGGCCCTGCTGTATTGGATGCAGGCGGCCGGGTTCCGGCTGGGCCTAAGCGAGGACCTGGCGCCCCGGCTCCCGGTAGCGGGCCTCAGCGTGGCGTTCCTGGTGTTCTTCTACTGGCGTCTGCGAGCCGAGTTCGGAGCCACGGCGGCGGCCTATGCAGCCACGATTCTGGCTACCTCGGCCGGATGGGTCGCTTACAGCCACGCGGCCGTATTCGACATCCCGCTAGCGGGCACTCTCAGCGCGGCGCTGCTCCTGCTCCTGACCTGGCTCGAACAAGGCGACCGCCGGCATCTGACGGCCTGCGGCGCGTTGTTAGGCCTCTCCATGTTAGCTAAGGGACTGGTTGGACCCGCTCTGGCCGCCCTTACCCTGCTGGCGTGGGCGTTCTCCCGGAAACTTGACCGGAAGGCCGCCACCGCTTGGCCGGGCCTGGGGGCCCGGCGCGGCCCCGGGGGGCCGTCCTACATTTCTCCCCTAGGCGCTTTCCTGCTGGTGGCCGCCCCCTGGTATACCTTGTGCTGGGCCCGCAACGGAACGCCTTTCCTCATCGACTTCTTTTGGAAACACCACGTAACGCGCTTCGCCGCCGGCGCCCTGGAACACAACCAACCCATCTGGTTCTTCCTGCCGGTACTGGCTCTGGGCCTCCTTCCCTGGACCCCCCTCTATTTGTCGGTGGCTTGGTCGGAGGTTTGGCGCGAACGCCGCCCCCGCTTCCTCCTGACTTGGGCCACCGTGACCCTGATATTCTTCTCCCTGTCCCGCGACAAGTTACCCGGCTACATCCTGCCCGCCTTGCCCCCCCTGGCGGCCCTGGCGGGTCTGGCCCTCGCCCGCGCCGGCCGACCGGCACGAACGGGGCTGGCCCTGTCCGCCCTGACCCTGGGGCTGGTCCCCGCCGCCGCCTCCCTGCTTCCGGAGGCCCTCAACACCGGGTTGCGCCAGGCCCTGACCGGCCTGCACGTGAACGGAGCGGCGCTGCTGGTGGCCGCCGGCCTGGTGTTCGCCGCGTGGCGGGCCGGGCGAAGCCTGGCCGTGGCGCTGGTCGCCGCCGGCGCCGTGGCCGGCTATGTCTGGATCAAACAAACGACGTTTCCGGCGATCGACCGCCAGGCCGGATCGCGAGTCCTGTGGGAGGAGCAGGTGCGGCCGCATCGCCAGGAGGTCTGCCTGGGGGAGGTCCGGCGAAGCTTGGCTTACGGTCTTAACTATTACGCCGGCCGCCGCCTGCCCGACTGCGCGGACCAGCCCCAGCGTTATCGGATCGAGGATCGCCAACTCGTGCTATCTTCAGAGCCATGACGCGATGGATGCTCGGGGCCGTGCTGGGAACCCTCCTGCTCCGGGGGAGCGATCTGCCCCTGGCACCCTTGACCGGCAAGCCGCCTTTCCCGCCCCAGAATCCGCCTACGCGGGCAAAGGCCGAGTTGGGCCGCAAGCTGTTCTTCGAGACGCGCCTCTCCGGACCCGGCAACCGTAGTTGCGGCACCTGCCACCGCCCGGAGCTGATGTACTCGGACGGAATGTCGCGCGCCTGGGGACTGAAAGAGACCGAACTGCGGCGGCGGACGCCCATGCTGTTCAACGTCGGCTGGCTCCAACGGCTGTTCCACGACGCCCGGGCCGGGTCTCTGGAAGAGCAGGCGGCGTTCCCCCTGCGCAACGAGTTCGAGATGGACCTGGACCCGCAGGAGGCGGTGGCGCGTCTCCGCCAGGACGCGGCCTACCAAAAGCTCTTTCAGGAGGTCTTCCCGGACCGGGAAATGAGCTGGGACCTGGTGGCCCAAGCCATAGCCACCTTTCAGCGCACGCTGGTCTCGTACGACAGCGACCTGGACCGGCACCTGGCCGGAGACGGCGCGGCCCTGAGCGAAGCGGCCCGCCGGGGCCTGGAGCTGTTCTCCGGCCGGGGCGGCTGCATCGCGTGTCACCACGGCCCGCTCCTGACCGATCAAAAGATGCACTACGTCGGGGTGCCGGAGCTGTCCGGCGACTCGCCGCAGGGGACGCCCTACAAGACCCCGTCGCTGCGGGACGCGGCGCTGCGCGGCTCCTTCATGCACAACGGCGCCTTCCGCAGCCTGGAGGCGGTGCTCGATTTCTACCAGGGCGCCGGCGTGGCCGAAGGTCCCCGGAGCGACGCCCCCCGGCTGGAGTTGAAGCCGCAGGAAAAGGCCGACCTGGTGGCGTTTCTGCGGGCGCTCAACGGACGTACCTATTCGGTAGAGCTACCATAGAGGTCAGCGACGCTTCCAGTGGTTGACGGCAAATACCAATGGGCCGAGTACGGCACGGCCTCCGGAGGTGGAGCATTCGTCGCCAGCCTCCTGGATTCTAACGACCCGGGGCGGGTTGAAGCGGCGGCCCCGTCTGGGGTGCCTCCTCCAGACGGCCGCCTTCGAGCTGCTGAAGCAGGCTGGGGAAGCGCGGGAATTTCGGGCCCGGGGGTCCGCACGGTCCAGCGGCGGCGGCAGAGTCTTGCGCAGCTCTCTCTCATGTGGTTCGCCAACTCGGCCATCGGTCACTGGCCGAGACCGACGGACGAATAGTTATGTTTTTTGCTTTTCCTTCGCCTGCCGTAGAGTGCTCTGGTGAAGCCGACGTGGGGGTGCAACGACCGATTGGCGGGTTCGAACGGCCTGCCACCCTAGCTCCGTGCGAGCACGGGGTTAGGCTATTGTCATTACAGTTAAGGAGACAGACCAACCCCGCCTAGGCCCCAGCAATTGTGCCTCACAGGAGACTTTTCGTCCATTTTTTCTCCCGAATGGAGCGCTGCGGGCGGTTGATTGACATTGCAGAAGGCCTTCTGGTACCTTGGGTCTGGTGTCCATCCCAGTCACAAACGCATCACCGGTCGCCTGGCAAGGGAGCCTCGCCGAACAAGCCTACGTGGCCATTCGAGAACAGATTCTCCGGGGCCAGTTGGCCTTGGGGACGGTGGTATCTCGCCGCCGGCTGGCCCAGCAGCTCGGCATGAGCATGTTGCCGATCTCGGAGGCGATACAGCGCCTGGAAGCCGAAGGGCTGGTGGAGAGCCGGCCGCAGGTGGGGACCCGCGTGCGTATCCCGACCGAGAAGGATATCCGCGAGCGCTTCATCATCCGCGAGGCGCTGGAGAGCCAGGCCGCGCGGCTGTTTGTCGAAAGGGCCAGCTACGCGCAGCGGCAGGAGATGAGTCGCATGGCCGAGCATGTGGATGCGCTCTTCAACCGGCGGGCCAGCGGCGACTGCGATCCGGAGTTTCTCTTTGCCGTTCACAGTTACCACTTCCAGTTGCACATGAAAATCGCCGAGTACTCGGGCTGCTCGGCGCTGCGAGAAATGATCGAAAAGAACAATGTGCTGGTCCTGAACTGGCTGTATGACGTGGCGGGTCCGCAGCCGACTCCACCCGCGCAATTTCACCGGGATCTGATCGCTATTCTCGCGGGGAACAATCCAGAAGCCGCGGACGCCGCGATGAGAGCGCACGTTACGTGGGGCATTGACGAAACCGTTCAGAGCATTCTTCAAATCAAGCCGCCGGCGGGGGGGAAATGGCGCCTTCGCACCGACAGCACGCGCCGCCAACCTGAAACGGTGGGCGTCGATCTGAGTTAACTCAGAAGACGGGCGACTCCGGTACGGCGGCGCCGTCCCCGCGCGGGTCGGAAGCGCCATAGTTCACGCCCGTTTTTGAATTGTGCATTACCGCCTGCCCCGGACCGAGGAGGTTGGAGTAGTCGGCGCGCAGATCCAGCTTGTGGCCCCGCGCGGCAAGCTGCTGCCGAACAGCCGCCGGAATACGCTGCTCGATCCGCACTTCGCACCCGCTCGCGTCCGAATTGAATCGCGGGGCATCGAGCGCCGCCTGGAGGTTCATCCCGAAATCGACGATGTTGGAGACGAACTGGGCGTGCGCCGGAGGCTGGTTCCCGCCGCCAATGATGCCGAACCCGATGTGCAGATCGCCCTTCTCCAGGAACGCCGGAATGATGGTGTGGAACGGCCGCATTCTCGGCTGGAGGGCGTTGGGTCTGGCCGGGTCCAGGGAATAACCGCTGGCGCGATTGTGCAAATGGAAGCCTCTTCCCTCCACGGCGATCCCCGACCCGAACGTCCGGCTGAGGCTCTGAATGAGGGAGGCGATGTTGCCGTCCCGGTCGACGACCGTCAGGTACATGGTGTCGCCGGAGTCCGGTGCTCCCGGTTTCGGGTCACAGATGGCCTTCTGCGGATCGATAAGAGCCGCGCGCTGCGCCGCGTAGGCTTTGTCCAGCATGCCCTTCACCGGCACTTTGACCGCCCGGGGATCTCCGACGTAGCGATGCAGGTCCTGGGCCGCGAATTTGTGGGCCTCGATTTGGGTGTGCAGCGTCTCCGCGCTCGCCAGACCCATGCTCGCCAGCGGAAACGACTCCATGATGTTCAGCATGGAGAGCGCGGCCACGCCCTGACTGTTGGGCGGCATCTCGTAGACGGTCCATCCCCGGTAGGTAGTGGAAATCGGTGTGACCCACTCGGCTTGATATTCGGCCAGGTCGGCGGCGGCCATGGTTCCCCCGAACTGATCCGACGTCTGCAGGATGCTCTTGGCGATGGGACCGCGGTAGAAGGCGTCGGCGCCGTCCCGGGCGATGAGCGACAGCGTGTCCGCCAGGGCCGGATTGCGGAACACCTCGCCGACCTCCGGGGCGAGATCGTTGCGGAGGAATATCGCGGCCCCGGCCTTGTTCGTCTTGAGGTGCGAGGTGCGGTGCCACCAGTAGTCGTGAACGCGCTCCGTCAGCGGATATCCTTCGCGCGCATAGTAAATCGCCGGTTTGAAGATCTCCTGCCAAGGGAGGCGGCCGAACTGCTGGTGCAGCTTCGACCAGCCGTCTACGCAGCCGGGCACGGGGGAGGAGTGAATACCGGCGGTACCCAGGTTGGTGATCCCCTTGCTCTTGACGAAATCGATGGTGAGGGCCTGGGGAGCCCAGCCGCTGGCGTTCAGGCCGTAGAGCTTCTTGGTCTTCGCCTCCCAGTAGAGAACCAGCAGATCGCCGCCTACCCCGCCCATCATGGGTTCGACGACGCCGATCATGGCGTTGGCGGCGATGGCTGCATCCGCCGCCGACCCGCCCCGCTCCAATACCTTAGCGCCCGCGGCGGAGGCCAGAGTCTGACTGGTGGCCACAATACCGTGCCGTGATACGGTCATGGAGCGCGACTGTGACCGCTCGAGTTGCGCCTCCACCGGAGCCGCCACAGCCAGCGCGAAGAGAGAAACGCTTAGCGAGTGGCGCATCCTGACCCTTGGTATCGCTGCCGCCGGGCGATGAACTCCAGGACCGCGCGGTGATAGGGGTTGAATTCGGGATCGGGAATGCCGCTGGGAGGTATGGAAGGCGTCCCGTAGCCGGTCTGGAACATATCGTGATGATAGGTGATATAACCCCCGGCCCGCCAGACCGCGTAGATCTGCAAAATGTGGTCGTAGGGATAAGTGGTCTCCGCGGTGGGCGGCCCGCCGAACATCTGCGTTCCGTTGCGGGCGGGCTCGTCGTCCACCACCGGCTTGCGATAGCGGGAGAGCAGGTAGTCGAACTCGCGCGGCGCGATCTCCCAGTGGCGCCCACCGGTTTGCCTCGTGGTGTGCGGCGCCAGATAGTCGAGCGCCTCGTTTTCCTGCCGCGTGCCCAGCACTCCGGAACCGCCCGGCGAATTGGTCACCAGCCGCTGGGGATCGCTGGCCTTGACCAGCTTGGTATACTCGACGGTCCGAAAGGTCATCTCGCCGTAGAGCTGGAAAGTCAGATTGCGATGCGGAAGCAGCTCCCGGGTCAGCAGCGGCAGCGCCCGCTCCGCCGATTTGGCCCGCTCCTCGTCGGTCGCGCCCAGGTTGCCTTCTCTCCAGGATTGGTGTTGAAACACCTCCAGCTCGACCACCATCCCCAGGGCGTCCGCATCCGCCAGAATCTCTTTCAGCCGCGCGACGTTCTTCTCCCGCAGCCGCCCGTCTCGCTGAAAGAGCGTGCAGTCCGGGCAAACGTCAACCCAGGGGGTCTTCTGGTCCCACTGCGAAAAGATGCGCAGGACGTTGATGCCGTACTGCTGAAACTTTTGCAGCCACTTCCGCCGCTCCGCCGAGCTTTGGTTAAAGCTCGGGTTGTATATGGCGTTGTAGAAGCTGATGCCCGTATACGGGAACGGCGCGCCGTCCAGCAGGAAGCAGGTTCCGGAAACCGTGATTTCGTGCCTGGTCTGGGCCGCCAGCGGCACGACTGCTCCGGCCACCAGGATAAGAGCCGCAAGACTCCTCATGTTGGATCCCCTCTGTCCAACTCCATCTTCTCAAAACTGCAACAGGAGCGAAAGCTGGATCACTCGCGGGGCGCGCGTAATGGTCACCTGTCCGAACTGCCCGTTCACCTGTTGGCCGGCGGGATCAAACCTGGCGGTGCCATCCACCGACTGGTATTGCGTATGGTTAAACGCGTTGATCATCTCGCATTGGAGCTGCAGACGGCGGGCCTCGCTCTTCAGCGGGAAATTCTTCACCAGGCTTAGATCCCAATTGTTGACTCCGGGGCCCCGGAAGGGACGGATGGGCGCAAATCCGGCGTTCCCTCTCGCCGGCCGGCCGAAGGCCGCGGTATTGAACCAGCGGGTGAAGCCCCGCTCGCCTTTCCCCAGCGGCACCGGCCCCGTGAGCACAGTCCGCACGCCGTCGCCGCCGCCGGTGATATCGGCGCCGTCGGTCGTAGCCAGACCGATGCCCTGCGGCAGGCCGCTCGAAAAGTTGGTCACGCCGGAGAACTCCCAATTATCGAGGACATGATGGATCACCGGGTGGGGCAGCAGCTTGCTCGCCTTCGGCAGATCCCAAACATAGTTCACCACAAACATGTTCGTCTGGTCGAAAAAGGTGGGCCCATAAGTCCAGACGCGTCTCGACACGTACCGTGGCAGCGTGTCGAAATCTGCGCTGGCGTAGCTCAGGTTCTTCGACCAGGTATAGGCCACGCCGAACAGCACCCCGCGGCTGAACCGGCGATTGAGGCCCACTTGTAACCCATTGTAGTTCGCGCTCCCGGAGTTCTCTACATAGGGCAGCGAGCTATACCCCAGATAGGGTCGCAGGAACGTGTCCGGCAAGGCCCTGGACGGCGCCGAGGGATCGGCGCTCTGCGGCAGGAATCTGACCCCGTAAGGAAGGGTGTTCAGGTCCTGCCGCTGGATCAGGTGCCGGCTCTGCTTGCCGACGTAGGTAACGTCCAGGACCATCTGCATGGGGAGGCTCTGCTGCACGCCAAAACTGTAATGGTACGTGCTGGGCACTTTGGGCTCCCGCTCGAACGCGGGCTCGCTACTGGGGAAGATGTATCCGGTGGATTGCCGCAAAAGATCCATGCTGCTGTAGAAAACTTGAGGAGAAAGGATGATGGGCTGCACGTCCGCCAGGTGCGCGCCGTAGTTGTCGTAGCCGCCATAGGCTTGCTTGGTGATGCCGAAGCCGCCCCGGATGGCCGTCTTTCCTTTCCCAAACACGTCGTAGGCAAACCCCAACCGGGGCGCCACTTGCACCGCTTGCTGCGCAATGAAGCCGCTCCCATAGCCGGCGTCGCTGGAATATACGATCCCGCTGAAGGGGTCTCCCACGCCGGGCACCAGGGCGCCGATGAGCGGGGCGGGAACGAGCTGGCCGGTTGCCGGATTCTGACCCACCCTGGCCCCGCTGGAGTTCAGCGCGGTTCGAAACAGCGGCGACATCTTGGAGGCATCATAGCGCTGCGGGTCGAACATCACTCCCCGCCCGATCTGCAAATGCCAGGGCGTGGGGCGCATAAATCGCAGGCCATAGCTCAACGTCAGCCTCGAAGTCACTTTCCAGGTGTCCTGCACGAACCACTCGGCCACCGAGTTGATGGCCCGGTAGTTGGATTTCGCGTTCGATTCGGTGTAGGACAGGAAATACCCCAGCACGGCGTTGGAAAACGCCCAGTTGGTATCGAGCGGATTGTTGACATCGCGTCCGAAATCGAACCTTCCGTTCCAGGCGCTCGAGGAAGGACCGTCGGTGGTCCAGTTTCGTTCGAGGTTGAAGCCGAATTTGAAGGTATGCCGGTCCCAAACGGCGCTGAAATTCTCCGTGAATTGGAACCGCTCGTAGGCCCGCTTGACCGGCAGCCGGCCGTCCACGGTGCGGTCGGGAGAACTAGGCACGCCTCCGTAGGTCGCCTGCGGAATCATGTTGAAAGGGTTCGCCTGCGGAAAGAGTTGTCCCAGAGTGAACCCCACCTTGGAGCGGTCCACCGGGTCGAAGTAACCCGGCCGGTCTGACAATCCGTTCTGCTTGTCCCCGCTCATACCAACAATCATTTCGTTGACCAGTTTGGGTGAGAGGACGCGCGTCCACTTCACCGCGGCGCTGCCCGACGTATAGTGGTGTTCCGCCTCCAGGATGGGAGGGCCGTTGAAAGCGCGCAGTTGGTTGAAACCGGTCAGAGTCACCCACATCCGCCGCGGCGTCACGGAAATCGTGTCTTTGTTGGTCGGACGGTAGTCCAAGACCAGCAACTGCAGCCGTTTGGGCATCCGGATGTTTTCCTGGAATTCGAAATTGTAGGCGCCCCTGGTGATATTTCGATCCAGAGCGTTGGGCAGCGGGTTCAGGCCCAGCAGCACCTGCCCGTTGGGGTTGCGGCGGCTCGCCGGCACCACGTTGTTGGCGAACTGTGCGTTGCTCAGCGGATCCCGGATCGCGATCAGTCTCCCGGCCTGGTCCAAAGTCTGCGAGAAGTCGCCTTGGCGCTCGAGTGGCGTCGGGACGGTGAACTGTCTTCGGGCGGCAGGCGTCCGGACCCGCCAATCCTCCTGCGAATAGAAGAAGAACAGCTTGTTCTTGTCCGCGTTGAACCGGCCTGGAATATAAACGGGTCCGCCGATTCCTCCGCCCAGGGTGGTGAACCGGTAGAGGGGCTTGGGCAGGCCATTCCGGTTGTTGAAGAAATCGTTGGCGTTGAACTGCTCGTGACGCTTGTACCAGTAGGCGCTGCCGTGAAATTCTTTCGTGCCGGTCTTGCTCACGATTTGGATGGTCGAGCCCATGTTGCTGCCGTACTCGGCGGTGTAGTTGTCGGTCACCATCTTGACCTCGGCAATCGAAGCCATGCTGACGGGCGACGCGAATAGTCCCGGCCAGCTTTGGCTGCTGCCGTTCTGTCCGTCCACCGTGGTGCTGTTCCAATCCAGGCGCGCGCCGGAGGCGGTCGGCGTGAAGCTCCCCACGTTCCCGCCCAGCGATTCGGTGGAGCTAAACGAATCCCCGGCGCCGCTTTCGCCCCCTTGGCCCATGGGAATCGTGTTGACCCCCGGCAGCACGCGCAGCACGTTCATCACGTCGCGCCCGCGGGCAGTCAGCGCGTCCATTTGCTTGTTGCTGATCAGGCCGGTGGTGTCCGCGCTCTCCACGCTAACGACCTCGCCCTGCTGTGTTACGGTCACCGACTCCACCGTCACTCCCAGGGCCAACTTCAGGTTGCCCAAAGCCAAACGCTGGCTGGCCGTAAGAATGATCCCAACCAGCCGGAACTCCTTGAAACCTGGCGCCTCGATGGTGAGGGTGTAGACCCCGGGCAGTATCGCGGCGAAAAGGAAGTCCCCGCTCCCCCCGGTGATGGTCTTTCGAGTCTCCCCGGTGCGCTCACTCACCAGAGAAACCCCGGCGTTTGGAATGACGGCCTCGGAAGTGTCCATCACGGCGCCACCGATCGTCCCGGCCACCGTCTGGCCCAGCATGTAGTGGCAGGACAACCACATCAGAAGCAAAGCCCCCAGACAGGCCCGCTCTCGGTTCATTGGCGAAAACATTGGCTCCTAGACCTCCCGATTTAGTTCCATGACAGTAAAGCGATCGTTTCGCGGAGTGTACCACGGTAGCTGTCTCGATTCAAGAAATACTTTCCGGGGGTCTCATGGCGCTTGATGGCCATCATTCCAGCGTGGCTGCCGGCGAAGATGCCGGCTATTAACATGACACTACGTTGCCCGACGGCGTTTCTGAAGGGATGGCTGCGTCCCCTCAACCTCCTGGGAATCGCCGTGCCGCAGACGGCGGTGACGCCTCTGCATGGCCCGCCCCGCGTAAACGCAGTCTTCTGAAACGATTCGCCAGGCTCTGTTTTCAAGACTGTCTATCCTGTTTAGAATCAGCATATTACGATTTCTCACAGAACCTCGTGTCCGGCGGACGTCGGAGCCGTGCTGGAGGCGGTGGCCGGGGCCGGCTGCAAGCGTTGAGGGGTGAGCGGGAGCCTGCCGGCAGCGTCGAATCCAGTGTCCAGTGCCGCGTAAGAGCTGACCAGGAGCGCAGGAGCGCGACCAGAGGGTCGCTCGGACGAAGGCGTCCCGCCACTTGGCTCAATCTCGCATTGTCAAAAATTCGGCGGGTCGGGAGGAGTGTCCGGCGAGTCGTGGGTGGCGGACGGCTGCCGGTTACGACAGCGCCAGATTCAGATTCTCAATAGCCTCGTCGATCTCCGCCGTGTTCTTGTAGCCAACCGTCACGCAATCGACGCCCGCGTTATGGAACGCGAACCTCATCGCCGCCTGCCGGTCTTCACGGGTCGTAAACGCACCTTCTCCCACCAGTTTCATGCTGATCACGCCCATGCCTTCCGAGCGGACCTGCTGCATATGAGTGACCACTTCGCTCACGTTTCCCGCACCGTTGGTGTTGTAAACCTCGGCGTCCATCTTGGTCCCCTTGTGGTTCATCCGGATCATGGCGATCTCGAGCCACTGGTTTCCCGGGAACCGGCGCAACGCCGGCAGCCCGTGCACCGACGCGCCGTGCCCCACCACAGCTTTCTTCGACTTGGCTTCCAGAATCCCGTCCTGCCACCGCGCGGTGTCTGTCGGCCACGTCGCCACGTGCTGGTAATGCATCAGCATAACGTCGAAGTAATCGGTATTCGCCAGCTTGCGCAGCTCATCGATTTTTTCCTGCGGATTCACCCCTTCGCGCGTCGTTACCTTGGACATCAGCCGGTAGGAGTCGCGCGGAAGGCCCTTTAGGGCCACGCCCAGCATTTCGTGCATCCCGCCGTAGGTCTCGGCGGTCTCGAAAAAGCGAATCCCCCGGTCGTAGGCGTGGCGCACCAGCCGGGTGAACTGGTCCTGCCCCAGTTCGCGCTGGGTTCGCCCGCTGAACGTCCCCGTGCCGAAGGCGAGCCGCGTCACCTTGACGCCGGACTTCCCCAGCGTGACCCAATCCGTAGCGGAGCCGCGCGCCGCCCACAGAGGCAGCCTTCCGGTTCCCGCGAGCACACCCGCGGCGAGTCCGCTCTTCAAGAAATTGCGTCTGGAGCAGTCAGCCATGTGTCCGTCCTCCCCTCGGCCATATCGTATCATGAGTTATGGACCAAACGCGGCGCCCTGGGGTAAGGGAGTTCGTGCCGGGCGAGGAACCCAACTTTCAAGGAAGGAAGTGTCCAATGTCCGCAAAAGTTACGGAGCGCAGGCTCCATCGGCGGGAGCTTCTGTCTTCCGCACTGGCATGGTCCGGCCTGACGGCCGCGGCGAGTGTCGTGGGGCCCTCCCAGGCGTGGGGCGCGGTCTCTCATAAGCCGCTCGACCCCGTCAATCCGGACATTCTTT
>JBGOUV010000101.1:0-17712 GCA_041477815.1 Terriglobia bacterium | reverse complement strand
GGCCTGAATCACGGCGTCGGCAACTCCCGCGGCGGACATTTCCGGCATCAGGTCATAGGTGGCCACTTTGGGCGAGGGCACCAGGAGGCGCTCTTCGCCGGGGAACGGCTTCTCGATCCCGCCGTTGAAGAAGTAAGTCACGTGGGCGTACTTCTCGGTCTCGGCCACGCGCAGGTTCTTCCACTGGAGCTGGGCCAGGACGTTGGCCAGGATGTTGTTGGGGTGCTCCTGGGGCAGGACATGGTGGAGCGGGGAAGATTTGTCGTACTGCGTCATGGTGACGAAGTGGAGGTCCCGGGGGGCGAGCGAGCGAGGGGGCCGGGCCAGGGCCCGATCCGTGAGGGCCAGGGTCATCTGGCGGGCGCGGTCGGCGCGGAAGTTGAAAAAGATGCAGGCGTCCTCGTCCCGGAGGCGGCCGGCGGGCTCGCCGCGCTCGTCGAGCAGGACCACCGGTTCGACAAACTCGTCGGTCACGCCGCGCTCATAGGAGGCGCGGAGGGCCTGGAGAGGGTCGGTGGAGCGGTGCCCGGCCTCGCCCAGGACCAGGGCGCGGAAGGCTCGCTCGATGCGCTCCCAGCGCTTGTCGCGGTCCATGGCATAGTAGCGGCCGCACAGGGTGGCCAGGCGGCCGGCGCCGATGGTCTGCATCTGGCGTTGTAGTTCCGCGATGTAGTCGACGCCGCTATGCGGGGGGGTGTCGCGGCCGTCCAGGAAGGCGTGGACGAAGACGCGCTCGACCCCTTCCTGGCGGGCCATCCGCAGCAGGGCGTAGAGGTGGGTGAGCTGGGAATGGACCCCGCCCTGACTGGCCAGGCCCAGCAGGTGCAAGGACCGGGTGCGGGCGTGCTCCATGGCCGCGAGCAGCACCGGGTGCCGGAAGAAATCCCCGTCGGCGATCAGCTTGTCCAGCCGCGTCACGTCCATGCGGACAATGCGGCCGGCGCCGATATTGAGGTGGCCCACTTCGCTATTGCCCATCTGGCCCGTGGGAAGGCCGACATAGGGGCCGGAAGTGTGAATCAGGGTGTTGGGGTACTGGGCCAGCAGGCGGTCGTAGACCGGCTTGCGCGCTTGGGCGATGGCGTTTCCTGCGGTTTCCGGGCGGTATCCCCATCCATCGAGGATGGTCAGGACGACGGGCTTGGGACGGCTCAAGAGGCCATTATAACGAATCGATTCCCAGCTCCGCTTGGAGGCCGGAGAAGTCGTAGACATACTTACCGGCGCGGTGGGCGCGCTCGTTGCCGTTCTCGAAGTCCTTAAGCAGGGCAATGACTTGCTCGCGGCCGTCGGGGGTGCGGACGGCGTCCCGCGGGGTGCGGCCGCCGAGGGCCGGGAGAGGCGTATCCGGCCAGCCGGCGTAGTGGCGAGTGTAGAATTCCTCGATAACCTCCCTCTCCACCTCCGGAGACAGCGGCTCGGCCGGCGGACCCGGAGGCCGCGAGCCGCTCTGCTCCATGGCCTGACGCCAGTCGGTAAACTCGTCGCCGAGGTGTTTCAAGGACCCCGGGGCCAGCGATGCGAGCAAGGCGCGGCCACGGTCGAGACGCTGGCGGGACTGGCAGTCGAGCAGCAGGCGGCCCCCCTGGAACCGCAAGTGCCCGAGGACCCGCCGGGGCTCGTCGTCCGAGGTGGCCGGCGCCTCGAACCAGGCGAAGTCCCCGTCCTCGTCGGACGCGTGAACCGGAGAGGATTCCGCGGCGCGCCGGAAGGCCGCCTCGTCGAGCACTTCGTAGACCGCCTTGGAGAAGACCAGCGGGTCGCCCTCGGCGGTCGCCATCTGGATCGAGCTGGTCCATTCGTGGTGGAGAGACAGGATCTGGCGACGCAGGTGGTGACTATTGGCCCGCAGGTAAGTGGGCCAGTCGTCACCCTTCTCCTCGCGGTCGGCGGTGGCCCAATCCCGGAACCGCGCGCAGATCTGGCGCGGCAGCAGCATGTATACCCCGGACATCTCTTGGCGAGCGCCGAAATCCAGTACGCGGCAAAAAATGGTATCCCAGCGGGACGACCTGCGGGAGGCGGAAACGTCGTGGGCGAAGAACTCCCCGCCCTGCAACAGGTCGCGCACCTGAATGCCGCTGCCGGGCTTCACGTCCTGGACCTCCAGAAGGTGGAAGGTGCTGCGGGCATGGGTCTCGGCGAGGCGTCTCATTTCCGGCGTCAAGCGGTCCGCGCGCCGGACCAGGAACTCCTGGAATAGCGTCCGTCCGAAGCGTCTGACCGGATAGTCGTGGACCATCCAATCCATAAAAGCCGCCTCGTCGTCCTCGTTGACCTCCTTCACGTCGCCGAAAAAGGTCTTGAGGGCCGCGCGCATCTCGTTTTCGCGCAGTTCCTGTTCCATGAAAGAGAGCACCTGCTCGAAGATGGTTTGGTCTTTGGTGGCCGCCTCCCGCTCGCGCTGGTCGTCCGCGCTGAGGTGGCACTTCTTGTATTTCTTGCCGCTGCCGCACCAACAGGGGTCGTTACGGCCGATTGGGGGGCGGACAAATACGGGTCCCACCTCTTCATCCTCTTCCTCTTCGTCCGAGGACCCGCAGCAGAAGTCGTAAACCGAAAGGGGAGGGGTGGGGGTAGGATCCTCCTCGCCGGCCGGCAGGAGGCAGTCCCGTCGTGTTTCCTCGTCCAGAATCTTGGAGTAGCGCGCGATCAAGGCGAGGACCAGGGCGCGGGCAGGGCGGCCCTGGGACTCCTGGAGGGCCCAGGTGACGGCGCAGAACACGGAGCTGCGGTCTTCCGGGTCGAGGTTTTCGAGACCCTGGAGCAGCTCGATCAAGGCCTCCTGCGCACCGTCGATGCCGCGCATCATGCCGTAGGCCCGGGCTAGGCCCCACCGGAGGGAGGGGGCGCCGCCCGACGCGGCTGCTCGGAGCCTGGGGAGGACTTCCCCGGAATTTCGCTCGGCCACACGCCAAACTGCCCAAGCCGCCGCTTCCCGAACTCTGTCCTCCTCGACGTCGAGGAATTCCAGCACGGCCGGCAGGGTGGCCAGGTCTCCTATCTCCCCCAATAGGGCCAAGGCAGCTTCGGCCGGGAAGTCATGCCCGTCCTGGAAAGAGCGCAACCCCCATCCCCGCAGGGTGCCCAGAAGCAACGGCCGGCAGAGATCGCGGTATGCGAGGATCTGCTCGACCACTTCCGGACGAACGCCCGCGGCCGGCGGGTAATGCAGCTCGTGAACCAGGCGGTGGGGCCGCAGGCGATCCGTTACGCTCGGGGGCTCGGTGGACTGCAAGTGGGCGCCGAGGGCCACCATCACCTCCAATTCCTGGCGGCTCAAGGGGGAACTCTCGCGGGTTTCCTCGCGGTAGCGCTCCTCGTTGGCCAAGGCCTTGCGAAAGCCCAGAACCAGCACGGCACTGGTCAAAGGCGAGGGCCGCGCGTCGTCCTTTCCCCACGCGGCCAAGGCCAAGTAGGAGTCCCAGCGGCAAGGATCGGCCTCCGCCGCCCGCCAAAAGAACTGGGCGGCTTCGTCCACCCCGCCCTGCTGAAGATGGAAGATACCCAGGCCGTGGAGGGCGATCGGGTCGAACGGATCGATCTCCAGGAGCTTCCGCAGACCTTGCTCGGGGCCTACGCCTCCTTCGCTGATCTCGGTGGCGAGGGAGTCTTTGGCGGCGAGAGTAGTGGCGTCGGTAAGCACCATAGGCTAAGAGGCTCCGCGGGTCCAGTCGATGAACCTAATGGAATGTTCCATTATAAGCGGGTGGCTGGATGGGCGGTGATGCTGGTGGCGCCCGCCGTCCTTTCCGGGCAGGCCCGCGCGCCGAGCTACAGCTTTTACGACAGCCGGATGTTCGAGGCGGCGCCGGCCGGGGTGTACGTGCAGCGGGTGAGGGAGCCCTCCCCGGCGGCGGCGAGCGACCCGGAGACGGTGGCCCGGGTGTACCTCGAAGACTATCGGGACCGCTTGGGGATCGAGAGCACAGCGTTCTTCTCGCTGCCACTCGAGCGGAGGTACGTGAGTCCGGAGGCCGGGCTGACGCACCTGGTGTTCCGGCAGCGTCATGCCGGGATCGCGGTGTTCGGCGGCGAGGTGCGGGTACACCTGGGGCGTGACGGACAGGTGTTGGAAGCGCAGGCGGGCGCGCGGTGGCCGGCGGGGGCGCGGGGCCGCCTGACCGCCTCGCTCAGTGCGGCGGAGGCGGTGGCGGCGGCAGCGCGGGTCCTGGTGGCGGCCCCCAGCGACCTCCGCGTCGTGGCGAGCGAGCCCGGCGTGGAGCAGAAGACCGTGCTCGCGAGCGCGGCTTTTCGCGGACCGGTTCCGGCCCAGCTGGTATGGTTTCCAGGCGCGGCAGAGGTGGTGTTGGCCTGGGAGGTGTATCTCCATGCGGACGCGACCCGGTGGTACTGCGCGGTAGTCGACGCGGCCACGGGGGAGCTGCTCTTCAGTCACAATCTATACCGGGATCAGCAGCGGCCGCAGGGAAACGTGTTCCGGGCGGCGAGCGTGCCCCATCCCGACGCCGGGGCGGCCAGCCTGGAGAACTTCACCGGCTGGCCGGCCGTGGCCGGCGATTGCCCGATAGCGCTCTATCCGGGGCAGTATCGCTCGGGTCCGCTGCTGTACCGGTGCTGGGTCAGCGGGACCGAGACGGCCGGGAACAACGCCGTGGCCTGTCTCGACGCCGACGGCAACAACCTGTGCGACTGGCGGGCGTCGGATCCGCAGGCCGTCTTCGCCTTTAGCTTTACCAATGCCTATGCCGCCACCGGAGACGCCGTGGCCGACCGGCAGGCGGCGGTGACGAACCTGTTCTACTGGACCAACGTCCTGCACGATTGGCTTTACGGGTTGGGGTTCGACGAACCGTCCGGGAATTTTCAGACGGACAACTTCGGCCGGGGCGGCTTCGGCGGAGACGCGGTGCAGGCCGACGCCCAGGACGGCGCGGCGCTCAACACCGCCAACTTCGCCACCCCGCCCGACGGCTCGGCGCCCCGCCTGCAGGTGTCGCTGTTCACCGCCAGCGGCAGCTTCCGGCGGCGCGACGCGGACTTCGACGGCGATATCCTGACCCACGAGTACGTCCATGGACTGACCCTGCGGCTGGTGGGCGGGCCGTTCAATACCAACTCGCTGCCGCTGTGGCAGAGCGGGGCCCTGGGCGAGGGCTGGAGCGACGCCTATGCCGCGTCGTTCACGGGCGATCCGGTGATCGGCGAGTATGTCTCGGCGACGCCGGCCACCGGGATCCGCTCGGTGGCCTACAACGCCAGCCCGTACACGTTCGGCCAGTTCGGCGTGTTGTACCGGCGCAACGTGGGACCGCTGAACCTGATCATCGACCTGCCGCAACTGCATCGGGACGGAGAGATTTGGGCCACCGTGCTGTGGGACCTGCGCGTGGCGCTGGGGAAGGCCACCTTCGAGCAGGCGGTCACGAATGCGCTCAAGCTCACCCCGGCGCGTCCGTCGATGCTGGACGCGCGCAGCGCCATCGTGCAGGCCGCCCAGGCCCTGGGGGTGGGCCCGTGCGCATTGTGGACGGTGTTGGCGGCGCGGGGGTTCGGGGCCTCGGCGGCGCTCAACCATCTCCAGGCGGGCGCGGCCAACGATACGGCCCTGAGCGTCTACGAAGCGTTCGATACGCCGCCGGCCTGTGGGGGATCGGCGCCCCAGGCCGGAACGGCCCTGTTCTCTGATGATGTCGAGAGCGGCGCGGGAGCGTGGACGGCCACGGGACTGTGGCACGTGACCTCGCGGCGGGCGGCGGCGGGCGCCAGGTCGTGGTGGTATGGTCAGGAAGTGACCGGCAACTACTCGACCGGCGCCCGCACCACCGGGACCCTCACCTCGCCGCCGATCGACCTGACCGGCGTCCCCAAGGCGATCCTGGAGTGGGACCAGCTCTTCCTGGGCGAGGGCTTTGGACGCAATTATCCCCTGGGCCTCAGCGGCAACGATCCCTATTTGAACTACGATTCCGGCTGGGTGTTGGTGAGCCGGGACGGCGGCGTCACCTGGGATACCCTGACCACGCTCGCCCACAACAGCACCGGCACGGTGTGGGATGCGCACAAGGTCGATGTGTCTCGCTACGGGGGGAGCATCATCCTGATCCGGTTCCTGTTCGACAGCCTGGACGCCAACAACAACACGACCGAAGGATGGTATGTCGACAACCTCCGGGTGCGGCGCCTCCTGACCGGGACGCCGGCGCTGCAGGTGAGTCCCGGAGCGTTGAGCTTTGCGACGTCGTCGGCCCAGACCCTGAGCGTGTCGAACACCGATGGGGGTGTATTGAACTGGACCGCGACGGCGTCGGGCAGCGCGTGGCTGAGCGTGTCGCCGTCCTCGGGAACGGGGAGCGGAGTCCTGACTGTCACGGCGACCTTGGGGTCCCTGGCGGCCGGGACCTATAACGGCGCTGTGACGGTGACAGCGCCGGGGGCGGCGGGATCTCCGGCGGTGGTCGGGGTGACCCTGACGGTCAGCGGTCCGGTCCTGCGGTGGCGGTTCGAGGAGACCGGCGCCGGCGCTGGGATTGCGGTGGCGGACTCCTCGGGAAGCGGTCTCGCGGGCGCTACCGCCGGCTACGGGACGGTGGCCGTGCCGGGCGTGGCAGGCAGCGCACGGCTCCTGAATGGAGCGAGCGATTGGGTGGAGGCGCCGGTCTCGGCCCTGCTGAGTCCGGCGAGCTTTACGTTCAGCTCCTGGGTGAAACTGCTCTCCTACCCCACGGCGCAGGGCTTCGGCATCGTGGCCGCGAATTATGGAGGCAACTACCAGGGCTGGTACCTGGGGGTCCACGGCAGCGGGCGGGTGATCTGGTCGGTGGCCGGACTGCCGGCAAGCGCGCCGTGGCTGCTGTCGAATGCGACACTGGCGCTGGGGCGCTGGTACTACGTGACTGCGACCTATGACGGAGCCACCCGGCAGGGGGCCATCTATGTCAACGGCGCCTTGGACACGCAGGCGGCGTTTCCCAGCTTCACGCCGCAGTCGGCGCTGCCCCTGACCCTGGGGCGGGCCTCCTGGTTCGCCGGGTACTTTCTGCACGCGGCGCTCGACGAGGCGGTGCTGTACCCGGTCCGGCAGGGGGCGGCACAGGTGCTGGCCGACTACCAGTCCTTCCCCGCGCCGCCGGCTCCGGCGGTGAGCCTGGCGACGCCAGGGGAGTGGAAGCTGGACGACGCCGGGTCCACTCTAGCCGACGCTTCCGGGAACGGACGTCCGGCCACCGCCACGGGCACGACGGCGACGACCGGAGTGCGCAATCAGGCGCGGGTGTTCAACGGGGTGACGGATCAGGCGCGGGTAGGGGCGTCGGAGGCGCTCAGTCCGGCGTCGCTCACGGTGCGGGCCTGGGTGAAGCTGGCGGCTTTGCCCGGAACGTTTGGGGTGGTGGTCGCGAGCTACGGCGGGAACTACCAGGGCTGGTACCTGGGGGTCCACGCCAGCGGGCGCGTGATCTTCTCGGCGTCGAGCCTGCCGGCCAGCTCGCCCTGGCTGCTGACCTCGTCGGCGCTGGCGGTGAACCGCTGGTATCACCTGGCCGCTACCTACGATGCCGCCACTCGCCTCGCGTCCATTTACGTCAATGGCTCGCTCGAAGCGCAGGCGGCGCTGGCGGGGTTTACCCCCAACACCGCCGCCGATCTCTACCTGGGAAGGGCCTCCTGGTATAACGGATACTATGTGAACGCGGCGATCGACGAAGTCCGGGTGGAGGCGGCGGCGCGGACGGCGGCGGAGATCCTGAGCGACTACCAGACGTTCCCGCCGTCGTCCGCGACGGCGCCGGTGGCGGAGTGGCGCCTGGACGACGCCGGCACGACCCTCGCCGACAGCTCGGGGAACGGCCACCCGGCTGCGGCTCACGGAACCGCTGCCGTCGCCGGGAAGCGCAACTCGGCGCGGCGCTTCAACGGGGTCGCCGACTGGGCCGGCGTCGCCGCAGCGCCCGCCCTGAGCCCGCCCAGCTTCACGCTGCGCGCCTGGGTCCGGCTCAACGCGCTGCCCCCCGGTTGGGGCGTCGTGGCGTCCAACTACGGAGGCAACTACCAGGGCTGGTACCTGGGGGTGAACGCCACCGGGCGCGTCATTTTCTCGGTCGCCAGCCTGCCGGCGTCGGCACCCTGGCTGGTGTCCAATGCGGCGCTGGCCGCGGGCGCCTGGTATCACGTCACCGTCACCTACGACGGTCCCACGCGCGTGGGGACTATTTATCTCAACGGCGCCAGAGATATCGACGCGGTGTTTCCCGGATTCACCGCGCAAACGACCCTGCCCCTCACCCTGGGGCGCGCTTCTTGGTATGACGGATACTACCTGGGGGCCGACCTGGACGAGGTGCGGCTGCTCGACTACCGGCAGGGGGCCGCGGAGGTCCTGGCCGACGCGATGTCGTTTTGAGGCCGCAACTGCCTTCCCGAGTCTTTACGGTCGCGGCTTCCATGAGAAGGCCGGCCCGTGTCAAGGGGAAATGTTGAAAAGCTGCAAACTGTGTTCGATCGCCGGCCAACGGGAGGCGCCTGGGTGGACCGGGACCGCGGGCTCGACTTTTCTTGGCCCGCTGGCGATGCCTCGGCTTTCTCAGCTCCACTGCCACAATGCAATCCTTCTTCATGCCGCTTCCTCCGGGGCACTTCGAGTGCTTTTCCTGGGAAGCATATGGCCTCCCGCTCGGGAGGGACCGGCCTTCTCATTCCATCTCGGGGGCGGTGCTGGAGGCCGGCGCCGGGAGGTGGAAGAGAAATTGGGCCAGGGCGGCCCAGAACACTTCCAGGGAGATGAGCCAGAGGCGGGAGAGGACGGCCACCAGCAAAGCCGTCCCCAGGGGCAGGACTTTCGAGAGCAGCAGGCCGAGGACTCCTTCTCGCACGCCGATGCCGCCGGGGGCGAACAGGGTGACTACGCCGATGAGCCAGGAGGCGGCGTAGTTACTGACCAGGGGAATGCCTCGGGAGAGGTCCAGGGGGGCGAGGGAGCGGACGAAGAACAGGAAACCGGTCCCGAATAGGATCCAGAGGGCGAGGCAGGCGGCCCAGAGGGCGAGGATTTCGCGGAACCGGAGTTGGATGGGGACGTACGCGAGCTGGAGGCGCGGGAGGCAGAGGCGGGCGAGGCGGTTGAGGACGGCGGGGTGCAGGAGGAGGGCGGCGGCGAGGGGAAAGGTAAGCAAGAGGGCGCGTTGGGCGCCGCCCATCACCGGCAGTATGTCGTCCAGATGCCATAGCACAAGGGGGATGGCGGCCAGGGCCATGAGCAGCAGCTCCATCAGGGCGCTGGTGAGGGCTACGGTGGCGGGGACGCCCCAGCGGCCGGCCAGATAGATGCGGCTGAAATATTGCCAGACGGTGCCGGGCACGTAGCGGCTGAGCTCCGAGAGAACCCAGATCCGAATACACTCCCGGTAGGGGAGGGTGTAGCCGAAGCGGGCTACCAGGAAGCGCCAGATATACGAGCGTACGAAGAACCAGGAGGAGGTGGCCAGGAAGGAGAGGAACAGATAGAGGGGGTCGAAATGCCAGTCGAAGTTCCGAACCTGCTGCCATTGGCGGTAGATGATGCGGCCGATGAAGAAGGCGGCGACGAGGGGCACCAGGAGCTTGAGCCAGGTGAGGAGCCGTTTAGTCAAGTTGGTCCCGGAGGCGCCAGGTGGGAGGACCGGTGGGGGCGCGGTGGAGGAGGATTTCGGCTACCAGGCCGGCGGAGAGAAGGATTACCGAGGAGACGGCCGAGGCAGCGCTCCAGAGGGGATAGGGCCAGGCCAGGACGAGAGCCAGGAGGAAGGCCAGGAGGGCGGCCAGGCCGAAAGCGTGGGAAGGTCGTTCGGCGTAGCGGGTGAGGAGAAGGACGGTGAGGAGGTCGAGGAAGCCCTTGAAAAGGCGGGCGAAACCGTAGTGCGAACGGCCGTGGCGGCGGGGGTGGTGGGTGACGACCAACTCGCCGACGCGAAAGCCCATGGCGTGGGCCAGCAGGGGTGTGAAGCGGTGGAGCTCGCCCTGCAGGCGGAGGCTCTTGGCTACCTCGGAGCGGTAGGCTTTGAATCCGCAGTTGACGTCGTGCAGCCGGAGTCCACTGGCCATGCTGACGGCGGCGTTGAAAAGGCGGGACGCGACTACCTTGCTCAGGGGGTCGTGGCGCACCTTCTTCCAGCCCGATACCAGGTCATAGCCTTGGTTGAGGAGATCCAGGAAGCGGGGGATTTCTGCGGGGTCGTCCTGGAGGTCGCCGTCCATGGTGAAAACGATCTCCCCACGGGCGGCGGCGAAACCGGCCTGGAGGGCGATGGTCTTGCCGAAGTTGCGGCGGAAGCGGAGGGCGCGGACCTGGCCGGGGCGATGCAGACGGGCGATTTCAGTCCAGGTTTGGTCGGTGGAGCCGTCGTCGACGAACAGGATTTCGTAGTCCGGAGGGAGGACCTGCTGCAAGGCTTGGCAGAGGGGGGCGATGGTGGCTTGTTCGTTGTGAACGGGGATGACGATGGAGAGCATGCTGGGGTTGCTAGCGCAGAGAGGCGGGCTTTAGAGTCCAGGCCTGGAGACGGCCGAGCTCGAGTAGCTCGGGGGCGCGGAAGTTTTCGGGGTGGATGGGCCAGTTGAAAGAGCCGGCGGGGTCGGTTGAGATATAGCGCTCGCACTCCAGGTTGCCGCGGTGGACCGAGCCGTCGGCGGCGGCCAGGGTGGCGGTGAAGTCGGCCAGGGACAGGGTTTCGGAGCCGGTCCAGACCTGGGCGGGGAGGCGGTGGTGGCGGCGGATGTAGGAGACGGCGTCGGCGGTGGCGCGGTCGAGGTCGGAGCGGGAGATGGTGGAGGAGCGGAAGGTGGATTCCGCTCGGGAGGCGGGGCCGTCTACGTATTGGGGCTCGAGGTTGAGGAGGGTGAGGAGGAGGTCGGCGGCGGAGTAGGTCCAGCGGCCCTGGACCAGGAAGGTCTGGCGCGCGGCGAGATGAAGGGAGGCGCGGCGGGCGTCGAGGGGGGGGGAGGGGGTGGAGTCGTAGAGCTGCGGGAGATCGCGGGCGGTGACGAAGCGGGCGCCGCGGGACTTGGCGTGCTCGACGTAGCGGCGGAGGATGCGGTAGGCGCGCTCGGAGTCCTCCGGGGTGCGGAGGCGGGGCCGCTTCCAGTCGGCCCTGGCGGGGTTGGCGCCCCGGGAGAAATTGACGGCGTCCCAGAATTCGGTGGTGACGAACTCAGTGGGGTGATAGTAGGTAGAGATGACGCCGCCGCCGCGTGGGGCGAGGGCTTGGGAGGCCTGGTCGAAGCGGCGGAGGGTTGCCTCCAGTTGGGACTCGTCGTTGAGGTTGGGGCGGACTAGGAACTGACCCATCTGGAAGACGTAGAGGAGGCCGCCGTACCAGAAAGGTTGTTCCTGGACGCCGGCCTGGGAGCCTTCGTCGAGATAGACCGGAATCCCCAGACGGCGCAGGGCGAGGTTGGATTGAGGACCCCAGGAGGAGCCGGGCTGTCCGTAGCAGGAGGGGGTGACGCCGAAGAGGCGGCGGAGGTCGGCCACGCCGGAGGCTTCGCGACGCTCGAATTCGGCGGCGCCTTCGAGGAGGCCGAGAGTGCGGAGATAGACGGCGGGGGCGGGCGGGATACTGTGGTAGTTGGAGTGGTAGCCGATGTCGTGGCGGGAGAGGGCGCGGATCACGTCGCGGCGGTTGCGAAGCTCCAGGGTGCGGGCCTTCTCACCCACCACCTTGAAGGTGGCGCGAACGCCGAGCCGGTCGAGGTCCTGGGCGAGGCGGAGGGCGGCGTCGTCAGCGGCGGGCTCGATGTAATCCTCGGTGTCGAACCACAGGACGACATAGACGGGGCCCTGCGGGAACAGGGGGGCGGTTAGAGCCAGGAACAGAATCAGAAACAGCCGGTGACGGATTGGCAACGCGCAGCCTCCACGCAGAATCGTACCATCCACCGAGGCGCTAGAGCAGATCGTCGGACACCAGGCGGGCCAGGACCACCAGGTCGGCGAAGACGCGGGCGGCAAAAGGGGTGGGAGCGCCGGCGCGGTGCAGGATGGCGGGCAGGGCCTGTTTCAATACGACGTAGATAGACTCCATCTTCTGGACGGTGGTTTGGCGGCCGGTGCGAACCAGGGCGTTGCACAACTCGCGAAACAGGCCGGCGGGGGTTCCGTCGTGGATGTAGACATCCGTGCCGCCCAGGTCGCTGAGGGATTTCAGAGTGCGCCACTTTTGGGACTCGAACACGAACCAGGTGTGCGGCGAGGTCCCCCAGCGGGCCCAGCCCACGGCCATGCCCAGCTCGAAGGGCATGTTAAAACGCGGGGTGAGAGGCGGACTGGCGGCGAGCTGAACCCGGGAGAGGTCGTGGAAGGAGTAGCGACAGGACTGCATCAGGCCGAGAATGCGATCCAAGCGTCTTTCGCTGCCCGGAATCTCCAAGGTGGCCTTGGGGACCAGGCTGAAAGCGCAAACACCGGCTATGTACGCCAAGTAGAGATCCTGGAAGGCGTCGTCGTAGGGCAGGTTCAGGAATACACCGGGCGAATCAGCGTCCCCGGGTGCGGTTTCTCGCAGCGGAGGTTCTAACTCTGGTGGCGTCATGCCTCCTGGCGGGCTTGCGGTTCTTGAGATCCTGGAGGAGCTTGGCCAGTTCCTTGACACGCTTGGGCGACACTCCCTTCATCCTGGCGACCTGGTCGACACTGAGGATGGGGGCATCGATTTGCACGGGCCGTCGCATGGGCAAGCACTCCGTCGCCTACCAGTATACTATTGGAGCGCGGAGAGGCCATGCTCGCAGGTCCCGGCGGATGGCGCGCGACGAGGGAGGCCCGCTGGCAGGGGAGTGTCAGGGGGGAGTAAAGTATAGGTGGTGACGCCCGGCACAGTTTCGGAAGTAAAGAGGGTGGCGTGGCTGGTGTGGCGAAGCGGGCCGCTGGAGGGAACCCGGCACCTGTTGCGGGGGGAAGTGACGCGGGTGGGGCGAAGTCCGGACAACGACGTGGTCGTGGGAGGGGAAGAGGCGGCGGTGGTATCGGGACGCCATCTGGAGATCCGCATGGAGGAGCAGGGATACCGGCTGGTCGATTTGGGGAGTACGAACGGGACCTGGGTGAAGGGACGCCGGGTGATGGAGACGGAACTGGAGGGGGCGGAGGAGATTCGCCTGGGACCGCAGGGTCCCATGTTCGAGTTCTATGTAGAAACACTGCCGGCGGCGGGCATGAATCAAACCATCGTGATGCCGCCGACGGTGGTGGAGCGGCGGACGATGAAGCTGCCCCCGCTGGCGACGCGGGCGGACCTGGAGACGGTGGTGGCCGCGCCGATCAGCAGGCACGATGAGGATCTGCTGCACGACGCGGTAGCGCGGGCGCGGGCCGTGCGGCGGAGCGGGACGGGGAATCAGACCCTGGTGCTGATGCGAGACGCGCTGCAGTCGGCGCTGGACCGGTCCGGGCGGCGGTTCAAGAGAGTGATTGCGGGGCTGGTGGTGGCGCTGGTAGCAGTGTCGTTGCACGGGGCGTGGCGGATCAACGGCCTGAAACGGGAGAAGGGGGACATCGACCGGCAGATCGGGGAGTTGGAAACGGCGCTGGAGAAAGGGAGCCAGGATGACGCCGAAACCCAAAAGCTGATCGAACGGTTGAACCAATATCAGGATCGGGCCAGGGCGGTGCAGGAGAACGTGTTCTACCGGCTGGGGACGCGGGGGCAGCAGCCGCAAGAAGACTTCGTGCGGCGCGGGATCCGGGAGCTGATGGCGGAGTTTGGGGCGGAGGTGTACAGCGTCCCGCCGGAGTTTGTGGTGAACGTGAACCGCTACATCCAGGAGTACCAGGGGCCGAACCGGCCGAATATGGAGCGGGCGCTGGGGGACGCGCGCAAGGATCTGGAGACCATGCGGACCGTATTCCGGGAGGAGCAGTTGCCGCCGGACATGGTGTTTATCGTGCTGGTGGAGAGCGCGTTCCTGAGCGAGTCGATGAGCCGTGCCGGTGCGCTGGGGCTGTGGCAATTCACGCCCCGGACGGCGCGGGAGTACGGGCTGAAGGTGACCAAGTACGTGGATGAGCGGCGGGACATCCGGAAGGCTACCCGGGCCGGGAGTAAGTATATTCGGGAGTTAATACTGGAGTTCGGCGCGGGGAGCTCGGTGATGCTGGCCCTGGCGGCCTATAACCTGGGGCCGGGAAAAGTGAAGGCGGCGGTGCGGCGGGCGGTAACAAATCCGATCAAGCAGCGGGATTTCTGGTATCTGTACCGGGCGCGAGCGCTCCCGGCGGAGACGCGGGAGTACGTGCCGAAGGTGATCGCGGCGATGATCATCGGGAGGAGCCCGGAGAAGTTCGGGTTTTAGGTTGGGAAAATCTCACCATCGAAAAAACAGCAACGCCATCCGATCCCGATGGCTGCCGCACTTCTTCTGGGCCGGACGGGCCGCCCCGCCGGCCTAGCCGCCGTCTCTGACAGCATATACCCACCTTGGGCCCCGGTTCCTTGCCTGCAATCACTCCCTTCGGGAGTTCCCTGGCTCGTTAGGCGCCATTTGATCACGCCGCTGTCGGGCTGACTACTCCCCCCGCAGGTTCCAGAAGGGACTCGTGAGGCCTACGTCTGCCAAGAGCGCCTCGGTTTCCTCAAGCGTATGCCGCCGCCACTCCGGCTTGACCTTGTCCTTGTACCAGCCGTGTGCGAGCCGCCAGCCCTGCTCCGGCGTAAGGGTTGCGCCCCGCGGCAAGTCACGGGACCGGCACCAGCGATCGATGTGTTCTTCCGACCGGAAGAGGAGCATGGTGCTTCAAGTGAACCCTATGTTGTCCCACCAGTGGTGTGCGGGAACGGCGAAATGGATGATCCCTTCGCTGTGCACGAGGACGCCCTCCCGAACTTCGAGCCTCATAGCGTCGCCGCAATCACCGCAAGGCGCTCGGATCACGGCGTCTTTTCCGAGCGCGGCGCAAATGCCCAGCGCGTCCCAGATGCAGATGCCCCAGTAGGTCTTGCCCCCTGCCTCGACTCCGAAGCCCGAGGGTACTGCGCAGAACGGGTTCGCTGCCCAGATGTTGCCATCGTTTGGGGCAAGAATCAGTACCTTGCCCGCAGCAAGGTGCTTCAGGGCTTGTTGAATGTCTTCCTGCGGGCGCCGCAGCGCCTCAGCAATCTGCGGGGGTTGAGGCACACGGGCAGTCTCGGCCGCCTGGCGAAACAGGTACAGGCGGACCTCGCGGGCCAGCACCTCGGGCGGGGGCGTTGTCGGAGTCGTCATCGCAAGCCACCCTTTCTCCTGTGAGCGCGAGAGTTGATTTGAGCCTGCCTGGGCATGTCGGTTCTCAAATGGCGCGTAACGGCTCGGCGTTCAGCGGCGGCGCGCTTTTCGCGCCGTCCGCTGCAGTGCTTCGTTAGCGCCTGCAGACGATGCGATCGCCACTCATCGTGCCAGAAACTGGGCTCGGCGACGGAGCAGTTTCTTAGGAGGCGGTCGGTCAGTGCCCTGAGACTGCTGAAGTCTCTCAAGAATCCACTCCCGAACAACGCTGGTCTCTTTGACGCCCTTGGACCGAGCGACCTTCTGGAGATGGTGGGCCTGCGCAGGTTGCAGGTTGATGCTCAGGGAGGCGCCTTTGGTACGCACAAAGACCGGCTCCCCAACTTCCTCGAGATCCTCTTCAAAGTCCGTCAGATCGTGGGTGTCCCAGAACCTGGCCAACTCTTCAATGGAATCTGTATGCGGTAGTTTCTGCCTGGTCATCGTCTTTTCCATCGATTGTAACGCTCCTTCTCTTTCCTGGTCATCGGTCGGGCGGTCACAGGGTAACCCTTGCCGTGGGGAAACTGGATGACGACGCAGAAGATGTGTCGGCCAGAGGAGGTTTGCCCCAGGGCGTAATAGACAGGGTTTCGTCCGGAAGACCTCGCACGCTGAACCAGTGCCTGGCCAAAGCAAATCTCTTCCACTTCTTCGGGTTGAACACCGTGACGGGCAATGTGATCGACTCGATCATCGGACCAGATGAACTCTCGAATCTTCACCCATTGATTTTACACCTCGCCAGCGGCCAGCCGTCGAGGGTCAGGGCAGCCTAACGACTGGGCGCTCAGGCGCGGCCTGCTTGTGGCCGCCGGCTGCAGCGCTCTGTTAGGCCGGGCTGCTCAAAAATTCCAATAGAGTTCTCCTGGCGGTCTCAATCTTTGGCCTCGCCTTTACAATACTATCTGCGGCTCGATTCGAGGCGGCCGCCCAGCCGCCGCCACGTGGTTCTTGGGCCATCACACTCAGGATGTACTGGTTGGCTCGGCCAATTGTCACGTAAGCATCCAGGATTTGCCGCTTCAGCTCCTCGTCGACTGTCGCTATCGCTCCTTCCCTTATCGCGCGCCCAAACTGCTCCTCGCGGAAAAGGCAGCCGTGAACGTCGTGGGAAGAATGCTGGGCAACATCGGCATTGAACTCGAGCTCGTCGATCAGAGCCTGCAAGGGACCGACGTCGGCGTTTCTCGCTGCGTTGATGAGCACCTCCGGCGTGTTTCTGCAGACCTGAAGCCATTGCTCCTTGTGGCCACGGAGTTCGTTCGGTCTGAATTTTCGACCGCGCGGATGTTTGTCATTATAGCTGTGGATTTCAGCGTGACATTCAAAGCAGACGGGGATGGCATTATCAATCGTATCCGGCCCACCGTCTGACACGGGTACGATGTGATCGAGCTCCATCTTGACCCCGCAGAAGCGATGACATACGCAACACCGCCGGTGGCAGGCAACCAGTAATGCTCCAACCTCTTCCTTCTCAAGCGACATCGTCTGCGTTTACTCCTGTCCTCGGCCGGAGCGCCTCAAAAAGAATTCGACCACTGTGCGTCATTTCAAAGAAGCGGTGGCTGCCATGGCTTCCAGGCGATTCTTGGAGCGCGCCCAACCGGCATAGTCTGTCCGCCGCTTCATAGTGAGTGCTGCCTTCGATTCGGACAGAGATCCGTCCTGCCCGTTCGGCTGCCCCCAAGTGGAAAAGCCATCGCTTCTTCGCAGATTCGTTTTCCACGTCGAAGAACGTGAGGGCCGCCTTTAGCCATGCTTCTTCTTCGACGAGAGGCTCTGATGACGGCCGGATGACTTGCACGAGGGACTCCACGACGACATCGAGGCCCGAGTTGCTTCGAAGGGCATACCGGCCTGCCAGCATCGGCGAATAACGGGCTACCGTTGCTGCGTCAATCTCATGCCAGACGGGCAGTATGACCTTGCGACCCTCGGCCTCCCTGGACGCAAGCGCATCGAGTTCCTTCATCGCCCATTCTTTTCGGAAGAACGCTGGACTGAGAACTACCACCCCAAAGCGAGCTCCTCGCAAGCCCTGGTCGATGGAACGCCTCAGACTATCGCCGGCGCGGAGCGTGAACTCGTCGAACCAGACCTCAAGATGGCTGGCCCGTAGTGCCTCCGCCAACGGGCGGGCTACATCATCCTTATCCTCCGAAGCATGGCTGACAAACACGTCCCATACTCTATTCTGGACTGTCAGATCTCCTCTGGTGTCAACCACAGGTCTCCTCGCGGCGGCCTAACGCAGAGGATTTTTAGCCCGGCGGTTGCGGCCCGCGAAACCCGAGCAGAGGCAGAAACGTTCGGGCCGCAACCGCTGGGCTAAAAATCAGTTGGACTAAACCGCGGGACTCGTAGTCCAACCTATGGGGATTGTATCCCGCCCCGGTGTCCCCCGCAAGGTAGGACCGGCGGATCGGCGGGTCTCCAGTGTCGGCGTCGGTCCTCGGCGGCAGCCGATGCGGGGCG
>JBGOUV010000561.1:0-3335 GCA_041477815.1 Terriglobia bacterium | reverse complement strand
GCAACACCTTGCTGGGACGCTTTGGCATGGTGGGGGTGGGGGGTCGGGGGTATGGGGGGCAGGGGGCGCAACAGCTCAGCCCGTAACTGTTGGCCGCGCTGTGGCGGCGGCTCGGCGCCGAGCCGCGACCGCACAGGGAGTGGATCCCCGAGAAGCAGGATACAATAACGTGATCCGATGCCCGACGACTACAAAAGCTGGAGCTACTTCGGCCGTGCGGTGTATGACGGCAACCGACTGGCCAAGTATACCATCGCCTTCTACCGCGCGGTCGGCGATGCCGGCGATGGGTGGTACGACGAGATCCGTTATGACAGCCATGACACGCGTGCCGGCCGGCTGCTGCTGGCGCCTCACTTGCACCTCAAGATCCGCAGCGCCATGAAGCAGGGAGTGGAGGCGGCCGTTGCGGAGATTGAAAAAGATCATCGATAATGATCTTGAAGGCATCGAGAAGGTCGCCTATGCGGAGCCCTTGCCGCCCGGGGATCAGGATGCCGCGCGGACGTGAGCGAGTAATGAGCCGCCGGTCAGTCGTCATATCATCAGAAC
Organism: Terriglobia bacterium; assembly: GCA_041477815.1. GTDB lineage: Bacteria > Acidobacteriota > Terriglobia > Bryobacterales > JACQDG01 > JBGOUV01. The sequence goes on along the minus strand of JBGOUV010000561.1, from coordinate 2,783 downwards.
ACGGCCGCAGCGAGGTCGAGTATGGCCGGCTGCCCGTGCCGGATCTCGCGCGCCGCATCTCCGAGTACGAGCGGAAGTACGGCTCGCCGCTCGATTCGTACGCCCCGCGCGTCTCCTGTGACAGTGCCGGCGTCTACGAACTCTCCGATCTCATGGACTGGGAGAGCCTGGTCGAGGAGCTCGCGGCGCGCCGCGGCAGCCGGGATCGCGTCGATGCAGTCCGGTAGTTGGTTGCGTCCCGTGAGTCCAGACGCAGAGATGCCGCAGGAGAAATATCCATGACGGAGGAACAACTCTTGGAGCGGATTACGTTCAACCACAACGTCATGACGGGAAAGCCGGTGATCAAGGGGACGCGGCTGACGGTTGACTACATCCTCGGGCTTTTGGCGCATGGCGCTACGGCCGCTGAAGTCCTAGGGGAATACCAAGGGCTCACGCCTGAGGATCTTCGCGCTTGTTTGCTCTTTGCAACCAAGTCGCTTATGAACTCGACCTAGACGATGAACGAGCCATCAAGAGGATAGATGTGCTTCGCAGCTTGCTGGCGCACTACCCTGACCGGCTCTCGGATCATTTTGTCGTCGTCACCGAGACACGAGTCCGCTTTGCTCGCGTCGAGTGATGGTAATGTTAGGGTTTGTCGAAAGTACACGGCCGCGCCGGCCTCGCGCTGGGGCTGCTCTTCGCCATCAATACGCTGAACTTCTACGACCGCCACATCCTGGCCACGGTCACCGAGCCGATCCGCAAGCAGTACGGCTTCACCGATACCCAGATGGGCTGGCTGGGGACGGCGTTCATCCTGCTCTACGCCATCGTGGGGATTCCGTTCGGACGGCTGGCCGACCGCTACAACCGTAAGCTGCTGCTGGGGATCGGTCTGTTTTGCTGGAGCCTCCTGACGGCGCTGTCGGGAGCGGCGGCGGGTTTTTGGTCGCTGTTCCTGACGCGGCTGGGGATGGGCGTGGGGGAGGCGGTGTGCGCGCCTGCGGCGTCGTCGCTGATCGGGGACTACTACCCGGCGGCGCGGCGGGCTCGCGCGATATCGATCTTCATGCTGGGACTGCCGGTGGGAGCGATGCTGAGCTACCTGCTTAGCGGGTGGGTGGCACAGTCGTTCGGGTGGCGCGCCGCCTTTTTCGTCGCCGGTTTGCCCGGTGTCCTGCTGGCGATATTGACCCTGACCCTGATGGGCGAGCCCGATCGCGGGGGCGCTGAAGCCCACGCCGTGGGAGCGCGCCGCCGATCCGGGTCGCCGTACCTCTTGGTGCTCTCCATCCCCACCATGTGGTGGATCATCCTGTCGGGCGCGCTGCACAACTTCAACATGTACGCCGTGGCCGCCTTCCTGCCGGCCTTTCTCAGCCGCTCGCACGGCCTGGACCTGCGCGAGTCCGGGTTCGTGTCGGGGATGCTGCTCGGCCTGGCCGGGGGCGTGGGCCTCTTCTGGGGCGGGCACCTGGCCGACCGCCTGGTCCACCAACGGCCCCACGGCCGCTTGGCGCTCGGCTCCCTGTGCCTGTTCGCCGCCATACCGCTCCAGGTGGTGGCCCTCGGCCAGGCGCCCGGCCATCCCGTCGCCTTTCTGGTCTGGATGCTGCCGGGGACCATGATGATGTATGTGTACTACTCCACTGTCTATTCTACGATTCAGGACATCGTGGAGCCCTCCTTGCGGGGCACGGCCATGGCCCTCTACTTCTTCGCCATGTACGCCCTGGGCGGGGCGCTGGGTCCGGTAGGGACCGGACAGCTTAGCGATTACTTCGCGCGCGAGGCCGCGGCCGGCGGCGCCGCCCGGGAAGCCGCCCGCGCCGTGGGACTGCACCGGGCCATGTATGTCGTTCCGGCCTTGCAGTTTCTGGTCGGCGTCGTCCTCTATGCCGGCTCCCGCACGGTGGGACGAGACCGGGAGAAACTTCAGACCTGGATGCAGGCGGAAGCGTGACCTCCACGCCGCTCCTGGCCGCCCTGCGGCATCGCAATTTCCGCCTGTTCTGTTTCGGCCAGATCATCTCGCTGTGCGGCACCTGGATGCAGACCGTGGCCCAGACCTGGCTAATGTACCGCCTGACCCACTCCGAATTCCTGATGGGCCTGACGCAATTTTGCCTGCAGATCCCGGTGTTCGCCATGGCTCCGCTGGGGGGACTGCTGTCGGACCGCCTCCCCCGCCGGCGCATGATCGTGATCTGCCAGTCGCTGCTGATGGCGCAGGCTCTGATCCTCGGCCTCCTGACCGTGGCCGGGCGCGTGGGCGTTCCCGACATCCTGGTCCTGGCCGTGGCCATGGGTTGCATCAATGCTTTCGACATCCCCGCCCGGCAGTCGTTCATCGTGGAGATGGCGGGCAAGGACGATCTGCTCAACGCCATCTCGCTCAACTCCTCGATCTTCAACGCCGCCCGCGTGGTGGGCCCGGCGCTGGCGGGACTACTGGTCTACCGCGTCGGGGAGGGTCCCTGCTTCCTGGTGAACGCGGCCAGTTTTGTGCCGGTGATCCTCAGCCTGCTGGCCATGCGGCTGCCGCCCTTCCAAAACCTCACTGTCGAGGCTCCGTGGGAGCACCTGGTGCAGGGATTCCGCTATGCCTACGAGACGCTGCATATCCGCTATCTATTGATGCTGCTGGCGGCGGCCACCATCTCCGGCGCGACCGCGCTGGTCCTGATGCCGTTTATCGCCGACAGTATCCTGGGGCGCGGCGCGAAGGGTCTGGGCTCGCTGCTGGCCAGTATGGGGGTGGGGGCCCTGATCGGCACCCTGATTCTGGCCCGCCG
>JBGOUV010000267.1:0-9833 GCA_041477815.1 Terriglobia bacterium | reverse complement strand
GGAGCGAGCAATCTATCAAATCTATCAATGGTTGGCTCACTGGAACAACCACCCACGACCGTTCGTCTGGATAGCCACCGCCAACGTCATCCTCGACAAGATCCGCCGCTGCCGGGAAGCTGTTGTAAAGGATTAGACCGGGCCGGAGACTAGGGCTTTCCGCTGAGAGACACGGCCACCATTTGCCGATACCATCCTTAGTATGAGGCTGCTGACGTGGCTGCTCGCTGTCTCCGCACTGGCCCAGTCGGTGAAGGAGGACCAGGTCGCGCTGCGGGCAGGTTGCGCCGCCAGCTCCGAGCCGGTGGCGACCCTCTCCCAGGGAACGCCGGTCAAGCTACGCTACGCGCTCGCCGGTCAGGCCGGTCCGTGCTACGCCGTAACGGTGGAGGCGGAGGGGAACAGGATGCAGGGGTATCTCTCGGCCGGGTCGCTGGCGGGCCTGGAAGAATTCGACGCCGCGCGCCGCCGGGCGGCCGCAGAATCGCGCCCGATCCTGACCCGCGACCAGGTGGAGCAGCTTCGCGAAACGGTCTCCCCGGACGCTCCGTTCCACCGGGCCATCGACGCCTTGGAAAAAGGCCGCGCCGCCGAAGTGGAGACGATCCTGGCCAAGTCGGGGGCGCCGCCCGATCACCGCGACGTGGCGGTGATCCGCTCCGCCGCGCTGCTCCAACTGAACCAACCGGAACGCGCCCTCGGGCTGCTGGAGGCCGCCCTGCGCCGCCACGAGCACGATCCGCAACTGCTGGCCCTGGCCGGCACGGCGTCTTACAGGCTCGATGACCCCCGCAGCGCGCAGACCTACTGGAAGGAATCGCTCGACCTGCACCCCGACGCGGGTGTGGAAGACATGCTGCGCCGCGTCCAGCGCGAGATGGGAGCCGATAAGAGCACGGAGAAGACCTACGGGTCGCGTTTTCTGCTCCGGTACGACGGGGCGGTGGCCGACCCGGAAACGGCCCGTGGCCTGGTGGCGGCGCTGGAACAGGAGTTCTCCCGCATCTCGTTCCAGTTGGGTTGCCGGGCCGAGGAGCGGCTCGTAGTGATCGTGCAGAGCCCGCAGTCCTATCGCAGCGCAACCGGCGCCCCGGAATGGAATGGAGGCCAGTTCGACGGCCGCATCCGCATCCCCATGGACCGCGCCAAGACCATCGACCCCCGCACCCGCCAGACGCTGGCCCATGAGCTGGTCCATGCCTGCCTGGCCAACCTGGGTCGCTGGCCGACCTGGGTACATGAAGGATTGGCTCAGAAGCTATCCCGAGGGTCGCCGCCACCCGACGTGCAGAACAAGCTGCGCGACCTGGCCCGGGCGGGCCAGCTGCCCAAGCTGGCAGCGATGGGGAACGGCTGGTTGCACTTGAGCGTTGACGAGGTGCGGCTGCGTTACGCGGTGGCCTGGGCTGCCGCCGAGCTGCTGTTTCGCAACCAGGGGGCGGTGGCGGCGCGAAATCTGCTCAACGACCCGGAGAGCCTGCCTCAAGTAACTGCGGGGCTGGATGGGGCGCTGCCGGCAGCGCTGCAGTAATTCTCTCCCAGGCGCTGACGGTGCGGTCCACGTCCGCGGCACTGTGTACTGCGGAGACCACCCCTCCCGGCCAGCCGATCAGGTCCACCCCCTCGCACAGGAATCCGGTCCGGATCTCCTGCTGCACGGCGAGCGGAGTGGTTCCCTTGAGCTGCGCCCAGGGAATCCGTCCCGCGTAGATGTCCTCCGGCGTCACGGCGCGGGGGAACAGGAGGAACCCCGAGAACTCCCCATACGCGCACCACGACAGGCCCCGGCGCCGGATCACTTCGTTCAGACCGTCGCGGAGCGCCGCCGCGGTCCGATTCGCGCGCTCGCAAACAGCGGTGTCGCGGACCAGCTTCAACGTCGCGATCCCGGCCGCGGCCGAGATGGGGCAGGCGTTGAAGGTGCCCTGGTGGGCGATGGCCGGCGGTCCACCGCGGTACTCGAGCGGCGCAAATAGGTCCGCTCGTCCCACCAATGCCGCCCCCGGATATCCCCCGGCCACGATTTTGGCCAGCGTGGTGAGATCCGGCGTGACGCCGTAGTGCCCCTGCGCGCCGCTCGGCGAGCAGCGGAAACCGGTGACCACCTCGTCGAAGATGAGGACGATCCCGCGCCGGGCGGTCAGCTCGCGCAGCTCGCGGAGCAACGGCGGCGGCGCCGGGATCATGCCGAAGGTAGCACCGGTAGGCTCGAGGATAATGGCGGCGACGTCGTCGCGCGTCTCGCACCACTCGCGGACCTGGGCCATATCGTTGGGCGGCGCCAGCAGAACGCCCTCCACAACGCCGGGCAGGATGCCCGGAGCCGGGTCGGCGCCGAACGCCACGTGGTCGTGCCAGCCGTGAAAGTGGCCGGCGAAACGAATGACCTTCTGCCGCCCGGTGTACGCCCGCGCCAGCCGCAACGCGAGCATGGTCGCCTCGGTCCCGGAGCTGGTGAACCGCACCCGCTCGGCGCAGGGGATCATTTCCCGGATCAGCTCGGCCCACTCCAGCTCCAGCTCATGACAGGCCCCGTAGTGCGTGCCGCGCGCAAGCTGCGCGGTCACCGCCTCCACCACCGCCGGATGGTTGTGTCCCAGGATCAGGGCGCCGTGGCCGCCGTAGTAGTCCACGTACTCGTTGCCGTCCACGTCCCACTTGCGGGAGCCGCTGGCGCGGGTGACGTAGATGGGATGCGGCTGGAGATAGCGGCCGACATGGGTGACGCCGGAGGGAAACAATTCGCTGGCCCGCCGGGCGAGCTCGGCGGACCGGGGGGTCTTCTGGAGGTAGGTGTGTAACATCGTGGGAGGGGATACTGTACCTTATTGGCCGCGCATAATGCAAGCCGCGAATGGACGCGAATAAACGCCAGTGAGGCTGCTAGAGATTGTGGACCACTCGTTTCCACTCGACTCTGGGCTCCGGGAAGTTGACCAGGAGGGCGAGCTTTAGCCCGGACGCCTTCAGATAGTTGATGCCCTGGGCCGTATGCTCAGCGCGGAAGTGGTCCACGAGCTTGATCTCTACAACCAGCCGATCCTCTACGATAATGTCGGCGAAGTACTCGCCCGCGCTGTCTCCCTTGCTGCACCGCGAAGGTCACCTGCGGCAAGGCGCGGATACCCGGCCGCGTCAGCTCATTCACAAAGGCCCGCTGGTACACCTTCTCCGAGAACCCCGCCCCCAGCACATTGGCCACCTCGTAAACAGCTCCAAGGGTGCGCTCGAACACGCTCTCCAGTAATTCGCGTTCATTCCCAGCGTGCGCACCACTCTACCGCGTTCCGCAACAATCTCTGGAACATAGGGTGTTCCCATGACTCCCGCGTATGCCCGCCAGCCAAATGACACAGTCTCCCGCGGCCCGGCTCGTACGCCCATCCCGCGGCGGCCGTCTTGCCTTCATCCGACCGGTTCTGCAGCAGCAGCCGGACGCGGCCCTCGTCGTACGGCGGCGCGTGCTGTTCATCGGCGGCAGAGTAGTCCTCTACGCCCTTTGTGATTGGGTGGCGCCGGTCGACCACCTCCACCCGAAACCGCTCCAGCGGCCCATGACCGATGTATCTTCCGCCCACCAGATTGAGATACGGTCCATCCTTCGGATACAGTCCCATCGAGTTGTGCAGGTTCAAAAACCCGCCGCCGCCCGTTGGCTTGCCCTAAAATAGTAAGACGCCGATGCCACCACGCCGCCAGAAAGAGGAACCCCCATCGCCGGCCCCGCCCGAGGCGCCGGCGTGATCCTGCGACGCCTCTTCCTGGGAGTCCTTCTCATCGCCCTGGCCTCCAGCGTGCTGCTCCTCTCGGACTGGAGCCAGCGCCAGGTCACGGACCGGCGCATTCCCCGCGTCGCCCTTCTGCAACACGCCTCCCAGCCCCTCCTAGACGAAGGTGTCCAGGGCATGCTCGACGCTCTGGCCGAGGCCGGCTTCCAGGACGGCCGCACCATCTCCCTAAGCCGCTTCAACGCCGAAAACGATCTGGCCACCGCCAATGCCATCGCCCGCCAGATCGCCAACGGCGACTACCAACTGGTCCTTACCGCCAGCACCCTCTCGCTCCAGACGGTGGCCAACGCCAACCGCGACGGGCGGAACCGGCACGTGTTCGGCGTCGTGGCCGACCCCTTCAGCGCCGGCGTGGGCCTGCATCGCGATCATCCCCAGGACCACCCCAGGCATCTCACCGGCGTCGGCAGTTTTCTCCCGGTGGCCAAGACCTTCGAGATGGCCCGGCAATGCTACCCCGGTCTGCGGCGGGTCGGCGTCGCCTGGAACCCGGCCGAGTCCAACTCCGCCGCCTTTACCGCCTCGGCCCGCGAGGTCTGCCGCCGCCTGGGCATCGAGCTGCTCGAAGCCAACGTCGAGAACTCCTCCGCCGTGGGCGAGGCCGCCAGCTCCCTGGTGTCACGCGGCGCGGAGGCTCTCTGGGTGGGCGGCGATATTACCATGATGGTCGGCCTCGAGTCGGTGGTCACGGCCGCCGGTCGCGGACGTATACCTGTGTTCTCCATCGCCCCCCCGGCGGTCAAGCGCGGGACCCTGTTCGACCTGGGCGCCAACTTCTACGAGATCGGCCGCGAAACCGGCCAGCTTGCCGCGCGCATTCTTCACGGCGCCAACCCCGCCGAGATCCCCGTCGCCAACTTCGTCCCCCAGAAACTGGCGGTCAACCGCCTCGCCCTGGCCGGCCTGAAGGATCGCTGGCAACTCCCCGGCGATCTGGTCGCCCGCGCCGCCCTGGTCATCGACGGCCAGGGCGTTCACGAAACGGCCGCCGGCCCCACCCGCCGCCCGCAGCCCGGGCGTGTCTACAAGGTCGCACTCGTATATATCGGTCCCGATCCCGCCATCGACCTGACCGTGGGTGGACTGTTCGACGGCTTCCGCGAGATGGGGCTGGTCCAGGGAAAGAACCTCGATCTGCGCCAGACCCACGCCGCCGGCGAGCTGGGCAACATTCCTGCGGTATTGCAAAGCGTGGAGCACCAGGACGTGGACCTGATCCTCACCTTCACCACCCCCGTCCTCACCGCCGCCTGCAACACGGTCAAGAAGAAGCCGGTGGTCTTCACGCTGGTCTCCGACCCCGTCGCCGCCGGCGCCGGCACGAGCGACACCAGCCATCTGCCCTTCGTCACCGGAGTCGGCTCCTTCCCTCCCCTCCCCGAGATGATCGACATGATCCGCGACCTGGTCCCCGGCGTCCAGGTGGTCGGCACGCTCTACAACAGCTCCGAGGCCAACTCCCGCAAGGTGGTCGGCGTGGCCCGTGAGCTGTTCCCTAAGAAGGGCATTCGCCTTGAGGAAGTAACAGTAACGGCCAGCGGCGAGGTATACCAGGCCGCCGAAGCCCTGGTCAGCCGGGGTATTCAGGCGCTGTGGATCTCCGGCGACAACACCGCCCTGCAGGCCTTCGAAGCCATCGTCAAAGTGGCCCAGGACCACAAGCTTCCCCTGTTCAACGAGGACCCGGAGTTTACCGAGCGCGGCGCGCTGGCCTGCGTCGGCCTGGGCGCCTACCAGAGCGGTTACTCCGGTGGCAGGCTGGCCGCCCGGGTCCTGCTGGGCGAGAATCCCGGTAACCTTCCTTTCGAACAAGTCACTAAGAAAACCATCGTACTGAACGACAAGATCGCCCGCCGGCTCGGCATTACGTTTCCGGAAAAGCTGCGGAAAGCAGCGGCGGCTCAGTAGCGCGCCGGCGCCGAACCGCGGCCGCAAGGGAGGGGATCCCCCGGTTTGCCGAAACCTCCGCAGGTCGCGGCTCGGCATCAACGCGCCTCCTTACGAAGGCAGCACTTCGCGCATGACCCGCAGGAAGTTCCCGCCGGCGATCAGGCCGATCTCCTCGTCTTGGAATCCCCGCTCCTCCAGCATCCGGAGGAAGGTCTCCCAGTGCTCGTGTATGCTCTGGGCTTCTACGCCGCTGAACTGGCGGCCGCCCCGCGTGTAGCCGGGCACGTAGCCGGTAGCCGGATGACCCTTGTCATGGCCCAGCCAGCCCACCCCAATATGTCTCACGCCAACGGTCTTAGCCAGATGCTCAATCTCGTCCACCAACAGCTTGTAGGACGTCACCCCGTCGATGTAGCGCACCCCGCACACCCCGCCCGTCGAGGCGATGGCCTTCACTTCCTCCGGGATCAGCTCCAGCGGCGTCTTCAAAAAGGGGTGGAGGTTCTGGTGCGTGGAAATGATGGGGTGCTTGGAGATCTCGGCCGCGTGCAGAACGCCATTGGCGGAAAGATGCGACACCCCGATCACCATCCCCAGCCGGTTCATCTCCTGCACCACTTCGACGCCGAACCGGGACAGCCGCCCGCCCATCTTGCCGCCCTCGATGCCCTCGCCCAGCATGTTCCGTCCGTTGTGCGTCAACTGCATGCCGCGCACGCCCAGCCGAAAGAAGTGCCGCAGCAGCGCCAACCGGCGGTCAGGATGGTATTCCGGTTCCGGATCGATTTGAATGGACCCGCCGCCCTCCAGGTCGAGGAAGATTTGCACCTTCCCCTGGTTCGGTCTGCTAGGTAAGTCGGCCTTGGTCTTGATGAGAGAGGCTTGGCCGTTGGTCTTCTCGATTTCCACGAGCAGCATGTCGAGCACCCGCAGCGAGCCTTCCAGCAGGCTGGTGACGCCGCCCCGCTCGTCCACCGAATCGCCGCCCGCGGGCATGATCACCACGCTCAAGCCGCCTTCGAGCAGCCGGGGGAGCAGATGGTCGCGCAGCGGGGACTGCTGGGACTTATCCCGCAGCTTGAAGCGATCGTTGAACTCCCAGATGTCGCGGTGCCCTTCCACGATGATGTAGTCCTGCGGACGCTTGGCCGCCGTGGCCTCCCCGGCCGCCAGGGCTCCCGCCAGAAAGCCTCTGCGAGTGAATGCCAGAGTCATAGGTTCGGGCAAATCGTACCACAGCCGCGGTTGACACGCTTACCCCGGCGTGTGATTCTGGGCCTGCCTTATGAAGATCGGACTCTACAGCATCACCTATCTCGGCGTCTGGTACCGGGGCCCGGCCCTCACCCTGGAGCAGTTAATCGACCGCGCTCGGAACTACGGCTACGACGGCCTCGAGATCGACGGCAAGCGCCCGCACGGCAACCCGCTGGACATGCCGAAGGACCGCTGCCAGGAGATCCGCCGTCGCGCCGCGGGCGCCGGCCTCGAGATTTACGCCGTCGCCGCCAATAACGACTTCACCAGCCCGATTCCCGAGCACCGCGAAAGCCAGCTGGTCTGCCTGCGCGAGCTGATCCGCATGACGGCGGACCTGGGCGCCCCGACCTTGCGCGTCTTCGCGGCGTGGCCGGGAGTCACCCTGGCGGGCGACAGCGGCCGCTATGACCTCGCCCAACGGGTGTGGCGGACAGCGCACCAGGAGTGCAGCGACGAGCAGTCCTGGGAATGGTGCCGGGACGGCCTCCGGGAAGCGGTCGTCTGGGCCGCCGATCACGGCGTCACCCTGGCCCTGCAGAATCACATGCCCCTGATCAACAACCGCTCCGACTTGCTGCGCATGATCCGGAAAATCGACTCCCCCTGCTTGAAGGCCTGCTACGACGCCCCGCTGGCCCGGAAACAAGGAGTCACCGACATGACCGCGGCCGCTCTCGAGGTGGGGTCCCTGCAAGTGTTGACCCACTTCGGCGGCGAGTATGACCAGGACCCGGACGGAACAATACGGGGCTACGTCCGCAACCCCGACGGCGCCCTGACCCCCGAGGACTTCTATCTCGATTTCACGCGCGGCCTGCTCCAGATCGGCTACGAAGGCTACACCGGCTACGAGCTATGCCATCCTCTACCCAAGGTGGACGGCGCCACCGTGGGGATCGATTTCGCCGACCAGAACGCGCGGCTGGCGGCCCGGTACATGCGCGGCATCCTGAAAATGGCCTCGGCCTCCGCCGTCTCCACCGCGACCTGAAAGGAGTTCCCCAGGGCCGCAGGCTACGACGAGGGATGAAGATGTGGGGTGGCCGGACTGGCGGCGCGCCGGCAAACAGGTCGAAGCAAGAAGCGGACAGAGGTGTATAGGAAATCGCTGGGAACGAGGCACTTCCGGGTTTTCCGCGCCCGGAGAAGGCGGAGCGGGCCGGTCCCTCCGGGGTGTATATATAAGGATAAAAAGGCGGCTCCAACGGAGGCGGTTGGATGTACAATCGAGTCAGGCCAGGAGGAAGTCCGGGGTCAGTGTCTGGCGAATTGGAGGTGAGGCATGAAACGAAGAGATCGTGTCACTAGGGATGTGGCCATGCTGTCCTGTTTGGCCACCAGTTTCTTGTTCCTGGGCTATGATGCGCGCATCGCTTCAGCCCAGGTCCTTTACGGTTCGATCGTGGGGACCGTGACCGACCCGGTGAACGCGGTGGTCCCCAACGCGGCCGTAAACGTCACGAACACCTTGACCGGCTTGTCCCGCCAGGCCAGTACGGACGGCGCCGGCTACTATTCAATTGCAAACCTGCCGCAGGGCGCTTATGACCTTTCCTTGACCGTAACCGGGTTCAAGCCTCTCACGCAAAAGGGCGTCAACGTTCTCATCAACAACGTCACGCGCGTGGACCTCTCCATGGAGGTGGGCGCCGTAACGGAATCCGTCACCGTGCAGGCCAGCGGCGCTCTGCTGCAAACCTCGAAGGCGGATGTCAGCGTGAACCTGGAAGCGCGCGCCGTCGGGGACCTGCCGCTCTCCGGCTATCGCAACTTCCAAAGCCTGATCAACCTGGTTCCCGGGGCCACGCCGGGGCGGTTTCAGAACGCCGTCATCGATACGCCCCAGCGCGACTTCACCTTCAACTTCAACGGCCAGGACCGCGGCGACAACAACACGCGCGTGGACGGTGCGCCCAATATTCTGGTCACCATGCCACACCACATGGTGTACGTCCCGCCGGTGGAAAGCATTGAGGAGGTCAATATCTCCACCAATAACTTCGAGGCGGAACAGGGGATGACCGGCGGCGCCGCCGTGACCGTGTCGACCAAGTCCGGAACCAACGACTTCCACGGCAGCGCTTTTGGCTTCCACTCCGATAACGCCTTACGCGCCTTTTGGTGGGATGAGAATCGCGCCGGCGTAACGAGGAAGCCTAAGAGCATCCGCAACATTGGCGGGGGCAGCCTCGGCGGACCGATCAAGAAAGACACGCTGTTCTTTTTCACGGATTGGGAGGGCACCTTCGAGCGCGTGGGCCGGTCCGGGCTCTTCTCCGTCCCGGCGAATGATTTCCGCACGGGGGATTTCAGCAGAAAACTGGGTGCGGCCATTCTGGATGCCAGGGGCAACGCCATAGCCGTGCCCACCACCGAGGGCGGCGTCACCCAGCTCCGTCAGGGGATGGTCTTCGATCCCTACACGGGCAACCTGGACGGCACCGGCCGCTCGGTATTTTCGAGCGGTGGCCGGATCAACGTCATTCCCACCGCCCGGCTGAACCCGGCCATGATGAAGCTCCTGGCCCTGGTGCCGCAGTCCAATCTGGCCGGGGACGTCAGCAATTTCTACAACGGCGGCACGCAGCGCTTGAACCGCAACAACCTGGACGCCAAGGTGAATTGGCACCGGAATCCGAAGCACCAGCTGTGGTTCAAGTACAGCGTCATGGACGCGCTGGTGCATGGCGACTTCGGCTTGGGCAAGGCCGGCGGCAGTTGTTTGTGCGACGGCGGCGTCGGTGATGGCCACACCCTTGTGCAGACGGCGGGTATCGGGCAAACCTATACCGTCTCGCCCAACTTCCTGGTGGACGGGACGCTTGGCTGGACCCGCTTCGGCCAGAACGTGAAATCCCCGGACCTCGGCACCAACTTCGGATTGGACACGCT
>JBGOUV010000540.1:0-3672 GCA_041477815.1 Terriglobia bacterium | reverse complement strand
GTTCCGGATCTGCCGCACCATGTTCGAGGGGTGGAAGCGCTATGGCCACGATCCCGATCCCCGCATCCGGCGGCGCTTCGAGGAGGAGGCGCGCGCGCTAAGGACCGGATACAACGCCGCTCTGTGGGCGATGGAGCGGCGTCTCAAGAAGACCAATCAGGCGGCCAGCGAGCGAATCCGGACGCTGCGCCGGGAGGTGGAGCAGGAGTTCGGTGCGTTCGCCAGGTCGGTCCGGGCCCTGCTGGGACCGGTACTGCTGTGGGCCAGCCGGCGAGAGGACGGCCGGCTGGCGCGCGGCCAAACCTACGAGCCTCGTACGTTCCTCGAGCGGACCAACTGGTGATTCGGCGCCACCGAGTCATTTGTCACACCAGTTGAGACAAACCGACGATTGCCTCCAGAACCGAAGTGGAGCATAAACAGAATTGCGGATGCAGAAGTCCGCCGGACTTGTCGCAGATGTGGATTTCGCGGCCGTGTGTCTACGCAATACGAGCCTTGACCTGCCTGGCCAGCCAGCCGCCGGGCAAGCTGTCCGGGGCGCGCGACATCGCCGCACAGGAAGACATTCCAGCCCCGTTCCTGGGCAAGGTCCTGCAGCAGCTCCGGCGCGGGCGGCTGGTGCGTTCCTACCGCGGCACGGGCGGCGGTTATGAGTTGGCGCTGGCTCCCGAAAGGATCAGTCTAATGGCCGTGATGCAGTGCATCGAGGGGCAGGACGTGCTCCAGAACTGCGTGTTGGAGGACCGCGCCTGCCTGGACGAGCATCCCTGCGCGCTGCACGAGTCCTGGCTTCCGGTACGGCAACGGCTGGTAGAGTTCTTCGAAACCAACACGCTGGCCGGGCTGGTGCGGTCTCGACAGGCGATCGCCGGCGGTGTCCAGAGTGCCGGACCAGAAGGTCTGGAAATCCTGAATCGGGCCCCGGTGAGGCCCAAGAGGGAGGGTCGGAGATGAATCGGACCGCTGTGATGGTGGGTTTGGTAGTGGCGGGCGTGGTGGGCTGGCTGGTTGTGCGTCAGCGCGGCGGGTCCGGACAGGCCGGGTTGCCCGTCGTAGCCGGCAAGTTCGGGCAAGCCCCGCAGATCTTTCAAAAGCAGTGCTCGGCCTGCCATGGGCCGGAGGGCTTCGGAGACGGCAAGGCGGCGTACCTCGTCAACCCGCGGCCCCGAGACTTCAGCCAGGGCAAGTTCCTGCTGGTATCAACCGACAACCGGGTCCCCACCGATGAAGACCTGTTTCGCACCATCAGCCGGGGGATGCCCGGATCGGCCATGCCGCCGTGGGCACACCTTCCCGAGCAGGACCGCCGGGACCTGGTCCGGTACATCCGAGCCTTGACTCACCGGGGGAAGGTGATGCGGCTCGTGGAACAGAAGATGTCCCCCCAGAAGGCGGAGGAAACCGCCACCTACGTGCTGGAGGTCGGCGGGCCCGTCGAGCTGCCCGCTCCCGCCGCCTCCAGTGACGAGGTGATCACCCACGGCAAGATCGTCTACAAGGATTATTGCGCCAAGTGCCACGGAGCCGAGGGCCGCGGCGACGGGTCTCAAAAGATGGAAGACGACCTCGGCTTCCGCGCCTATCCCCGCGACTTCACGAAGGGCATCTTCAAGGGCGGCGTGGAGCTCCGTGACCTGGCCACGCGCATCCTGGGCGGCATGCCCGGCTCGGCCATGCCCAACTCCGAGTTCAAGGGCCCCGACGATCTTTGGGCGGTGGTCCATTTTGTCCGCTCCCTGGTCAAGCCCGGCGTACAGGAACGCGTCGTCCAACAGCGGCGGACGATCACCGCAAAACGTGCGGGCCAATGGCCCGTCAACTGGGACCAGGTGGAGCCTACCTACATCGCCCTGATGCCTTTGTGGTGGCGCGATGACCGCGTGGAGGGCGTCGAGGTGCGCGCCGCTCACGACGGCCAGAAACTGGCTGTCGAACTGGCCTGGCGGGACCCGGTCGATAACCGCGAGCAGGCCCACGTGGCCACCTTCGGCGACGGCGCGGCGGTGCAGTTCTCGGGAGACGCCGACCCGCCGTTCTTCGGCATGGGCGATGCCGCAGGCGTGGTGAATATCTGGATGTGGAAAGCAGCCTGGGAGAACGACCTGGTCACCCACGCCGACCCCTATCCCCGCGCCATGATGAGCTTCGACATGGCCGTGAAGCAGTTAGGACCTACGGCCGCGTCACAGACCCCTTCGAAGCTCGACGACCGCGACCCCAAGTTCTACGGCGGCTGGGGCGCCGGCAATCTGATCTCGGACCCGCATCGGAACGGCTCGGTCGAGAACCTCCACGCCAAGGGATTCGGCACCCTGCAATCGCAGGGCTTGGCCGGGCAGGCGGTGCGCGGCAAGGGTGTTTGGAAGGACGGCATGTGGCGGGTGAGCTTCGAGCGCCCGCTGGCCGCCGCCGGCAAAGGGGATGTGGAGTTCCGCCCCGGCCGGAGCGTGCGAGTAGGTTGTGCCGTGTGGGACGGGCAGGCGGGCGATCGGAACGGCCAGAAATCGGTCACCATCTGGCACGATCTCGCGCTGGCCGAATGACGCAGCGGAGAAACGAAAATGGGAAACATATCACGTCGTGAATTCCTCACCACCGTGGCGGGCACGCTCGGCGCTGCCTCCTTTACCGGCTGTGCCTTGAAGGTTACACAGGTCGATAACCCGCTGGCCGGCTATCCCGATCGCAATTGGGAAAAGTTCTATCGCGACCAGTACCGCTACGACCGGACCTTCACCTGGGTCTGCGCGCCGAACGATACCCACATGTGCCGCATGCGCGCCTTCGTGCGCAACGGCGTCATGATACGGAGTGAGCAGAACTACGATCATCAGCGCTACGCCGACCTCTACGGCAACCACGCCACGGTGGCCTGGAATCCGCGGGGCTGCCCCAAAGGCTACACGTTCCAGAGGCGTGTCTATGGGCCTTACCGCCTGAAGGGTCCGGTCATTCGCAAGGGGTGGAAGGACTGGGCCGACGCCGGCTTCCCGTCGCTGTCGGACACGCCCGCGCTTCGGACCCAGTACAAATTCGACGATCGCGGCAACGACACTTTTGTCAAGGTGAGTTGGGACGAAGCCTCCAAGTACGCGGCCAAGGGCCTGCAGGCCATCGCCCAGGCGTACAGCGGCGAGACGGGCAAGAAGCGTCTGCTGGGGGACGGCTATCCCGAGGAGATGCTCGAGCATTGGGAGGGCGCCGGCACCCGCACCATGAAGTTCGGCTCGTCGTTGCCCCTGCACGGCGTCATCGGCAAGTTTGGAATTTTCCGGTTCGGCAACATGCTGGGATTGCTGGACGCCAAGGTGCGCGGCGTCACGCCCGAGGAGGCGCGGGGCGCTCGCGAGTGGTCCGAATATACCTGGCGCGGCGACCAGGCGCCGGGGCAACCCTTCGTCCACGGCCTCCAGACCGCCGACATCGACATGAACGACCTGCGCTTCTCGAAGCTCACCATCCAGGTGGGCAAGAACCTGATCGAAAACAAGATGCCGGAGTCGCACTGGCTGAACGAGATCATGGAGCGCGGCGGCAAGATCGTCTCCATCGCCCCGGACTATAACGCGCCCGCCTGTAAGGCCGACTACTGGATCGGCGTGCGCGCCGGCCTTTCCGACACGGCCATCTTCCTGGCCGTGACCAAGATCCTGATGGACCGGGGCTGGT
>JBGOUV010000541.1:0-3660 GCA_041477815.1 Terriglobia bacterium | reverse complement strand
CGATCGGGTCCTACTTCGTCCGAATGATTGTGGTGACGGCCGCCTACCATCGCTACTTCGCGCACCGCGCTTTCAAGACCGGCCGCGCCTTTCAGTTCTTCCTCGGCCTGCTCTGCACCAGCTTCTTCGGCGACCCTATCGGCTTCAGCGGCCGCCACCGCCTCCACCACCGCCATTCCGATACCGAACGAGATATCCACGACCTCGGGCGCGGCTTGTGGTACACTTGGCTCGGTCGTCTGCTCGATGACGGCTACCGCGAGGATGAGATCCTCGACGCCACTCGTGACCTGACCCGTTACCCCGAGTTGCTCTGGTTACACCGTTACTACCCGGTGGTCGCCTTTACCGCGGCGGGCGCGGTTTACGCCATCGGCGGTTATACTATGTTCGCTGCCGGCTACTGCCTGACCGTTTGCCTCATCGCCGTACACGGCGCCTCCGCCGTCAACTTCTTCGGCCACCAGGCCGCCAACCGCCGTTTTAACACCAACGACCGCTCCTCCAACAACGTCTGGCTCGCCCTGCTGATGTTCGGCGAGGGCTGGCACAACAATCACCACGCCTTTCCTGCCGCCGCCCGATCCGGCTTTCTCTGGTACGAGATCGACATCCTCTATTACATGCTGCGGGCTCTGGCCTGGCTGGGACTGGTTTGGGACCTCCGCGAGGCTCCTGCCGCGGCCCGCCGGCCCTGGTCCGAAGCCCTGCGCACCACTTCATCATGATTCCAAAAGCCTACGAAAAACACACCATTGTCGGATTCGCCCTGATCGTGCACCTGCTGCCGTTTACCCTGTTCTTCACGGGCGTTCACCGGCGCGACTGGATCGCGCTGGGCATCCTCTACCTGATCAATACGCTGGCGTTGTGCGGTGGCATGCACCGCTACTTCTCCCATCGCGGCTTCAAGACCAGCCGGGCCTTCCAGTTCGTCCTGGCCCTGATGGGGTCCATATTCTTCGCCGATGTCATCGGTTTCAGCGGCCGGCACCGGCTGCACCACAAGTTCTCCGACACCGATGAGGACGTCCATAGCCCCAAGCGCGGGTGGTGGCAGTGCTGGTTCGGCCACCTGCTCGACGACGACGGCCGCCCCGAAGCGGAAATCCTCAAGGCTACCCCGGACCTGGCCCGCTACCCCGAGCTGATGTGGTTTCACCGCTGGTCGGCCATCCCGGGCGTCGGACTGGCTGCGCTGCTCTACTGGATCGGCGGCTACACGATGCTGGCCTCCGCCTGGGCCCTCATCATCCTGCTCACGCTGCACGGTCCGGCCGCCCTCAACTACCTCGGCCATCAGAACCGCAACCGCCCCTTCGACCTCCCGGACCTCTCCTCCAACAGCATCCTCCTGGCATTCGTCCTGTTCGGCGAGGGGTGGCACAATAACCACCACTTCTTTCCCGCCTCCGCCCGCGCCGGCTTCCGTTGGTACCAGTTCGATGGCACCTATTACATGCTCAAGATGCTCTCGTGGACCGGCCTCATTTGGGACCTTCGCGAGCCTCCGCCAGAGGCCAAGAGAGCCATTCCGCGAGGGGAGACTTGCGCGTTGCCGTAGTCGTCGCCTGGCGTCCGAAAGGCTTCCCCGACTGGAAGGGGCGTGACCATCCGGACGCGGCTCGAGTCCCCCTGGGGCTCCGCTACGATCGCGGCGCCGCGCCCTATGTCGGCATCCACCTGGCGGCGCTGCTCCCGCACCATTGGGAAGTCCAGGTGATCCACGAAATGGTCCGCGACGCCGAGCCGGACCGGCTCGACGTGGACGCCGTCTTCCTGTCGGCCATGGACTTCGCCGCCCCGCGCGCCCGCGACCTGGCCCGCCAATTCCGCGCCCGCGGCGTGAAGGTCCTGGTGGGCGGCCTCTACGCGACCCTGAATCCCGGCTACTTCCGCGACGCCGCCAACGCGGTCATAGTAGGAGAAGCCGAGCCCGTCCTGCCGCGCCTGATCGCCGACCTGGAGCGCCGCCGCCTGGAGCCGCTTTACGTCGCCGACCGCCCCGCCGACCTCAGCGACCTCCCCGTTCCCCGCTTCGACCTGGTCGAGCCCGACTTCACCAACCGCGCCGTCTACGAGGCCACCCGCGGCTGTCCGTTCACTTGTTCCTTCTGCATTCTCTCCAAGATTCGCCTGCCCTACCGCCGCCGTCCGATCCCCCACGTGGTGCGCGACGTGCTCGCCGTGCCGTCCAGTTGGAGTTGGCCCGGCCGCCGCTACATTACGTTTTGGGACAACAACCTCGGCGCCGACCGCCACTACTTCCACGACCTCTGCGAGGCCATGACCCCGCTGAAGCGCTACTGGGGCACCGAGTCCTCCATCGATACGATCACTCCGGAGTCCGCCCGCCTGATGGGCCGCGCCGGCTGCCGCTTGCTCTACATCGGCCTGGAGAGTCTCAACCAGGCCAGCCTGGGCGCCGCCAACAAGCGTCACAACCAGGTGTCCGAATACAAGCGCCGCCTCCGGCTGCTGCACGACCACGGGATCACGGTGATGAGCATCTTCCTGGTGGGCCTGGACGGCGACACCGCCGAGTATGTCCGCGAGCTACCCAACTTGGTCCACGACATCGGCGTGGATGTCCCGGTCTTCTCGCTGGCCTCCCCCATTGCCGGCACCCCCTTCCACCAGGGTCTGCGCGACGCCGGACGCCTGGTCGACGGCGACATCCTCGGCGGCATGGACGGCGTCCAGTTGCTCTACCAGCCCGAGGGGCTCTCGCCCGATGAGCTGGAGCTGGCCCTGTTCGAATGCATGCGCCGCGGCTACGCCACCCGGCGCCTGGTCACCCGCCTGTGGCGCGGCTTCCGCGCCAGCTTCTGGGGCGGCCTGATCGCGGGCGGCGCCAATCTCCACTACATTGCCCACCAGCGCGACCTGAGCCGCACCGGCCGCGCCCGCATCGCCGCCCGGGGGCCGTGGCCCGGCCCGGACCGCCGTCTGACGCGGCCGGAATTCGGTCTCATAGCAACTCAATAAGCCGCTCCAGAGTCCTTGCCCAAGAGATCGTATCGTCGACGAGTCAAGTTTTCAGGCCGGGGCCCCGTAACCATGGCCGCCCGGCGCGTGGTATGGTTTGATTACTATGACGTCACCCCGTGTCCTCTCTCGCCGTTGCTTCCTCGCCCTGACCGCGGCGGCGCGCAGTGCGTCCGCGCAGGTACGGGGCAAGCGCATTCCGGTCGGCCTGGAGCTTTACTCGGTCCGCGACGAGCTGAAGCAGGACCTGATGGGCACGGTCCGCGCGGTAGCCAAGATGGGCTACCAAGGAGTCGAGTTCTTTTCCCCCTATTTTTCCTGGACGCCCGACTACGCCAAGGAAGTCCGCCAGCTCCTGGACGATCTCGGCATCCGCTGCTATTCCACCCACAACGGCGCGTCGTCGTTCGCCCCGGAGAACCTCTCCAAAGCCATCGACCTGAACCAGATCATCGGGAGCAAGTTCATCGTCATGGCCAGCGCCGGCAAAGTGGACGGTCTCGATGGCTGGAAAGGGGTCGCCGACCTTCTCAACCAGGGCGCCGAAAAGATGAAGCCCCAGGGGCTGCGCGCCGGATTCCACAACCACCAGGCGGAGTTCATGCCGATCGACGGCAAGCGTCCCATGGAGGTGCTGGCCGCCCACACCACCAAAGACGTGGTGCTGCAGCT